>NZ_BAABAB010000036.1:83663-169016 GCF_039537205.1 Microlunatus ginsengisoli | reverse complement strand
GGCACAGGTCCGAAAGGGCAGCCGGAAGGGAAGGGATGCGTGCCCGATCCCCCTGCTGCGCGAAGCGCCCCGAAACGAACAGCGGAATGGTTTCCCAAACTGCGCCCATTAGGCCACCGTGGTGGGTCGGTCGTGCGTCCTCTTGCGGAACGGTCACCGTTAACGAGTCCATCGTCATCGCTGACGGAGTGGCCGAGCCAGGTCGGGCGCTTTCTCCGGCAGCACCCTCCCCCCATCGCGTTAAGGGCGAATATGTCAGGTCCGGCGAGGGAGCTGGATCGGCCAAGACGGCGGCCGCGGCCAGGTCTGAGGAGTGCCGTGACGCGGTTCGGATGCGGTCAAGTGTCGCCGGGTGAAAGCCGCCTGCCCCCCGGCAGGCGGCTTCCCCTGACGAGCACCTCCCCAGTTGGGGACCCCGGGGCGTGCCTTCCTCAGGCAGCGCCGGGTAAGGGGAAACGCGGCGCAGCGTCGCTCAGCCTAGGGGACTGATCTGTCCACCGTGCGAGGAATGTAGAACTACCAACGGCGCACCATCAGTCACATCCTCGGGCTGCGGTCGCGCGTAACGGAGAACGAGCATCTGACTTCCGTGCTCCCCGGGGTTGATCGGGATCGTCAGCCGAAACATGCGGCGGGCTCCAGCCAGCCGGCCGATGTCTAGCCCGTGAGGGGCGCTTCTTCGGCGCTGACGGAGGCACCGCGCCCGTGGCCGGTCATCGACGGTGTCGGCCGGCGAACCGCGCGTTCAGGATGCCGTTGGTCTGGACTGCTCTGCCGGATGCTCGACCGCCCGCCCGTACATCCGCACCGTGTCGGCGATCAGGGGAGATGGTGCTCCGGTCACTGTCGCGGCTGGGTGGCCGCCGTTTGTGGTGGAGGTCCTGCTCCGCACCCTCGCCGACACTGAACAACCGATGCTCATCACCCGTACAGGCCGGCAGACGGTCAGCCCGTAGGGGAACGTAGGGCGCCGAGGTCACGGCGTGAGGGGTGCGGCGTTTATTCGTACATGACGTACTCGGGCGGTGGGTGGAGGGCGAGGACTTCGCGTGGGCTCATCAGCCGGCCGTGGTTGCGGCGGTCCTCGGTGAAGAACAGTTTGAACCCGGCGTGGACAAACGTCGGGGTGGTGCGGTTGACGGCCCGGTAGGTGGTGACCTTCGGGCCGGGCGGGCCGAGACCGTCGACGGACTTGATCGCCGCCACACCCGGATGCGGTCTCAGCCGGCTCTCGCGGCGGACCACGCTGCGCGCCACCTGGTGGTAGACCAGCACCTTCTCCGGCAGGTCGTGGGCTTGCGTGAGGTCGGACAGGTAGGCGGCGACGCGGTCAAGCTCGGCGCCGGTGGTGTGTCCGTACGCGCGTCCGGGCACCTGTCCGGGGTCCATCGCCCATTCGGGGTCGAGGGCGATCCCGACGTCGGGCTCGGTCAGCCATTTGCGGTAGGCCTTCATCTCGGGCAGAAACTCTGAGCGGCCGGGTTGGATGTTCAACAACAGCAGCGCCCGGTGACGCCGCGCCGCCCGGAGATAGGTCTTGATCTGGTCATCGTTGATCCGGACCCGGTACGTCCCGTCCCTGCCGGGACTGGCCTGGACGACGGTCGCGATCACCTCCAGCACCGGCAGAATGTCACGGCCGGCACGGTAGGACGGAGCACGTTTCTCCAACTCGGCCACCCGCTGATCCAACGGCCCGGTGCCCAATCGGCCCAGGGTGGCGGCGCCGGTCAAGCCGGCATACCCGACCAGTCGATACCGGGGGAAGACCTTGCGGCCACCGCGAGGCAACTCCAGCTGATGGGGCGACGGGCTCGAGGTGGCCGTCTGCGCCGTGCCAGGGGTCGGGGAGGTCGCCGGCGGCGCTGCAGACGTCACCGCAGCTGACCGGCTGGACGCGGTCGGCGCGGCAGCAGACGGGTCTGGTTCGGCGCCGCCGCCGCTACTGCAGGCGGCAACCGCCACCATCACGGCCATCGCAACGGCATACCTTCTCAAATTCCGCCTCCGGGCTCCATCGACGTGGCGGGTTTCGCCTCGAGCCGGATGACTACCCGTGGACGACTCCGTCCACCCGCTCCCCCACAGGACGACCGAACGGGCTGACGTCGATGACGCGGCACGCCGGGGATGCCTGCCCCCTTTGCGCTGCGCACCAACACAGGCATAGACCACGGCATGAACCGCGTCAATGAAACCGGTGCCCTCGCCAGCTCATACCTGTCCTGTTCAGGACATGACCTCAAGCCGCCACCAATTCGGTACCGGGGCAGCCCCGGATGGCCCTACGCTAAACGCATCACGAGGAAGACCCCCCGACTTCCTCACGACCAAACCGGTGAACTCCATGACTTGGAACCACCGCGCTGGTCGCTCGTCGATGGACGGTGGCTGCCAGGACGGTCAACCCCCAGAACTCTCCCGGCAGCCCTCCATCCGCTGGTGCTGACACAGCGGACAAACGACGAGACAAGTGAGGCCGCGGCAGTGGATCCCCAAGCGGCCGCCGCGGCCCACCCGTGCATCGATGTGACCCGACCCGTCTCAGCTGCGCGGCTCCCCTTTGACCGGCGCGGACGTGGCCGGCTGATCTCCCCGGATGTTCGATCCCCCAGCGATGCACTTCCCCGGGTTGAACCTTAAACGTTTTCGTTCCTCAGGGGAAGAACATGTCCAGGTGCGGCCATCCCATCAGCGAACTCGCGAAGTGAAGGACCCTGAAGGCAATGCGATCGGTTGTCAGCCCGCGGTGTTGAAGGGCATGGCTGAGGCCGTTCGGCAAGCCCGCCCGCGCCGCGAACACGCCGCCGCGACCTCCACCGGCCCGACGAATGTCGCCAGTGTCCGGGACCGTGTGGCCGCCAGCGACGTTCAGCGCTCGCGTTCGGAGTCGTCTGGCCGGACGCCGCGTCGCAGGTCTTCCCCGCGGCTGTGCTGCACGCGCGTGTCGGCGGTCTGCGAGGACAACCGGTCATTGTCATGCTCGCTTTCGGTGTTCGCGGAGCGGTCATGCTCGTCGGCGGAGGGGCGGAGGGTGGCTGCGGCACTGGTGAGCCGTTCGTGGACCTGCCGGACGATCGTGGCCGACGAAGCCGCGCCGTGGGATTCTGGAGCGGTCGTCACGTCGTCGGCGTCTACTGACACCGCCTCGGAGTTGTCGGGTCGGCGTCGAAGCCGATCGGGTTGAGCGACACGCGATGCGGCCAAGACGACTATCTCAACTGCACAGAGCCGCGGCGGACGGGTGACCGAGCTTGTCCGCGCACGTTGACGGCAGGAATCAGCGGGATCAGCGGCGGGCTGAGAGCACGATGCCGGCTCGTTCCAGCTCGGCCTCAATCCGTATCCGTTCGATGTCGCGTTCCGGGCCGGCCGTCCTCTTCCCGAGGTCATGGGGGATGTCCAACATCGCGCAGGCCTGCATCAACAGCTGGTCGTATGCGACCCGGTTCGCCAGTTGATGTGTCGCCGAACGCTGCTGGTCGGTCGCAACCGCTACGCGCAGCCGGCGTAGATCCGCGACTAATTGCTCGATGGGTCTTCCGCCCAGGTGAGGCGTCGAAGTAGCGCCTCTGTCTGAGGGAAGTCGATCATCGTGGTGCTCATCCCAACGGCCTGATAGAAGATCGTGGAGGGCGTTGGCGATCAGCGGCACGCCGACCAAGACAGCCGAAGCGATAATCGTCAGCCTTACTTCCTTCTTGTCCACCGGTGCGACCACATCGCCTAGGTTGGGGGCGTTACAAGCACGTGTCCTTGCCCTCCAAGGTACTAAGCCTTTGATACCGGTGCCGTCGGATTGGCCCGCCAAGACTGCTCCATCCGTCCGCCCGGAGCCGACCTGCGGTGATAGCCGGGGCTCGGCGGCAGTTCCCCGCGGCACATCCCGCAGCACCGACCATCACTGCGTGCGTCCCGCACGACCGACGACGAGCGGGGCATGATCTTCCTCGACGCCGAGCGTCCTGCTGATGGCATTCGTTGGGGCCGTTAATGGGCAAGCTGGAGGTGACCGGTGGTAGTCGGATCTGAAGGTGGAACGTTTATGATTCATATGTATGGCGCGGAGACCCGTCGTCGGCGATATGTGGTGTCGAGGGCAGGTAGTCGCAGTTAACCCGTTGACGGCGCCTTGCTCACTCTGCGGGCAACAGACCGACTGATCCGGCACGAATCCTCAGCGTCGCGGCGATACCGAGCAGCTGCAACGCCCAGCCGTAATACGGCGACCGGGAGCTACTCCTCCGGGCGCAGGTGCGCGTCCGGACCCGGGTATGTCAGGCCTTCGTGACCGTCGGCCCAGAGCACCACGTACGGCGGAGCGCCATGCTCTCCCCGCACTTCCACGATCTCGCCCTCCCGGGGTTGGAGGCCGACCTTGTTGCCCTCCACCACGAGATGGTCGCCCTTGTTGGCATGCATGGCGCAAACCTCCCGCCGGTAATCCGCTCAGCTGCTCGTCACGTCCGTGCCGTCGGACAGCACAGGCGAGATGAGCCCGAACACGTTCCCGTCGGGGTCGAGGAGATAGCCGACGCGGCCGACGCCCGCCATGTCCGCCAGCGGCAGAGCCTCGGCGCCGCCCAAGTGCAGTCCCTTCGCGAAGAGCTCATCGATGCTGCCGTCGACACCGACGACAAAGTTGCAGCCGTTTATTGCCGCACCGGGCTCCGGAGGCGGACCCTGACGCTGGGTGAGGCCGCCGTTGATGCCACTGCCAGGGCGGTTCATCCCGATGGATCCCTCACCGGTCTCGATGGACCAGTACGGCATGTCGCCGAACTGCGTGAACTTCCAGCCGAGCAGTTCGGTGTAGAACTCGATGAGCCGCTGCGGCTCGGACGCATGGATCTCGAAATGCACGACGAGGTTCGCCACGATGCCCTCCACAAGGCTGACAGGACCGACCGGACTGACGTTACGCCGTCGGCCCGACACTCTCCAGCAACGCGTCGGCCGGGTGCACCTGCCACCCGGCCGAATGGGTTGTCCATGCAGCTCCTTCCTACGGTTGTGCGGCTCAGCGCAAGTCGACGATCTTCCCGAGCAGCCCGTGGCTGCCATCCGCTGCTCCACCGCGGCGAGCACACCTTCTGCGTCATCGCCATCGACGCGCACTCCACTCGCTACATCGATGTCGAAACCTAATAGAGTTGCCCGTACCGGGGGTGATCACTATGCAGATTCCACGACCGACCGACGCGGACAAGCAGCGCTTCCGGCACCTCGTGCCCGAGGACCCTCGGATTGAAATCAAGCCGATGTTCGGCAACCTGGGAGCATTCATTCAGGGCAACATGTTCATGGGATTGTTCGGGTCGGAGATCGGGGTCAAGCTCAGACCCGCCGACCAAGATCAGGTCCGAGCCGCTGGCGGTACGTCATTCGGCCCCTCGGAGCGGCCGATGAACGGGTATGTGAGTCTTCCTGGTGCAGCCCGATCGGATCAGCTGGAAGCCTGGATCGCTTCGGCACTGGCCTATGTCAGCGAGCAGCCGCCCAAGGCACCCAAGGGACCCAAAAGACGGAGGACGTAGAGGTACCGGCGGGACGGACCGATCCAGCGACCGCAGGAGTCGTCCGACGTACCAGTCCCCTTAAGGCGACGCGCCCTCCGACACTGGCCCACCGCGGCCAGAAGCGTCGACCGCCATCGGTCACACCTCCGCTCATCTGATGCGCGATTCGTTCATCGGATGAGACGAGACGGCACAGCTCTGACCAGGCAGTCCATCGCCGCGGGGGCGCCGGACGGCGTCGACTCGAGCCCAACGGTGCCGATTTTGGGCAGATCAGTGCCGGTGCTTATTGCTGGCAACAGCACCTATTCGAGGGAGGCGAATGCTCCTGGTTAGGGGTGATGGCCAAGACCACGTGGATCGCGGTCAACAGCCCGCAAGGGAGCCCCAGGACGAGCGTGCGCCGAGTAGCGAGGTTCCGACCTGTGCTCGAACCCGATCTTCTAGCGGGGGGCCAGGGGGGATGGTTAGCGTGAGTGAGCTGGTCGGCGGATCTGACCGATGATGGCGCCGATCGTTCCACACAGGACGGTGCACAACGGGACGACGAGCAACAAGAGCAGCGAGGCGGCCAGTCCTTCTCCCATCCAGTAGGTGGCGACGCTGGCGTGGCCGTGGCCTGCCGCTTCATCGAGCTGGCCGGTGTCATAGGGACCGTTGGCGGTGACCAGCGCTTGCAGGGTCGACAGGATGAAGGCGGACAGTCCGGCGACTACCGCCATCGGCCGGACGACTTCGATGCCGACGCGCAGACCGCCCGGCCGGCGGGCGGACAACGCGCCGGTCGCTGTGGGAAGCGCGGCGACCGCGATCAGCGGCCAGCCGTGGAGGTTCAGCCAACCCGACGCGAACAGGGCCCAGACCAGACCAACCGCCAGTCCAGTGAGCACAGCCCAGCGACGGCCAGGGGCTGATGATTGGCGATTCTGCGCCGCGGCGCGAGCCTCAGCCACCGCGGGCACCGCGTAGCAGCCGAGGACGAGCGCGACGACGATCAGGAATGTGGGCGTTCGCGCATTCATGATCAGGCTCGGATAGGCGGCGATACTGGCCACGACCAGCCCCGCACAAACGGCCACGGCGCCAAGGAAGGCGGCCAGGCTAGGTCGATCCAGTCGACCTGCCAGCCGGCCACCGATCATGGTCCGGACACCGCCGAGCACGAAGCTCCACCGGTCGCTACGACTGTCGATCGCGGCAAGCTCAGCGCCGAGGGCGCGTCCCCATTCGTTCCGGTCAGCGGGCAGACGGCGGCATGCCAGCCTCAACAGCACGCTGGGCAGGTCATGATCAACACTCGGATCGCGACGCTCAATCGCGACCCTGAGCGTGGTCGCGGCGAGCCAACACGCGACGACCAGCGCCACAAGTACGACAAGATCGATCACCATCTCACGCCTCCAATAATCCGGGTCGCCGAGTCGCTGCCCGTGCTGACCGCAGGTGGGCGCGGACGTACGCCAGGCCCTGAGGGCTCAACCGATACAGATGTCTGGGCGGGCGACCCAGTGGCATGTCGGTCTCCCATCGGGTCTCGAGCCACCCTCGTTCGGTCAGCCGGATCAAGATCGGATACAAGGAGCCCGACTTGATGCGCAGGTCGCCGATAAACTCGTAGCCGTAGCGCCACGCGCTCGGCTGCGACTCGAACGCCTGCAGGACCGCTGTCGTCTGACGGGAGGGTCTCCGGGAAGCTCGCACCCAGCTAACTCTACATAGCTAGACTTAATCGGGCTGCGGATTCGAGAAAGAAGGCAGCACAACTGGCTGCGAGGGGTGGTCGTGAGCGAACCGGCAGACACGTCCCTCCGGTTCGGTTGTCCGGGTTGGATCTTTCGTTGAGTCCTCCCGCTCGCATGGGCAGCAGGACGTCTCGCGGGGCGGTCGGTTTTGCGGAATCCTGCCAGACGTTGCGCCGTTGACAGATTCTTGATCGGAGGATGTCAACCGGTGGGGGGCCTGCGGCGAGTGAAGCAGTGATGGACACGCATGGAGCAGCTGCTGCTGGCGGCGCTACCCCTGATCGGTGGCAGCGGCCGGCGCTCGCTGCGGTCGATTTGACGATCGACGCCGACGACGCGGCTCATGTTGGCGCTGATCAGACGGATGGTCCCGGTCGCGGGCGGGTGTCCTTCGACGACTTCTACCGGCAGGAATACCGCCACGTGCTTGGACTGGCGTACGTCCTGACCGGAAATGCGTCGGTGGCCGAGGACACCACCCAGGATGCGTTTACCGCGGCGTATCGGCAATGGGCGGCGATCGGCGGCTACGACTCGCCGGCAGCCTGGGTGCGCCGGGTCACCTGCAATCGGGCGGCGTCGGTGGTCCGGCGCAGGGTGCGGGAGGCGCAGGCCATCGTCCGGCTCGCGTACCGAACGCCGACCCATATCGAACTCGACGAGGGCGATGCGGAGTTCTGGCGGTCGGTTCGCGCGCTGCCAGCCCGGCAGGCCCAGGCGCTCGCCCTGTTCTATCTGGAGGACTACAGCGTGCGTGACATCGCCGCGGTCCTCGACTGCAGCGAAGGCACCGTCAAGACCCATTTGAGTAGGGCGCGTACCGCGGTCGCGCGCCAGTTGCGCCTGGAACGCGTGGAGGATGGCCATGAATGACCCGATCGGTGACGCCGAGATGAACGACTCGGGGATGAGTGACGCCGGGCAGAACAGCTTTGAGGCGCGGGCGCGCAAGGCGTCCGAGTCCGTCCGGCGGCAGCTGGCCGCGGCGGAACCAGGCGATGAGCTGGGCCTGAGGCGTGCGCACCGACCGATCCGCCGGATGGCCATCCCGCGGGTCGCGGCTGCCGCGGTGCTCGTCGCCGGGATCGCGGTTCTCGGGCCGCGGCTCGTCGGAGGTGGCGGCAGCGGGTCGGCGGGCCTCGGCGGCGCCGGCGTGGCGTACGCGGCAGGGCCGCTGAAGGCGTTCGCGAACTGCGACGCGGTGCTCGGCTACTTCAAGGAACACGCCCCGGACTATCTGATCGAACAGGCGAGCAGGGGCTGGGCGGCGGACGGAGGCGCCGAGCTGTCTTCACAGCCGACAGCGGCGCGCGCGGCCGACGCCCCCCCGGGGGCGACTGTCTCAACGCCGGCTCATTCGACCACCAATGTCGCCGAGGCCGGCGTCGACGAACCCGACCTGGTCAAGACCGACGGGAAGGTGATCGTCGCCGTCGCGCGCGGTCGGGTGCACCTGATCAGCGCCCACAACGGCCAGCTGTCCAAGGTGGCGACCCTACCCGACACCGACGTACGCAACGTCTTTCTCTCCGGCACTCGCGTGCTGGTGTTCAGCGGGCAGCGGCCGGAGGAGGTTGCGCCCGGGCCCCGGTCGGCGAGACAGCGGCAACTCCTCACCACCTACGACATTGCGACGCTCCGCGCACCGAAGCTCGTGGCTACCCTCGCCGTCGACGGTGACGTTCTGGACGCCCGGCTGGTCGGGGCACAGGTGCGCGTCGTCACCGCCTTCTCGCCCGACCTCGATATTCCCTCGCCGTACGTTGGGCGCGAGGGCGGGATCGCCGAGGAATCCAAGAAGGAACTCCAGGACGCAGTCGCGAAGTCGACAGTGGACGACTGGCTCCCCGCGTACAGCCTGACCAATGGCGTCGGTGCCCAGGTGAGCAGCGGACGCCTGGTGGCCTGTCCCGATCTGGCCAGACCCGACACGTTCTCCGGCATCGACACGGTGGCCGTCTCGTCGTTCGACATCACCTCAACACTCCAGGACCGTCACACCGTGGGCGTGGTCGCCGGCGGTCAGCAGCTCTATGCCACCGACACCGCGACCTACGTCACGACAACCGAGTGGAGCCGCGACGATACGACACCGACCACGAGTGTCCACAAGTTTCTGACCGGCCCATCAGGCGCGACCTCGTACCGCGGGTCCGGCGAGGTACCAGGGAGCCTGCTGAACCAGTACGCCATGTCGGAGGTCAACGGCGTGCTGCGCGTTGCCACCACGGTGTCCGGAAGCCGCGGCTGGGTGAACTCCCGGATGGTCAACGAGGGTGTGGTAACCATGCTGCGCGAACAAGACGGCACGCTGAAACAGGTCGGACAGATCGACGGGCTGGGCCGCAAGGACAACGAATCGATCCGCGCCGTACGGTTCATCGGCAACGTGGGATACGTGGTGACCTTCCGCCAGACCGACCCGCTCTACGTACTCGATCTGCGCGACCCCGCCGCGCCCAAGATCACCGGTGAGCTGAAGATCCCCGGCTACTCCGGCTATCTGCACCCGATCGGGACGGATCTGCTGCTCGGCGTCGGACAGAGCGGGAAGGGCAAGATCCAGTTCTCACTCTTCAACGTCAGCGACCCCAGGTCACCCCGGCGGATCGACACCCAGGCCTACGGCTGGGGAAACGCCGGCGCAGAGTTCGACCCGAAGGCGTTCCTCTACTGGGAGCCTCGCAACCTGGTGATCGCCCCGATCACCTCATACGGCGACAAGCTGGACTTCAGCGGCCTCGTCCTGCTGCGCGCCGACGCCGACGGCCTGCGTGAAGATGCCCGGATCACCTCGCCCGGATCCGTTGGGGAGCCCGTTCGTTCGCTCATCATCGGCGACGACGTCTACTTGTTGTCCGAACACGCTCTCCAATCCAACCGCCTCGACGGCTACCGCATGGTCGACCGGCTGAAGTTCTGAGCCAGCCGTACACCCCTTTCGCCGGACCCTGGCCGACGCCTCACGGTGCACCGCCGACGTGGCGTTTCTGGGGCCGCCTGGTCATGGGGAGTCTGGTCTGGCCCCGCCGCGCCACGGTCGGCTAATGCGTGCTCCGCACGACAGCCGGACACTCGGCGCGTGGAAGGTTGCGGGCGTGAGGTTCCGGATGCGGTACTGAACCGGACGCGAGAATCCACCGAGTCAGCTCTGACTGCGCGCGTCGTGGTCGCGCGGACAGGCGGTAGGGCTGGCTGACAGAATCGTGCCGACATGATGCCATCGGTTCGTCTGGCTCGACGGAGAGGTAACTGCATGTCGCAGCGTCAGCATCGGCACTGCCGTTGGCTGGACTGATGGACCTTGGCGGGCTTGACGCGGTCCTCCGCGGGTCGGGCTTCACCGGTGTCGTGGTGGTCCGTCACGCCGGCGCGGTCGTTTTCAGCGCGGCGTACGGATACGCGACGCCACGCTGGCAGATTCCTAACACTGTCGACACCCGCTTCGACACGGCGTCGATCACCAAATTGCTCACCAGCGTGGCCGTCCTTCAGCAGGGTGGTGCCGGCCGCCTCGACCTGGACGCATCGATCCACCGTTACGTCGACTTGGCGGGAACGACGATCTCCGACGCGGTCACTCTGCGGCATCTCCTCACCCATACCAGCGGAATCGCCGACGACGCCGATGAAGAGGCAGGCGAGGTCTATGCCGACCTGTTCGTGGACACACCGTGCTACGCCATCATGGAGACCGTCGACTTCCTGTCGCAATTCGCGCACAAGCCGGCGCTGGCCGAGCCCGGGGTCCGAGCCCGGTACTGCAACGTGGGTTACGTGTTGGCCGGGTTGGCGCTCGAACGGGTCGTGGGGGAGTCCTACCGGACGTATGTGACCAGAGAGGTCTTCGAGCGGGCGGGCATGACGGGGGCCGGCTTCTTCGACCGTCGAGATTCGGTGCCCGAAGTGGCCGAAGGCTGGGACCTGGTCGACGGGGAGTGGCGGGCAAACATCTTCAGCTACCCCCCGATCGGTTCACCGGACGGCGGAGCCCATGCTTCTGCTCAGGACCTGTTGATCTTCCTCGACGCCGTCCGGGCTGGACAGTTGCTGACACCCGAGCTGACTAAGCAGTTCCTCACCCCGCAAGTGACTCGAGACGAGACGGTCCGGTACGGCTTCGGCCTGGAGTTCCGCCGAGCGACCCTCTACAAGGAAGGCAGCAATGCCGGGGTCAGCGCCCTGCTCACCCGGTACAGCAACACTGACGTCGACGCGGTCGTGCTCTCCAACACCGCCGGCGCAGCATGGCCGGTCATGGCAGAACTGAACCGACGCTTCGAGTCCTGACAGCCTCACGCAGACCCGACGATAGGCCCGCCAACACCGCATCAATGCCGCAAGACGGACCATCACTGCGTGCGTCCCGCACGACCGTCGACTAGTCGGCGTCCCCCACGACCGACGACCACTGCGTGCGTCCCGCACGACAGTGAGCATGATTCTGGTGTTTCTCGCTGGGTCTGACCCGCCGCACGACTGACGCGACCCGTTGCTGTCCTTCGTCGGATTCGTCGACCCGGCGAGAAGCATCTCGGCACGCGAACGGCCGGGTGGCGTGACCTCATAGGAGCCTGCGCACCAGGCGCCCATCACTGTCTTGTCCACCGACCCGACCGCGGCGTGCCTCACCCGACCGGTCCAACGGAAGAGGCAAGGCATGACCAGCATGACAACTCCGACCACGCGCGTCGTCATCGGTGGGGTCGACACCCACGGCCAAACACATCACGCAGCAGTCATCGACGGAGTCGGTCGCCAACTCGGTGATCGAGAGTTCCCCGCCAACCCGGCCGGCTACCGAGCCTTGGCGGCCTGGCTCAGCGGACATGGCACCCTTCAGACGATCGGCGTGGAGGGCACCGGCACCTACGGCGCCGGGTTGGCACGCTACCTGCGCACCATCGGGCTCACCGTCAACGAGGTCGACCGACCCGACCGCAAATCCCGCCGGACCCACGGCAAGTCCGACGCCCTCGACGCCTACGCCGCCGCCCGAGCCGTGTTGTCTGGGTCGGCGACCGGCATACCGAAACGTCGCGACGGCCGCGTCGAGGCGATCCGGGCACTCCGCGTGGCCAGATCCAGCGCGGTCAAGGCCCGTAGTCAGGGCACCAACCAGATCAAAGCCCTGATCATCTCCGGCCCGCCCGAGCTGCGCGAACAGCTGCGCCACCTACCCACCGCGAAGATCATCAACATCTGCGCCCGACTGCGTCCCGGCCAGCAACTCGGCGACCCCACACAAGCCACCAAAACCGCGCTACGCCGCCTCGCCCGACGCCACCAGCAACTCAGCGAAGAAATCAGCGACGCCGACCAGGACATCACCCACCTGGTCGGCGAGGTCGCACCCGACCTCCTCGCCCTCCCTGGTGTCGGGCCCGAGGTCGCCGGCCAGCTCCTGACCAGCGCCGGCGACAACCCCGACCGGATCACCTCCGAAGCCGCGTTCGCCCACCTCTGCGGCGTCGCGCCGGTCCCGGCCAGCAGCGGCCGCGTCCACCGAAACCGCCTCAACCGAAGCGGAGACCGACAAGCCAACAACGCCCTCTACATCATCGTCATCGGCCGGCTCCGCTACGACCCACGCAGCCGCGCCTACGCCCAACGCCGAACCCAAGAAGGACTCTCCAAACCCGAGATCATCCGATGCCTCAAACGCTACGTCGCCCGCGAGATCTACCACGTCCTCCCACAGCTCCAGCTGCAGAATCCCCAGCCCAGCCAGCCACTTGACAATCCATAGGAGCATCCGACGGCTTGCGGAGCAGTAGCAGATTGTGGCTGTGGACGTAGCCATCGGACTCGCGCTTCTCGGGGCGTGTCTGGCAGGCTGCTCGCCGGTTTCGTCCTGTTGACTCGACGGGCGAGGCGTGGCGTCATCGTGGGTACTGCTCTCACCGGAGCCATGGCGGCATGCAACGAGGCTGGCGTGGCGCGGCACACGATGCGCACGTTGAGATCCAGGCCCAAACCTACAGGCTTACGCGAATCGAGTCGCCGGAGAAGCACTGACCGTATCGGTACGGCCGTGGCTCACCACCGCGTTGTAGCTGGAGGGTCGTCTTGCGAGCAGCAGGACGTCAGGACCACCGACTTTCGCCACATCCTGCGTGAGGATCCGCTCGAGTTCGGACAGGACCTCGACCGATCGCTCGATCTCCACCGATCCGCATCAAGTGCGCCTTGAGTGGACGGACGGATTTCGAGCGGATCGCGAAGTCACCGGCTCCGACGCAAGGTCTTTCGCGCAGGAGGCCAGATTGCCGGCGACGCGGACCCAAAACGCCCTATGCGCCGCCGGCGGCGTGCTTCGGCCGCTCACCGGAGATCTCCTCGACCACTTGCTCGATCCCTACGCGCGTCGTCTCGACATCTTCCATGTACAGCCGGCCCGCGACGATGAACTCGCCTTCGACCTGGAACAGCGTGACGCCCCTCGTCTCCAACGGCACCCCGTCCCTACGATTGCCCGTCCAGAGCCACTCAGTCCAGATGGTTCCACCGTGCTCAGCCGACCCGAGCAACTCGGCGTGGAAATCTGGGATCCCTGCGAAGATCGCCGCCCAATTGGCGTGCATCTGAGCACGCCCGATGAACGAGCGTCCCGGATGTGCTGGCTGCTCACTGCGGTAGTCCTCGTGAAAGAGCGCCGCCGCCGCTTCGAGGTCATGAGCATTCATGGCGGTGAGCAACCGAGCGATCTGGTCCATCAATACTCCGACCTAGCCGGCGACCCCGTGTCCGCGCCTCTCCTGAACGTTAGTGCCGCACTCCTCGACGGTCAATCAAACGATGTCGCCACCCCGACAGTTCGCCAGTAGCAACGCCCCCCCGGGGGCCGGGGTCAACGAGCGGTCCACTACGGCACGGCCTAACCCGCCTCCAGCGGCCCAGTGGCGGAGTCGAGTTCCAGCCGGTCACGATTGCAGTTGAACTTGCTGCTCCGGGATCGGTGCGGGTCGGGTCGCCTGTACACGCATTCTCGCCAACGGTCCCCGAGCGGTCCGGCACGACCTGATGCGATGACTGGCCGATCTGCTCGGCTACTGGCGCCCCCGCGGCGGCAGTATCAGAGGAACCATCGCATCATCAACCCTGCCCGCGGTCGCACTGATCACAATCACCGTCTCAGCCTGACCCATCGTTCTCGCAACGATGGTCGAGCACATCGTGCGAGACCAGCAGAACCCGAAGCCCGCCAAGGGCCGCTCGCAAACGGTCAGCAGCTGTGTGCTCGCACAACGGTCCCGCTCTGCGTGCAGGAGGGTCGTCAACTGACGATCCAGGCAATGGGCTCGGACGCGAGGACGACTTGACCGAATCCTGCCAAAGTACGGGCACTTTGCGTGCTGCGCGACGAGGGCTTGCTAGCTCGGGTGGGGGAGCTTCTGGGCGGCGCGAGCTGGGACGCCGGCGCCATCTGTGTTTGTGCGTGGACCGGCAGGTCTGGGCCGGTGTGAGGAGCTCAGGCCGAGCCGCACGGGATCCAGACGGTCACTCGCCAGCCGTCCTCGCCGGCCACGATTTCTGTTCGGCCGCTCAGCTCGTCGGCGCGCTCGGTGATCGAGCGCAGGCCGATCCCGGGAGTGGCTGGTCGGGACGCGCCGTTGTCTCGAACCATCAGCTCGAGTTGTTCGCCCCGGCTTGTCAGCTGGACCCGGACCTGGCTGCCGGTGGAGTGGCGTTGGGCGTTGGTGATGGCTTCGGTGGCGATTCGGTAGGCGGCCAGCTCGACCGCCGGCGGTAGTGGTCCGAGGCTGGTGGCGGAGACGCTGACCGGCAGCCGGCCAGCCTTCGACGCTTGCTCCCGGATCGCTCCGACGAGGCCGAGCTCCTCCAACGCCAGCGGTCGGAGCCCGTAAACGACTCGGCGCACGTCGGCGAGGGCCTCTCGGATACCGACTCGGGCCTCTGCTAGCAGCGTGGCCGCCGCTTCCGGGTCGGTCGTCAGCTGGTTGGCCGCGGCGTCGGCGCGAAAGGCAGCGTTGGTCAGCGTTGGGCCGAGGCCGTCGTGCAGGTCGCGGTGCAGCAGGGAGCGTTCGCTCTCCCGGGCTCGAACGACCTGGGCTCGAGACGTCCGGAGCGCGTCGGCCAGGGCCTGCTCACGCAGCAGCAGAGCCAGGGGACCGGCCAGCATGCCGAGCGCGGCGGCGTCTTGTCGGTGCAGCCGCGACTCCCCGGTCCGGAGCGTCACGATCAGGTGTCCCAGTTCTTCGCCCCGGATGGTCAGTGGCAGGGTCTCCTGCGTCCCGCTACGGGTCTCTCCTGCGATCGTGAGCCCACCGGTCGATCGAACAGCGAGACCGGGCAGCCGCAGAGCTGTCCGGGCACGCTCAAGCACCTCCGCGAGGTCCTCGACATCGCCGACTGCCGCAGCGAGCGCCTCGGGGTTGTCCCGGCGTCCGTAGAACGCCTGCGTGATCAGCCTTTGCAGACCAAGGCGGACCGGGTTGAGCGCAAGTGCCACCACGATGGCCGAGGTGACCGGCCCCCAGGTTGCGAGGTCCGCGGGCAGGACAGCCGTGGCCAGGGCGACCAGCCCGACGTATCCGAGCAGCACGGCACCGATCAGCAGCCCGTACAGCAGGGTTCGTGACACCACCAGCCGGATGTCGAGGAGCTGATAGCGCACGATGGCTATGGCGATGGCTACCGGTATGCAGACGAAGCTCAGCAGCAACAGTTCCGGCCCGCGGCCGGTGATCGCCCGCTCGACGTTGAGCACCAGCATCACCATCACGGCCAGTACCAGCCAGAGGATCTGGCCGCGGACCATCTCGTCGCCACGGCGATAGCGCATCACCAGCGACACGATCGCCGCCGTCGTCACGGCCAGGTCGCCGAGCTGGACGACCAGGTTCATGATCAGCGCGTCGGGCGCGACGAACCAGCCAGCCAGTGCCAGGGCCAGCGAGCCGAACGACGCCCACACCAGCCACCGCCAGCGCCGCGAAGGCAGTCGGCCGTCGGGAAACAGCAGCAGCAGCAGCGCGAACAGCGGACCCATGCCGAACTTCCACGCGATCCCCAGCAGCAGACCGCAAATCCCGATCAGCCACGCCGACCAGCCGGCGGCTGCGCCCCAAGCCACGCCGGCGACCCCGATCCCGGCCAGCAAGTGGCCGACCCCACCAACGAACAGCAGCAGCACGAGGAGGTTGCGAGGCCGGTGCCAGGCGATCACTGCCGCCGGGACCAGATAGCCGACGCCGATCACCAGGTTGGTGATCGTGTACGGGCTCAGCGGCAGCGCAGCCGAGCGGGCGAAGCCGCCCAGCACCAGGCACACCGCGAGCAGAACACCTCCCACGGCGGTGATCGCGATGCTGGTCGACCGGCCGCTCACGGTCGGGTCACCCCGAGGCCAGCATCGCGAGCGCGCACGATCGCCTCGGCTCGCGACGAGATCCCGAGCTTGGTGAAGATCGCCGAGATGTGGTTGCCGACGGTCTTCGGCGACAGGTGCAGCCGTGCGGCGATCGTCGCGTTCCCCAGTCCCTGTGCAATCAGGTCCAGGACCTCACGCTCGCGCGGCGTAAGTCCCGAAAGCTGCCCGCTCGGCCACGCGTCGGCACGGCCGAGCACGTGCTCGGCGACGGATCGGCTGAGAACCGCGTCACCGGCCGCCACGGTCCGGATCGCACGGTCGATCTCGGCACTCTCGGCACCCTTCAACAAGTACCCGCGAGCACCCGCCGCCAGCGCCGCCTGTACCAGGAGTCCTCCTCGAACATCGTCAGCACCAAGACAGCGACGCCGGGTGCTCGCGCCCGGATTTGTCGGGTGGCCGCGACCCCGTCGAGATCGGGCATCCGCAAATCCATCACGACCACGTCGGGCTGCTGCGCGAGTGCGGCGCCGACCGCCTCCCGACCGGTCCCAACCTGGCCGACCACCCGGACACCGTCGAGTGTCTCCAGGAGCGCGATCAGTCCGCCGCGGACGACGGGGTGATCGTCGGCGACGAGCACCCTGATCGATCCGTCGCCGGAGGACATGGCCTCATTATCGGTGACCTGATCGTTGTCCGCCTGGGGTTCAGCCCCCAGGCAGAACCGGAGATCTGCCCGGGTCGCCCGGGAACGCCGGCGGCCACGGCCCCAGGTGCCCGGGCGCGGGTAAGCGCAGGCTGATGATCATGACCAACTCCCAGATGACCACGCACGCCGACCCCGCCTCACGGCCGGATACCGCACCGAGGTGGCTGCGTCTGTTCGGGGCCGCGCTGATGCCGATCGGGCCGGCAGTCGTGGCGATCATCCGGCTGATCTACCCACCGGACGCCGCGACCGCCCTGCACCAGCCCCAGACGATGGAAGCCGTCCTCTGGCTGGGCTTCGTCGCGACCTTCACCCTGATCCCCGGCGCGTATGCAGCCCTGACGCTGCTCCGCCGACCGACACCTCGACTCTGGATCTGGACCGGCGCCTTCCTCCTGCCGGGCTACCTGGCAATGATGACCCTCGGGTTCGGCGACACCCTGTGGGCGGCAGCACCCGCAGCCGGCCTCGACGTGGATCAGGCCGAGAGCCTCAGCCGCGCCGCCGAGGCAGCCGGACCGGGCAGTATTACCCTGCTGATCTTCGTGCTCGGACACGTCGTCGGCGCCACACTTCTCGGGGTCGCCGCGCTGCGGGGCCGGCTGATCCCGGTGGCATCCGCCCTCGCGATGATCATCTCCCAACCCCTGCACGTGGTCGCGGTAATCACCGCGGCACCGGTACTGGACCTGGTGGCCTGGGGACTGACCGCGACCAGCATGGGCTTCCTCGCCATTCGATACGTACGCGCCGGCGACTGACCAGCGGCCAGGACAGAACACGGGAGCTACCCATGTCCACCAAGAAGCAGATCCAGACCCGGATCAATCCAGCGACCTCGGCGAGCCGCGTTCCCAGGCAGTTGCGAACCCTTCCAGCCCGGTTGGTAACTGGGCGCGGTCGAGACCCCGCCGACCACGTCACAGACGCCTCGACGCCGACGACCGTTCCGGCGCGTGATCGCACGGGGACTGAACATCGTAGGAAGGCCGCGACGGCGACGTTGGTCGCAATCCTGGGCAGGATCGGCGAGCTGCTCGCCTACCCGACGCCTGGCTACCCAGGCTGGTACCTCGGCCCCGCGTTCTACCGCTACTACCGGCGAGGGTTCGACTACCCGCAACCACAAGACCCGGCAGGCACCGTCTGCGACACCCCCTGCCCATCGGAACACTCCGCGTCCTCAACGGCACCCCCTGGATGGAACACCCATGACCGACGCCGCCAGCCTGTCCAGGCCGACCCCTCGTAGGACGGTCGGCTAATGGATACTCCGCACGAGGGCCCCGCTTTCGCGGAACAAGCTTTGGTTGACGTGCCTTCGTGCGGTACAGCGGGAGCCACCGTCAAGGTGCCGGCCGGTTCAGGCATCATCGGCGCATGAGCGGATCTGCACGGATCGAGGTGACGACCGCGGTGGCCGGCAACTGGCGCGACGTCGAACGGCTGTTCGGCCGGTCTGGCGCCTCGAACGGATGCTGGTGTCAGTACTGGATCCTCGGCGCCGAGTACACCCGTCGCGACCGGTCACAGAACAAGCGTGACCTTGCTCGTCAGATCGGCAGCGGCGCTGCCGGCCTCGTGGCGTATCGCGATGGCGAACCGGTGGGCTGGGCTCGCTTCGCTCCGCGCTCGGAGCTCGATTGGCTACTGAAGAGGTTCTCCGGCTATGACTTCGGTCAGGAGGCTGCATGGTCGTTGTCATGCTTCTTCATCGCTCGAACAGCACGCGGCGAAGGCGTGATGGCGCAGTTGATCAACTACGCTGCGGATTGGGGTCGCGACCACGAGACGGTGATCGAGGGCTATCCCGTCGACACCAGCGTCGACGGGGCGACGCGCAACGTGTTCCCTGGGGTCCTCCCGGCCTTCCTGGACGCGGGATTCATCGAACGCGGCAGGTTGAGTATGGATCGCGCGGTCGTGGCCAGCACCCCTGATCGAGCCCCGAGGAAGCACGGAGTTGCTTCTCGCTGAGCGGTCCCTTACGCGAGCTCCGCACGACCGGGCCTTCAGCCGTACCTCAGGGCAACCCCGGTGAGCGCGTGAATGTCAGCTGCCACAGCGGCAATGGGAGCACGACGGACTTGCCGACCTAGACGTGGGCTCCAACGCCGTAGCAGCGCATCGCGATGATCAGCCCATCCTTGATGTCGTAGGCGATGCAGTAGTGGATCCGACTGCCCAACTCCGACCTGACAGCAGCGCAGTCTCCCTCCAGATAGGCATTCTCCTCACCTATGACGATCCGTCGCGTCTGCAGGTCCACCATCGTGGCGTGCAGCGCGTTGACGTAGTCCCGCACCGTGTCGGGTCCACGCACCACCTGACCGGTCTCGACAACAAGCCAGGTGACATCGGCGCCGTAGCACTCGGCAAAGTCCGCACCTTGGCCCATCAGGTCGAAGTAGCGCTCGATGGCGCGCCGGCTTTCTTCAGCTGACATGAAACCCTCCCGCTTCAACCCAAGGTAGGACCCCGTGCCGTCGCCCGACCCTTCGCACCCGAGGATTTGCACCCCCGTCGGCGCCACCTGGGCCCGCCCCCCGGTTGGGCCCCAGCCCGGCCCTCAACGGACCACCGTGCGCGTCCGGCACGAACGTCCCCCTACGTGTCGATCAGCGGTCCGGGCCGTCACGGAGACCATCGTGGCGTAGGGATGGTTCTCTGTCGGCCGAGGCGGACCGCTGTTGACGGTGTTGGTCGTGGAATAGGGCGGCTGCGGGACGGGTTGCGCCCGTCATGACGACGATTGGCTTCATCGGCAGCGGCAACATCGGCAGCACGGTCGCCCGCCTGGCCGTTGCCGCCGGATACGACGTCGTGCTGTCCAACTCCCGCGGTCCCGAGACCCTCGCCGACCTCGTCGAGTCGCTCGGCTCCCGGGCGCGGGCCGCGACGGCGCCGGAAGCCGCTGCAGCAGGCGATCTCGTGGTCTTGACCATTCCGCTCGGCAAGGTCGATCAGATACCGGCCGCGCCGCTCGCCGGCAAGGTGGTCATCGACACCTGCAACTACTACCCCGACTCCCGTGGCGCGCGTGAGGCCGACGGCAGGATCCCTGCGCTCGAGGATGGGCGTCTCACCACCAGCGGATTCGTGCAGCAGCACCTGGCGGACTCGAAAATCGTCAAGGCTTTCAACAACATTTCCGCCAAGCACCTGCGCGCCATGCACCGTCCGGCCGGCGCGGCGGACCGCAACACGTTGACGATCGCCGGGGACAGCGCAGACGCCAAGCGTCAAGTGGCCGCGTTCATCCAGGCCATCGGCTTCGACGTTTTTGACACCGGCAGCCTCGCCGACAGCTGGCGCTTCCAGCGTGACCAGGCCGCCTACGCAGGGGCCTACGCGATGGACGGCGACTTTGAACGCCCCCGACCCCTGAACCGCGACCAGCTGCAAACCCTGCTCGATATGGCGGACCCGAACCTGCACTAACCCCGGCGATCAGACAGCCGGCCCCGACCGCCTTCAGCGGCCTAATTCGGGAAGCCGTCACGTGCGACGCAGGCACCGGCGGTCAAGAGCGCGTGCGTCTCGGTTAAGGGTCCTCCAGCGGAGGAGACAGATCGGCCCGAAGACCGCCGGCGAATGGCGTCGGCTCAAACGTCTCTCCACTGTCGGTGCCGGTTGTTAACGTCCAATCCATGTCGCTGCTGGAACGGATTCGGACTCGGCTCGTACCCGATGTCGAGGTGGAGGCCGAGGAGGCGTTCAGGTCGCTGTGGAAGGAATCGGTGCGGGCCGGCAGCACCCGCCACGCGTTTCATCGGGAGGTGCTGAACGATCTCGACGCTCTGATCGCCCGCACCGATTCCACCCCCGTAGACACCCTGGTGACGGTGAACGACATCCTCGTCCGATGGGACGAGTTACCCCGCCTCCACCCGCGCGTGGCCCGACGGCTGACGAAGGACTGGATGAGGACCTACGTGGTCGCCGAGGTCGGTCGGGTCGCTGCGGTCGCCGACTCGACCGGCATCCTGACCGTGTGCAGGGAGGGCAGCTCGTCGACGCGAAGAGAGCGCCAGCTGACGATGCAGCACCGCGCCTCCGGTCTGCGCGCGCTGTTCATCTGGACCGACGGCGCCGAGATCGGCCGGGTGTTCTCCAAGTCGTATTCCGTCCCGTCGATCGATCCTGACCGGTACTGGGCGGGGGAGGGTCTGGAGGCGGTTCACGAGTGGGAGGGGTTGGGCATCACCACGCGGCTGTACACGGAAGCGGCCAAGCTGCGGCCCGAGCTCCGGTGGGGGATCACGGCGTTGACGGACCAGTCCGCGGCGCTGCGGCGCAAGTTGCATTCGGTCGACCCGTGGCGCTTTGCGGCGGCGCGCGACCTCGAACGGCATCCGGGCTTCGCGTGCCGTTGGTGCGTCGAACACCACTGGGCGGCTCTTGAGCGGACCGCCTTCCGGTGGCACCCGACCGTGGACCGGGCCTAGCGGCGACGCACCCCGCGGCAGCGTCCCGATGGCCGTGACGGCAACGAAAGGCCGGCGAGCGCCGAGCTCGCAGCCTCGTCTGCCGGATTCAGGTCAGCGCCGCGCGGGGACCGTCGAGGGCGACGACACCAAGACCGGCCAGGGTCTGCAGGTAGGTCAGCTCGGTGTGCGGGTTGATCCAGCGCACGTTACCGGTGGGCGGGGTCGCGTCGGTGAACGGCGCGTAGGACGTCGACACCACCACCAGCGGAACCGGCTGCGCCCACTCCTCGACCTCGACCGGGTCGATCCGGTCGGCGAACAGCACCGACAGCACCTCCTCGCCGGCGGTGCCGACATCGAACGTGCCGCGTTCCGCGACGTCGGCGATGAGGACGGCCTGGACCCGGTTCGCGGTGGTCACGGCCTGCTGCCAGCGGGCGAGCAGTGCCAGCTCGTCCCCGTCGGCGGTGCCGGGCAGCTCGCCGTAGCCGGGGATCAGGTCGGCGACCAGCTCGGTCAGGCTGCCGGCCTCGACGACCCGGTCGTCGTGTGTCAACCGGTAGCTGATCGGCTCGTCCGGCGCCGCCTCGGTGGGGTCGTCGGCAGGATCGTCGAGAGGGGATCCGGTGCCGGGGGTGGTGGGCGGGGTGGTCATGGATGGATCCTCACGTCGGTTCGGATTCGGCGCCCGGCGCCGGACAGCCCGGCGACCGGGGTACCGAGAAGATGATCATGGGGCGACGGGTCAGAGGCCGAAGTCGGCCACGGCTGCGGTGTCCCCGTCGTGGTCGTCGACCGGGAGGCTGCCACGCGGCTTCAGCGGCAGCACGGCGGCACTGCCGTCCGGCGCCGCAGGCAGGGGAGCAGACCTGTCGCCGTTCCCGGGCCGGATGAGGCGCTCCTTGGCGGCGGTCACCGCCGCGGACACGTCGCCGGCCGGATCGTCCACCGGCCCGTCGGACCACAACCCGTACGCGACCTCCCACATCAGCAGGACGCGCCGGGTCACCTGCGCCGCCCATTCCTCCCACTGCTCGGGTGCGGCCGCGCCCAGCGGGGTGGGCAGGTTCCGCAGCACCCGCTTCACCAGGAACCGGGCGCGGGAGTTCATGCCGTCCTGCCAGGAGCTGCTGCCGGTGACCTGCTTCTGCACGTCGAGCACGATCGACGCGTACATCCCGGCGAGCGCCCGCACCCCCGACCGGGTCAGCGGCACCCCGTCGTAGGCGAGGGCGTGGACCGCCATCTCGACCACGTCGACGGCGCCCATCGAGGCGTAGCTGTTCGGGTTCAGGTCGCCGTCGGCCTGCTCGACGTACGGCTGGCCTTCCTTCAAGCGGGTCACGGGCACTCCTCGAGGATCACGGGCCGGCTCGGTGCCGCCAGTCGTCCCGTGTGCGGCGGCAACCGGTCCGCCGTCGTCCGGGACGGCGTCGCCCGGGGCGGGGGCGGGGTGGAGCGTCGCCCGTACGACGGGGATCGGCAGCCACTCCGCCGGAACGGCCCGGTCGGTGCGGTCGACCTTGCCGTCGGCGCGGGCGGCGGGGCAGACGGTGACCAGCGGGCACCAGCCGCACAGCGGGGTCGGGGCGGGACGCAGGATGCCTGTGTCGCCGATCAGGGCCAGCTTCTCGGCGGCCAGCACGAACTTATCCCGGGTCTCGGCGAGCCGTGCCTTCGACTGCGCCACCTTCTTCGACTGGCCCAGCCGGGTGTAGTGCAGGTGGGCGGCGGCCGGCATCTCCCCGAGGGTCTGCCGCAGCGCGAGCAGGTACAGCCGCTGCTGGTCGCCGTGCGGGTCACCCCACCGGGCGATGTTCTTCGGCAGCGACGAAGACGTCTTGTAGTCGACGACCACGAGGTCGCCGTCGCCGTCGCGGTCGAGCCGGTCGACGTAGCCGACGAACCCGACCCCGGCGATGTCGGTGCGGACCTCCGTCTCGCGGCCCGCCACGTCGACGCGGGCCGGGTCCTCGATGTCGAAGATGCCCTTGAACGCCGCGTACACCTCGGCCAGCCACCGGTCCCGGACGGCGCCGGTGAGCGGGTCGACGCCCGGGAACGTCTCGGCGCTGACCTGCCGCAGGATCGTCATCGCCGACCCGATCGACCGGTCGGCCGGCGGCAGCCCGTAGAACCGTTCCAGCACGGTGTGGGCGCCGTTGCCGAGGATGTTGGGGGAGAACGGGTCGGGGGCGGCCGGCCACAGCTTCTCGAACGCCCACCGCGTCGCGCAGCCCTCCAGCGCGTGCATCGTGGACGCGGACATGGTCCGGTCGGTGAGGCGCCGCAATGTCGGCTCGTGGCCGACGGCGAGCGCCTGCCCGTCCCATGCGAACCGGGCCGACAGGATCGCCAGCCTGGTCCTCAGGTCCAGGTTCGGGTCGTCGAGCTCCGGGTCGCGGCGGGCGTCGCCCCGTCGTTCGTCGCCGGTCCGACCGGGACCGGTCGGGTTCCCGGCACCGCCCCGCGCCGCCTCGGCGGGCCGTTCCGGCTGGTCGCCGTCCCGCGGTGGCGTGTGCATCCGCTGCCTCCCTGGTCCCGGGGAAGCCCGGCCCGGGTCGGCGGGTCCCTGCAGCACTGGTGTGCGGCGGGGCCGGATTCGACGGCGGCAGGGGGCTGGTCGGCGTTCGGGTGGCACCGGTGACCGGTCCGGCCGTGCCGGGTCAGCTCGCCGTGTCGCCGGGGTGAGCGTCGCCGGCCGGCGACGGGTCGAGGAGGGTGGTCAGGGCGACGGGGACACCGGAGAACCGCTGGCTGGCGCCTTTCAGCCGGCGGCGTGTCGTGGCCGTCCCGCGGGTCGTGCCGGGGACGTCCAGGACGAGCCGTTCGTCGCGGGCCGACTGCCAGGCGCCGGCGGCCCGGGATCCGGCCGGCAGCAGTTCCGGGTAGAGCCGCTGCGCGACGGAGAACGCGGTGGTGTGGTCCAGCAGCACCACCTCCTCGTCGGTGTCCTGCAGGAAGCCGTGCACGCCGACGGCCGGCCCGTTCGGCGCCGGACGGTCGCCGTGCATGCTCCAGCCGAGCCGGGAGGCGAGCAGGAGGTCGGCGTCGCCGGGGGCCTGCATCGGGTTCGCCGCCGACTGGATGTGGGCCCGGCCCGACCGCAGGGCCAGGGTGATCGCGAGCAGAACGTGGTGGCCGGGGGTGGCGTTGGTGGAGGTCCGCCAGTTGGCGGCGACCAGTGCCGACAGTTCGGCGGGCAGCCGGTCGGCGTCGGTCAGCAGGGAGACGTAGTCGTCGCCGATGCCGAGGTTCGCCGCCAGCTCGCCGAGGTAGCGCAGTGCGAGGGCAAGGTCGCCGCCGATCTTCACCGCGCGGGTGACGGAGCCGCCGTCGAGGCCGCGTGCGATCATGGCGTCGCGGATCTCGTCGTCGCAGAGCCCGCGATCGTCGGCGACCCAGCCGACGGTGGCGGCCCAGTCGCCGCCGTCGCGGCTCGCGCACTGGTGCCTGATCATCTTGACGAGCCCCTGGGTGACCCGGGCGGGCGCGCCGTCGTGGGCGTACAGGTCTTTCAGCGCGTCGGTGGGTCGTCTCGACTCGGCCAGGGTGCCTTTGCGGCACAGCACGGTCAGCGACCGCTGCCGGATCGACTCCACCGTCGACTCGTTCTCGGCGGTGGCGACCAGCATGGCGTTGGGGATGCGCACCGGACGCGGCGTGCCGTCCCGGGTCATCCGGCCCCGGCTCGAGCCGTTGTGCACCATCCGGATCGTGTCGTCCAGGTCGGACTGCTCGCGGGCGGCGCGGCGCGGGTCCGACGACGGGGCCAGGTCGTCGACGACCCACATGCAGGCGACCGACAGGTTGGCCTCGGTCGCGGCGATCGAGTCCTTCGCCGAACCGGGCAGCGCGTCGTCGCTGAAGTATCCGGGCCGGCGCGACCAGAACCCGCAGATGACCCCGGCCGAGTACGACTTGCCGGACGCGGGCGGCCCGACCAGGTAGACGACCGAGTTCGACTGCATCGGCAGCGCGGCCCGCACCCCCGCGGCCAGCACGACGGCGGCGACCGCCCGGTCGGTGTAGGCGGCGATCACCGCGTCGAGGGTGGCCTTCAGGTCGCGGGCCAGGTGGCGGCGGTACATCGGGTCGTCGAAGTCGGCGCCGCCGTCGTCGCCGACGCCGAACAGGTGGGCGTTGTGGATCAGCTCGCCGACCGCGGACAAGGTGGTGCCCTCGACCTTCTCCCCGACCACCTGGTCGCCGACGGAGAACACGGGCAGGTCGCCGGGCACCGGCACCCATCCCATCCGGGTCCACAGCGTGCGGCGCTGCACCTCGGCCTCGCGGTTCGCCTTGACCGCCTGCAGCCAGTTCTGCCCGACCGGTCCCCGTGGCGGCCAGGCCGGGTGCAGTTTCAGCCCGGTCGGCAGATGGAGCGGCTTGTGGTTCAGCCACCGGTCCGGGGTCTCCACCAAGATGTCGGAGGGGCCTTCGACCAGGTCGGTGACCAGGTTGCCGGCCGGGTCCCGCCACGAGATCTCGATCTCCACCCGGTCGTCGGCGCCTGGCGGCAGCCGGGTCAGACCCTCCCCGAACCGTCCCGTCGACACCTCCTCCGGGGTGGGTTTGCGTTTCACCGTCTGGGCCACCACCCGGCCGCCGATCGGGTACTCGGCGACCCAGCTGCCGCCGACCACGTCGCCGCTCGCCTCGTCGACGCGGGGTTTGCAGACCTGCAGCTCGGTACCGTCGTCGCCGATCCGGTACTGCCCGATCGACTCGAAGTTCTCCCGGCGGGGCCGGGGCGGCAGGCCCGGTGACAGGTGGCGGAGCAGGTCGTCCCAGGTTCCGTGGTCGGCCAGGTAGTCGTCGACGCCGACCTTCGCCCCGCCCTCCGGGGTCGCGGCGGCCGGCGACAACAGCGCCGCGTTCGCCTTGCGGCGGGCCAGCATCTCGAACAGCTGCGCCGTCGGCTCCCACACCTTCCACTTGCAGGTCACGTCGCCGTCGACAGCGACCCACACGTCCCGGCCGGTGAGCGCGACCATCGACCATTCCGGGTTGGTCCGCCAATTCCACACGCCGGCGATCGCGATCACGCAGACCCGCCGGTCCGGGGTCATCGCGGCCAGCAGGGAGCGGAGCCGGTCCCGGGCGCCGTCGACGGTTTCCCCGGTGGCGAGGCGGAGCTGGTCGGGTGTCACCCCGGAGGCGAGCAGCGCCCCGGTGATCGCCGAGTCGCCTTTCAGCTGCCCCTCCGCCACCAGCAGCGGGATGGCCGGGTCGGCGAACCAGCCGGCCGGGGTGGCGGGGTGAGCGCCGAGCACGGTCTCGTTGCCGAACACGAACTCGTACTTGCGTTCCCGCCCGGTCTCGTCCCGCTCCGGCACCGCCGGTCGGTACTGGATGGAGGTGCGGATCGGTGCCTGCCCGGTCCGTTCCGCCCGGGCCACCTGGTCGGCCAGGTACCAGGGCATGACGAGAATGTCGCCGGCCTGCAGCGAGTCGCCGAACCGGCGGCCCTGCTTGCCGCGCTTGTCGATGCCGAGCCGGCGGCAGTCGGCGGCGGCCTGCCGGGCGTCGGCCCAGACGAGGGTTTCGCAACCGCGGGCGGCCGCCACCAGCGGCGCGACGGCGGAGGTGGCGAGCTTGTCCGCACCGGAGGCGGTGACGAACGGGGCGTAGTCGCCGGCGACCCAGTGCCGCCCGGTGCCGCCCCGAGCGATGCCGGGCCGGCCGGCGCCGGAACGGTCAGTCGCGCCGGTCGCGTGCGGCGCGGTGTCGGTGGCCGGGTCGGGCTGGGCTGTCACGCACCACAGGTGTGCGGAGCATCCGTGATCGAAGAGAGTGTCGGACGCGTGCGGAACGACACGGACCCTCGCAGCCGTGCTCGGCTTCACAGCGGGAAGTCGGCGGTACCCGTGCCGCCGGCCGGCTCCCCGGCCTGCTCGTCGAAGTCGGAGGCGGGATCATTCGCGTCCGGACGCCCACGGCGTCGCGTCCGGTCGACGGCCCGCGGGCGGGCACGGGTGACCGGATCCTGCGGCCCGTCCGGGAAGAGGGGGACCACGTCGGCCAGCGGCGGATCGAGGCCGTCGGCCGTCGCCGCCGCGGTGTGCCCGGGCGGATCCGGCCGGGCTGGGGCGTAGGGAATTCTCCTGGCCCGGGGCGCCTTCGCCAGCTTTCCGCGGCAGCCGGCGGTGCTGCGGCATGACGTCGGCACGGCCCGCCGTCCGATCGCCAGCCACGCCCCGCAGACCGTGCAGACGGCGATGCTGCCGCCCGGTTCGGCGACGACCAGCTCGATCAGGTCGGCGTGCGCGTCCAGCAGCTCGAGCTGCTCGTCGCTCAGGTGGAGCCGGCCGAGCCTGGACAGCACCTCCGGGTCGGACCCGTCGACGGCCAGGGCCAGCTGGGCCCAGGTGGCGCGCCGGGTGAGCCGCAGCAGGATCCCTGCCAGCGACACCGCCCGCGCGGCCGGCGGCGCGTCCGGGATCTCGATCCCGAACCTCGGATCGGGTAGGGCGGCGGGGGCTGCCGGTGACCGGGAGCCCTGCCCGCCGCTTTGGTTCACGACGGTCCGGGTGTGCGGCACGGCCGGGCACGCCGACGGGGGACGGCGATCACGCGCAATGCCGGGCCCTGCCGGGACGGCGCCGCGCCGCCACGTCGGCGACGATGCCGGCGAGCAGCTGCCACGGCGCCGGTGCGTCCGAGCCGTCGAAGGTGTCGTCGCGGGTGGCGCGACCGCGACGGTCGCCGACCACCTTCGCGGTCAGGTCGTCCTTGGCGTTGCGGACCTTGATCACGTGCTCGTCGAGGGTGCCGGTGGCGCACAGCGCGGTCAGGGTGACACCGCGGGTCTGGCCTGGCCGGTGGTGCCGGTCCTCCGCCTGCGACATCAGCTGCGCGGTCCAGTCGGACTCCACGAACAGCGGCTCGGCGCAGGCGGTCAGGGTGAGCCCGACCCCGGCGGCCGTGATCTGGCAGACCAGCACCCCCAGCCGGTGGGCCTGCAGCTGGTCGACGAGCCGGGTCCGCTCGTCCAGGCCGGTCGAGCCGTCGATCACCCCGACCGGCGGGTCGGTCGTCCCGACCCAAACCCGGAGCAGCTTCCCTGCGTGCCCGGCGAGAGCGGTGATCACGTCGCGGTGGTGGGCCCACAGCACCAGCGGCTGGTCGAACAGCCAGCCGTCCGGGCCCGGCCGGGGCGGGCACTGCGCCAGCCGCGTCTCGATCTGCTCGACGGCGGCCGGCACCTTCGCCAGCCCGGTCGCCCGGCGCAGCGGCGACAGCAGACCGATCTGGCCGCGGCACCACTGTTCGATGTCGTCGCCGTCCGGTCCGGCGGGTTGATCGTCCAACCAGACGCCGACGGCGCGTTCGAGCTCGGCCCGGGCGGCGCGGATGTCGGCCGTCGGCACGTCGACGTAGGCGGTGACCCAACGCTTCTCCGGAAGCCACGGCAGGATGTCGGCCTTGTGTCGCCGCACCCAGACGTGGGCGTCGAGCAGGCGGCGCAGTTCCTCCAGATTCCGGGCCCTGCCGACCCACCGGCCGAAGTGGTCGCGGCGGCAGAACCGTTGCGCGAACGCGGCCCGGCCACCGAAAACCCAGTCCAGCTGCCCGGTCATCGCCAGCAGCGGGATCAGCTCGACCGGTGAGCCCGTGAACATGGGCGTGCCGGTCAGCGGCAGCACGGTCAGCGCGGGCAGGGGACAAAGCCCTGCGGCGGTGCCCTCGCCCCAGGCCGCGCCGACCCCGGCGGTGCGGGCGACGCTGAGCCGGCCGATCAGGGACCGCATCGTCCGGGACCGGGTGGAGGTCCAGGTGCGGGCGCGGTGCGCCTCGTCGTAGATCACCACACCCGGCGACCAGGACACGATCTGGTCGGCCAGCGCCGGACGCGACGCGAGGGTCGAGTCGGCGACAATGAGCACGCCCCGGTCCGGAAGGGCGGGCATCCGCCGCCCCGGTTGCACCACGGCACAGACCGCGCCGTCCGCGGCGGGGGACCCGGGCGCCGGCGCGAGACCGGTCGGCCACCAGGACGCCCGGCCGGACGGATCCGGCCGCCCGAGATGGGCGGCGACGGTCTCCCGGGCCCAGTGCGTCAGCACCACCGGCGGAACGACGATCAGCACCCGTCCGCTGGACGGGCCCGATCCGGCGCCGTCCGGGACCGGCGCCGGGTGGCACCTTTCCCGGTCGAGCACGGCGGCGGCCGCCGCGAGAGCCTGCCGCGTCTTGCCGCAGCCGGCCTCGTCGGCGCACAACGACCGCCCGGCCAGCAGCGCCAGGGCGCCGGACACCTGGTACTCGTACAGGTCGAGCCCGAACCAGTCCGGCACGCCGCCGCCGGTCGCCGCAGTGAGGACATCCAGCGCCGAGCCTGCGCCGTCCGACGTGTCGCCCGCGGCCACGACCGCGGCGGCGGCGGGGGCCACGGACACTGCTGTTCCCGGCGGTCCAAGGGCCGCGGCCCGGGCTGCCCGGACCAGCCGCCTGTCCCGTGCCGCGCGCGGCGCCTGCACCCGTTCCGCGTACGCGTCGAGCGCGGCGGCCGCCAGATCGCCGTCCAGGTTGAGCCCGGCCCGGACCCGGCCGGTGTCCGGCTCGACCAGGTCGATCAGGTCCGCCGACAACCGGCCCGTCGCCTCGTCGGTGTCCGCCATCGGGACGAGCACGGTCGACACATGCGTCGCCCCGGCCAGCCGCGGCCGGATCGCCACCCGGGCCGGGTCGTCCGGATGGCGGCGGATGACCGGCGTGGCCAGCTCGGCCAGGACCGCCGCCACGTTCGACGGGGACGGGTCGCCGGGGTCGTGTCGCCGGGCGGGGGACCGGCTGATGTCTGGTCGGATTCCCGCGCGGCGCAGCACGTCGGCCGGGTCCGGGCCTAGCCCCGTCACCCACCAGCAGAACCGCTCCGGGTCCCACCGGCGGTCCGGCAGCCCCTTCACCCAGGCGAGGCCCGGCGTCCCGTCCCGGACGATGGCACCGCGGGCCAACGCGACCCGGATCATCGGCCGGTGGAACGTCCCGACCACCTCGGCGCTGATCCCGACCGCGCCGGTCACGCGGTACCGCCGTCGGTCGGGGTCGGTGGTAGCGACGCGATGCGTTTCGCCGTGTCTATTGCCGCCGGGACGAGCACCGCTTGGTGGTGTGCGGCCCCGGCCGAATCGCCGACAGCTTCCTGTCGCCCGTGCTCTCGCGGCGACGTTACAGGGTGGGGCCACGCGGACTGAACACCCGCCAGTCAGTGGGAACTGTGCATTGCCGCTCCTGGGGACGCCGCCCGACCGCCGAGGCCGCCGGTGCCCATGCCCGAACGGCTGCCCGTTCGGCCCTTGAGGGCCGAACGGAACCGGGCGACTGTTATTCGGTGTGGCGAACGAATGCGCGTTCACCGGCGGCGCCGGCACCAGTGCCGCATATCGAGCCGACCGCACGACACGTCGGATTGCTCGCCCTCCAGCAGAGCGCTGGGAACCGGGCTGTGGCGTCCTTGGTCGGTTCAGTTTTGCAACGCTGTGGGTCGACGCCGCCGAGTGAGTGCGACTGTCACGCTGACGAACCGGTCGTGGCTCGAGATGGCGACCAAGGGCCAACTCCGGCACCGGCCAGTGGCGGCACCAACGCTGGTGGTGACCTGTCCGCGAGGTTGCACGTACTCGCCGCCGATCTGAGGGCGATCGCCGCCTACGCCGGGGGAAAGGCCGACAGCGACGGCATGGGTGGAGAGGCGGCGGCTCAGCTGTCCGGACTGCAGACGCTCGCGGGAAACATCGAGGCAACTGCGGAGGGCTCTGATGAGGCAGTCAAGGCCGCGGTGCTACGCGAATTCGGCCCTGGTTTCGTGAGTCGCGCGGAGTCGATCGCGACCGGCCAACTCGCGGAGGTGGGAGACGACGCGGCCGAGCTCGCCGGTACGGTGCCGGTCGCCCAACGGGCTTGTGCCGCGACCGCGTCGTCCCCGGTTTCCAAGGCCGATCGACCGGCCGTGCTGCAACGCCAGGTCGCAGAGACGCTGGTCCTCGTCGGATCCGGCATGGTGGGCACCGCGGAGGTCGCCGCGCCGGTGGAAGTGGCAACCGGACCGCCGGGATGGGTGACGGGCGCGGTTTTACTGGTTGCCGGCGCGGCGCTGATCGGAATCGGCGTCTACATGGCCAGCGCCGGCAACGTCGCCGACACCGGAATCATGGAGGAAGCCCGCGCCATGATTGCAGCGGGCACAGCCAGCGACATCTGTGACGCGCTAGCGAAGCTGATGGCGGCGACCGGCGACAGTCGGCGGAAGCTCCGGATCAAGGCGACGCAGAAGGCGATGGGCTGCCGCCACAGTCGACATTCGTGACGAAAGGTGTGGACGAATCGATGATCGAGAACGTTGCCGAGCTCGTGGCCAGGGCCGCGGCCGACGACGCCGATGCCAGGGCGGGCGCGGTCCGACGACTGATCCAGCTCCTGGACGACCAAGATGCCTTCACCCGCTCTGAGGCGGCGGATGCCTTGGGGCCGATCGGTGACCCGTCAGCCGCGCCCGCCCTGCAGCGGGCGCTGACAGACGATGAACCTGTTGTCCGCGCGGCGGCTGCCGAGTCGTTGGGCGACCTCGGTCAGCGTAACTCGATGGAGGCACTCACCCGAGCCGTCCGCGACGACCCCGATGAGGCCGTCCGCGCCTTCGCGTCGAGCGCGCTGGGCCTGCTTGGCATGTCCGACGATGTTCTGTCGGAACTGCAGCGGAAAGAGATGTCGGACTGGGTGCGGGCCGAGCTTGCAATAGCACGCTACCGAGCCGGCGGCGCGACAATCGACGAAGTGGTCCAGCCGCTGGCTGCCGGCAGCGAGACCCAGCTCATCCGTGTGGTCAACGGCTTGTACGACCTCGTGGATCGCGGTGCCGGGCTCTCCGCTACGGACCAGTCCGTTCTCGCTGAAGCGCTGCAGTCTGCTCGGTCACGGGTCCCCGCGGTCGCAGCCGAGATCGATCGCCTGGCGGGGCGACTTACGCGATGAAGAGCGGCCACCCCGATTGCGCCTGTGGCGGGGGCCTCCCCGGCTATCGGCCCGTGCTGAGCTATCGGGAGCGAGATCGTCGAGACGCGGCAGGCGCCCGCGATCATCGGCGGCTCGGATACGCGGCAACTGCCGCGCGTAGTTCATGATCCTCGGAGATGCCCTGAAGCGACGTGATGCACAGCCAGCAGCGGCGCCGGGTCGACCGGCGTGCCGTTACGGCGGATCTCGAAGTGCAGGTGTGCGCCGCGCGGGCCGGCCGGGATGACGTGGCCCTCGAACCCGGACAGGCCGATCTCCTGGCCCCGCGTCACCGTGGCGCCGACCGGAACGAGCCGCTGCGACAGGTGCGCGTACCAGGCGGTGAGGCTCGGATCGGAGCTGGAGCGGACGACGATGAAGTTGCCGTACGAGCGGTGCGCGGCGCCGCCGCAGATCGGCAGGGCGGTGCACGGTCCGCCTGAGGCGGGCAGGGACTCGGACCGGATCACGGTGCCGCCGAAGACGTTGAGGACCGGGGTGCCGGCCAGGTCCGGGTAGTCGGCGCCGGTGTGGCCGGGGTAGCAGCCGAACCCGCAGGTGATCTTGTACCTGCCTCCGGTCGGGTCGGCCCACAGCCCGTCCGTCCCGCCCGGCGGATTGGTGGGGCCGGTGCCCCGGTCGCCGTAGACGCTGACGTGGACGTGGCTGTGGTGGGACCGGTTCGGGTCGGGGTTGTCGGCGTCGAAGTAGCGGCGCCAGCCCTCCGGGTCGCGTTCGACGTTCCAGATCCGCCCCCACCAGATGACGTACTGGACGCCGAGCTCGCGATGGTGGTCCCGGATCCAGGTGGCGACCCGGTCGCCGAGCGCCCGGCCCTGCGGTGTGTCGAAGCCGGGGATCATGATGTCGACGGCCTGCCGCATCGTCGGCTGGTGTCCTGGGTAGGAGAAGACCGCGCCGATCGTCGGGAACTGGGCGGCGACGCAGCGGGTGACGAGGACAGCGTCGGGGGACAGCCCCTGCCGCTCCGCCTGCAGGGTCGTCGGCGGGCAGCCGGCGTCCGGTGTCGTCGCTGCAGAGCACCCGGCGGCATTGCCGGCCGATCCGGTGTCGACGCCGCCGATCCGGTCGAGGATGGCGGCCGCGACCGGGGCCCACTGGTCGTAGGCGCCGGGAAAGGCCGACACCTGGACCGCCTGGGCCAGCTCGCCCAGAGTTTTCGTGCCGCGGCCGGGGATGTCGAGCAGGCCCGGCGGGCCGCCGGGCTTCGGCTTCGACGGACCCCCGTAGAACATGCCGATCGCGAACGGCGCCTGCATCAGCTGCGCCACCGACCCCCACGCGCCGGGCCGCTGCTGGAACAGGTTCACCGAGTCGTGGTCGTGGCCGACGGCGTCGTGCGGATGGTTCAGCGACCCGGGCACGTTCGCGTTGGCGTACATCAGCAGTCTCGACTCCTGCAGGGCCGTCATCAGCGCCGCCTGGATGTCGCGTCGCGCGAGCCTCAGCCTCCGCCCGTAGCCGATGATCTCCGCGGCGTGCCGGATCTGGACGGCGTCGAGGCGGACCGGGGTACCGGTGGCGGTGGTCGCGGTCACCCTGGCCGGCAGCGGGGTGACGGTCCCGGCCCCACCGTCGGGCGGCTCGCCGCCCGTCGCCGCCCGGCCGGTGCACACTGTCGGCGGGTTGCCGAGCGCGTAGCCGAGCGCGAGCTCGAACAGGCCGGGCACGCGGGCCTCGGCGTCGTCGACGGGCAGCCGGCCGAACGCCTGCACGTACGCGGTCCTGACCCGCTGCTGCGCCGCCAGGTCGTCGCCGCCGGTGCCGAGCCGCAGCACAGTCCCGCCGGGTGTCTCCGCGGAGACGACGCCCGCGGTCAGCGACGACGCGGTGATCGACGGGTCGGCGTCGGCGAGAAGCCGGACGAACAGCCGGCCGAGCGCGGCGCCGGCGGCGACGCGTCGGGCCGCCTCGTCCGTGGTGAGCGGGTCCAGTCCGTACCGGGCGGCCTGCTCGTCGAACCGGTCGACGTCGAGGCGGTACGGGCCGACACCGGTGGCGGCCGGCACGTCCGGCGCCGTGGCGCTGTCCGGTGGGCCGCCGCCGCTGACGCTCGCCGGCTTGGCTGCGGACGGGTCGGCGCTGGCGGCCCCCGTCCGGGCACCTGACCGGTTCGACAGCTCCACCACCACCGGGTTGTGGTCCGACCCGTGACGGGGCAGGATCGCCTGCCGGACCGGTGCGGCGAGCGCCGTCGAGGCGAACACGTAGTCGATCAACCGGCCCCCGGCGTGGGTGCCGCCGCGCGGGTACCCGAGGCTCCGCCAGTTCGAGTACAGGCCGTGCCGGGCGTAGCCGATGTAGGGGAATCGCGGGTCCTGGGCCTTCGCGTCGGCGGCCGCGGCGATGTTGTGGTCGCCGGTGACCATGGTCGCGACGCCCGCGGCCCGGAACCGGTCGGCGACAGCCAAGGCGGTGTCCATCTGCTTCTCGGCGGCGGCGACCCGACGCGGACGGTCGGGGTCGGGGCGGCCGCCGGCCTCGATGCCGGGCAGCAGGTGGTGGTTGACGACCGCGAACCGGGCGCCGGTGCCGCGCGCCGCGAACTCGGACCACTGCACCGACCGCGGCGAGAACAGCGTGCCGCCTGAACCGCCCTCCACGTGTGTCGGGCCCAGGACCTGCCGGCTGTGCTCGGCGACCAGGTCGACCCGGGCCCGCCGCCACACGATCGGGACCGCGTTGTCGGCGTCCGTCATCCCCCAGTCCGGGCCCAGCCGCTCGCGCAGGGCGGCCCGCTTCGAGCCGGGGGTCACCTCCTGCAGGCCGATCACGTCGGCGCCGGCCGCAGCGAGCGCCGCGAGTCCGCCGACGATCCCGGCCACGCTGTTCGTCTTCAGCACATTCCACGAGCCGACGCCCACGTCCAGGGCGGCAGCCGGGTCCGGGTTCGGCGCCGGCGCGTCGGACCCGTCCGGGAGCGCGGCGGGGCTGGTGGTGTCGGCCTCGAGGGCGGCCAGCACCGCCCAGTGCACGCCGCTGCGGGCCGACGCCTCGGCCCAGCCGGCGGCCTGGTCGCCGCTGACCGCCCCGGCGGCGCGGCCGCGGCTCATCGCCAACGAGTCCAACTGGGTGCCGAACGCGGCCGCCACCGACAGGCTGCCGAGCGCGAGCATCCCGCCGATCAGCAGGTTCGGGATGAGCAGGCACAGCAGCCCGATCAGGAGTTTCCCGCGGTGTTGGGAGCGCAGCGCCGCCCGGCCGGCGCCCAGTGCGGCGCCGACGACCGCGCCGTGCGCGCCGCCGATCCGGCCGCCGACCGCGGCGCCATGCCTGGCTCCGGCCACGCCGTGGCCGACCGCCGAACCGACCGCGACGACAGCCCCGGCGGTACCCGCAGCCGGGTCGGGCGCGTCGCCGACCCGGGCGTCGTCGTGCTCTGCCGTCGGGTCGGTCACATCCACATCCATGCGGAGGACGGGCCGTGGCCGCCGGCTGCTGCGGACTCACCTTCGGATGCGGTACGGCTCGCCGGGCCGGGCCGGTTGCCGGGCCGGGAAGTAGCCGCGGCGGCGTTGCGCGATCCGCCGCGACTGGGCCCGGCTGGGCGGCCGGGCGCCTTTCGACCGGTTGTGCCGCGCACAGGCGGCGACCAGGTTCGGCATCGACGTCGCGCCGCCGCGGCCGTGCGGCCACCAGTGGTCGGCGTCCTCCGCGGCCCGACGGCAGCGGGTCAGGCCGAGCCAGGCGTCGAACTCGCACCGGTTGCCGGCCCGGTCGAAGCCGGCCCGGCGCTCATCGCCGCTGAACAGGCGCCGCGGGTCGCGGACCGTGCGGCGTGCCAGCGTGATCGGCGTCGCCCCCCACAGGAGTCGCAGCAGCATGGCCGCAGCCGCGGCGCACGCCCAGGGACGGTGGGCCCTCAGCAGTGCCGCCGGGCCCGACGGCCACCACGGTGCAGGGCCGCTGACCGCCTCGAGGCCGGCCGGGTCGAGCAGGCCGGGCGCGACCAGCAGCGGCGCGGCGCACAGGGCGGCCGGCCCGACGGCCAGCTCCAGCAGCCGCCGGACGGCGGTCAGGATCGCGTACACGGACACCCGCCGGCTCCGGCCACCCCGCCTCGGGGTGGGCGGCGTCGGCGGTTCGACGGTCAGAAGTCGTCGTCGTCCGCGGCGGTCCGGCGGGAACGCCCTGCAGACGACCGGGCCGCCGTGTCACCGTCCCCGGAGCGGCCCGGCCGGTGCGCCGGCTTCTCCGGCTCGTCCTGCCCGCTCTGGCTCGCCTGCCCCGTCCGGTCGCCGCCGGCGTCGGCGTCGGAGTCGAGGGTGACCCGGGTGACCTTGGCCGACTGCCAGCGCAGGTCGGGCGCGACCGCGGTGGCGATGAAGTTCGTCTTGGTGATGTTCTTCGACTCGCCGTCGATCTCCGCCTCCACCCGGTAGGTGCTGGCGCGGCCGATGACGACAACCCGCTTGCCCTTGGTCAGCGACTCGGCGACGTTGCGGGCGAACGAGTCCCGCTTGCCGGAGAAGACGGTCACGTCGACGTAGGTCGGCGGGGCGTCGTCGTCGCGGCCGTACTCGTCCAGCGCGATCGAGAAGACCGCGCGCTCCGAACCGGCGCGGCTGGTGATGAGCTTCGGGTCGGCGGTCAGGTTGCCGACGAAGGTCGCGTTGTTCACGCTGATGCTCCTGTTCCTCTGCTACGAGTGGGTCCTCTGCCACGGGTGGGCTTCGGCGGACCGCCATCCGGGGCGGGTGGCGGTGGGGGCGGGGAGCGCCTCCACCGCCCATGTGTGCGGCGCCGCACAATCCGACGACACCCCCGACTGTCGTCGGACCCGGAGGTCAGGCCGACACCGTGTCCCGCCGGCCGACGCCGCCGGCAGCCCGGCCGGGGGCGGCCCGGACGGAGCCGGTGTCCCCGGAGGCGACCTGGCCGGCGACGGGCCGCTCGTCCGCGCCGCCGGCCGGCGGGACGGTCAGCGGGGTCGTCGAGCAGGCGATCGCCTGCCGGTCGATGACGGTGGTCCGGCCGAAGTCGAGGCCGTCGACGGCGTCGAACACGGTCCGCTGCCAGTCCGGTGGCAGGTCGGAGGCCCGGATCGCGGTCACGTACAGCTCGCTGCGGTTCTCGGTGACGTAGCGCAGCACCGTCCCCTTCTCGGCCCGGGCCTCGGCGGCCATCCGGGCCAGCACCCGGTAGCGGCTGCGCATGGCCTCGACCGCGGCCTCGTCGAGCAGCCCGTCGGTGGAGTTGGCCAGTCGCAGCCCGCGCAGGCCGCCGGTGTCGACCAGCACCCACCGCACCGCGTCGGCGTCCCCGGACGGGCCGGACAAGCCGGGCAGCCTGGCCGGCAGCGTCGGCGGCGGCACGTGGTCGGGAAGATCCGGCGACTCGGCCTGCTGTGCGGCGGTCGGCTCGAGCCACGGCCGGCCCGTCGCGGCGAGCCGGAGCGGCCGGGCCGGCGGTGGCGTGGCACACCCGGTGGCGGCGAGATCAGATGCGGTCGGATCGGTCGGGGTCGGATCGGCCGGGGTGGGACCTACTGGGTCGCTACCTCCCGTCGGGACCGCGGCCGTCCCGGCCGGGCCCGGGTTCGCCGCCCTCGCGGCGCGGCCCCGGGCGGACCTGCCGGCGGCCAGCAGTTCCCGTCCGGCCCGGCAGGCGGCGCGGAGGTCGATCCTGCGCCGCGCCGGCGGCAGCTCCAGCCGGCCCTGCTCGGGAAGCCGGATCGGGTGCAGCAGGTCTGCGCGCAGCCGGAGCGCCTCGACGGTCCGGAACCGGTCGGCGTCGGTGTCGTCCCGGCCGTCAGGATAGGAGCCTTCCGGGTCGGAGCCGTCGGGGTCGGTGACCCGGACCTGGACGGTGCGGCGCTTCGCGAACCCGTCCACGGCGACGGCGGAGCCGAGGGCGGGGACTCCGACGGTCCGCTGCGCGGCGAGATCCCGGTTCCACATCACCCCCTCGACCCAGGCGCCGTCGGAGCCTTCCAGGTCGAACCGGGCCATCGTGCCGTTGCGGGTGGTCGTCTCCTCCCAGCGGGTCAGCAGCCCCGCGACCAGAACCGGCCGGCCGCGGTCGGGGATGTCGGCGGCGTGCAACCGGGTCACGCCGATCGCGGGCCGGCCCAACGGTGTCCCGGTCTCGGCATGCTCGCCGTCGTCGGAACGCCACCGGCGCAGCGCGTCGCGGTGCGGGACGAGCGGGTGCGGCCCGACCCGGACACCGAGCCGCATCCGCTGCCGCTCCGACCGTTCCAGACCGGCCCACTCGGCGTCGACCGGGCGAAGCGGCAGGTCGGCCCGCAGCACCATCAGCATGCCGAGCCGTGGGCCGAACGCGTCCAGGGCGCCTGCCTCGATCACCGCCTCGAAGACCTTCGCCGACACGCCGCGGCCCGCCATCCGGGCGGTGAGGTCGGCCAACGAGGTGAACGGGCCGCCGGTGTCCCGTTCGGCGATGATCAGGTCCGCGGCCCGGCCGACGTCGCGGATCTCCGACAGTCCCAGCCTGAGCCGGCCGTCGGCGCCGACGGAGGTGGTGGCGCGGCCCTGGTTGACGTCCGGCGGCGCGACCTCGATCCCGTCCGCGGCCAGGTCGAGCAGGACCCGGCGCCTCTTCTCGTCGTCGTCGGTGCAGGCCAGCACGGCGGCGGCGCACTGGGCCGGCCAGTTCGCCTTCGCGTACGCGGTCAGGAACGTCACCTGCCCGTACGCGTAGCTGTGGGAGTTGTGGCTGACGATGCCGTTCGCGACGAACGAGTGGTTCTCGTCGTCCATCTCGACGTCGTAGGTCGGCTCGACGCCGGCGGGGGTGATCGCCACGATCCGGGCGGTCGCCGGCACGTGTCCCTTCTGCCAGCGGGGTCGGCGCCGGTCAGGGCGGTCGTCGCCGTCGACGTGCCCGACATTCCCCTCGGCCTGCGCCGACACCGGCCCGACGCCGCGGCGATCACCCACGGTCGTCCGGACGGCGGTCGGGTCGTGGGCCAGCCGCTCGTACCCGCCGTCGACGACCAAGGCGTCGCCGGGACGGAGTTCGTGCACGCGCCGCCAGCCGGACGGGGTGAGGAAGCGATGGTTCCCGGTTGCCCGAACCGACCGTCCGTCGGACAGCACGACGCGGGTCACGGGCCGGATCCCGTTGTAGTGCACCGTTCTGACCCGCTTGGGCCGGATCCGGTCGTCGGCGAAGTCGTAGGCCAGGACGGTCAGCCCCCTGCCGCGGAACTTGCCCCACCAGAGCTGGCAGGTCTTGCAGCGGCCGGTCGTCGGCAGGGCCGGGTTGCCGTCGTAGCGGCACAGGCCGTCGGGGGACGGGCCGGAGGTACACGACTCGATTCGGGCGTACAGGTCGCCGATCGTCCACCCACCCGCTCCACCGCTTGGCAGCACGGTGTCGCCCGTCAAGCACTTGTTGAATTGGTAGCTTGCCGAGCCTTTCAGCATGTCCCACAGCCGTTCGGCGGTGGCTCTGCTGAACACGGGGGAGATGACGTTGCCGTCGGGATCACGGAATTCCCGCACCGCCCCGTCCAGGAAGGCGGTGCCGACCTCGGCCATCAGGTCCGCCTTCTTCTTGCCGATCGCTCGGCGGAGCCTGGCCCGCCCGGCCGCGTCGAAGCCGGCGACGACGGTGCCGAGCAACATCGACTGCTCCTGGAAAGCACAGTTGTGGACCAGAAGGTTCTGGGCGACGAAGCTGTGGTGCTCGGCAACTTCCAGATCGAACACCGGCGAAGCACCGGCGTCCTCCACGGACTTCACCCGGAGCCAGCGCACTTTGGTCAGCGACTGCATGCCGAGGTCGCCGCTGACCTCGGCGAGTGTCGACAGCACCCCGTATCCGACGGTTTGGGACACACCGCTCAATGGGTTGGGCACACCCCACGTGCGGAGTGTCGTCTTCCACGGCCGGTGCCGGTCAGCGAACTGCTTCAGGTTGCGCCGGGGACAACGGCAGCTCCGCGAGATGGCCTGGGCGACGGTTCGGAGCGCGAGCTGATTCCGCTTGCCCGTGTGGCGCATGTGCGGGCCGACCACGGCGGCGAACGACTCCGGGTCTGCGACCAGTACGCTCTGCTGGACCCGATCCGACCCGCTCGCGGTGTTGTAGGGCGACCGGGTCACCGTCGATGCGATCCCCAGCCGCAGCAGGCAGTGGCGGACGTCGTAGGCCAGGCCCGGGCTAACGGTCGTGTAGCGAATCGTCAGGTTGCGCCTCTGATCGCGGCCGTGGCCGATGTGCCCGTCGCAGTCCCAGAGCGCCGCCAGCAAGGCGGCCAGAGCCTCGTCCGACCTACCCGTCCAGCTGGTGGGGATGCGCTTCTCGTGGCTGGCGGGTCCACGCTGGACGTCCGCGCCTTTCGCGGTTTTCAGCCCGACACTGCGCATCCATCGCAGGTGCTCCGGGGCGGCGGTCCCGCCGATTCCGCCACGGATCCCAATGATCGGTGCCAGCCTTGAGGCTCTCGTCTGGTGCGGGCCTCGTCCGGCGTCGACCAACCGGGCGTTCGGGAACCGTGCTCGTAGGGATTCGTCCAACGCGTCGTGCAGTTCGTCGCGGTCCTTGGTGAAGAAGGCCGACGTGAGCCGGGTGACGCCGCCGTCGGCGAGCAGACAGCCGAGGATCCGGGCTTCGTGTAGCTCCGCCTGTGTCGCGGGTGCCTGGGCCAGCGAGTTCAGCTTCCACGGGGCGGCCACGGAGTCACTCGCGGTTAGCGCTGCGGCAGGTTTCCAGCCGTCCTGGGTGAGGACGCGGTGATCGGCGGTCAACCGGATCGTGTCGCCGCTGTGCGTGATCAGGTGAACGATGGCCTTCTCGCCCCGCTCCATGACCCTTGTGACGCGACCCGGCTGGGCCGAGAGATCCGATGCCACTGACTGCACCAGCTCCCCGACGACGATCTGCTCGATCGGTACCTGCCGGCCTCGGGTCACCGAGTGGACCATCTCGCCGCTGGCGATACAAACGCCGGAGGTCGTGTCAAGCACGGTCGCCAACCACTCCTGCTCGGCCGGGTCGTCGGTGTAGATGCCGTAGTCGACGGGCTCGCGGCCGTTGCGGCGCTCCACGTACCGCTCGGCCATGCCGGCGGCCAGCGGGCCCGGCCGGTACAGCGCGGAGATGGCGGACAGGTCCTCGAGGCTCGCTGGTGCGGCGCCGACCAGCAGTTCCCGCATGCCGGCGCCCTCCATCTGGAACACCGACGAGGTCCGGCCCTCACACAGCAGCTCCCAGGCGCGGCGCACCCGCGGATCGGAGGTGTCGGCGGTGTCGGGCAGCCGGGCGAAGTCGACGTGTTCGCCGGTGGTCTCGGCGATGATCCGGGACGTCTCGGCCAGCACGTCCAGCGACCGGAGGAACAGGGCGTCCAGCTTCAGCAGCCCCAGTGCCTCGGTGTCCTTGCCGTCCCAGTCGGTCACCCACGGCTGCCGGTCCGGCGGCAGGTCCTTGTTGGGTCCCTGCCGGTCCTTCCGCAGCGGCACCAGGTCGGTCAGCGGCTCGCCGGAGACGATCACGCCGCAGGCGTGGATGCCCGCGCCGAGCACCGCGTTCTCCACGGTGCGGGCGTGGTCGACGATCCGCCGGGCGCCCGGTTCGGCTCCGACGAAGGTGCGGAACTCCTCCCCGGCGGCGAACGACTCGTCCTCCAGCGAGTCCAGGCCGACCGGCTTGCCCTGGTCGACCGGCACCAGGTCCGCCAGCCGGGTGCCGAGGTCGGGCCGGCCCAGCACCCGGGCGACGTCCTTGACCGCGCGTCGCGACCTGGCCATCGCGAACGTGCCGAGCCGGGCGACGCAGTCGGCGCCGTAGAGCTCGCGCAGATGGGCGTGGATCTCGGGGATGCGGCGCTGCTCGAAGTCGACGTCGATGTCCGGCATGTCGGTGCGGCCGGCCTCCAGGAACCGCTCGAACAGCAGGTTCGCGCCGATCGGTTCGACGTCGGTGATGCCGAGGCTGTAGGCGAGCGCCGAGCCGCACGCGCTGCCTCGTCCCGGACCCACCAGGATCCCGTGGTCGCGGGCCCAGGCGACGAGCTCGGCGAGGATGAGGAAGTAGACGGAGAATCCCGTCGACCGGATCACGTCCTCTTCCCGCCGGAGCCGGCTCCTGACCTGCGCCGGCAGCGGCGTGCCGTAGCGGGACCTGGCGCCGTCGAGGGCGAGCCGGTGAAGGTAGGCGGCGGGGCTGTCGAAGCCTTCGGGCAGGGTGAAGGCGGGCAGCCGGTACCGGACCTCCGGCAGCACCCAGTCCTCGACCATGGCGGCGACGGTCGCGGTCGCCGACACCGCGTCCTGCCACCGGCGAGACGTCGGCCGCAGCGCCCGCATCTCCGCCTCGGTGCGCAGGTGGTAGCCGGACCCGTTGAACCGGAACCGCTTCTCGCTGGTCAGCGTCGACTTCGACTGCGACGCCAGCCACACGTCGTGGGTGGGCGCGTCGACCTCGCGGACGTAGTGGGCGTCGTTGGTGGCGACGATCGTCAGCCCGTGCGCGTCGGCCAGCCGGGCCAGCGGCGCCAGCACCCGTGACTCGGACTCGATGCCGTGGTCCATCACCTCGACGAACACGTTCCCGGCGCCGACCGCCCCGATCAGACCGAGCAGGTTCCGTTCGGCCAGGTCATCCTCGCCGCGGGCGAGGGGACCGGCGACCGGGCCGCCGAGGCAGCCGGTCAGCACGATCAGGCCGGCGCCGTGCCGGGCGAGCAGCTCGACGTCGGCGAGCGGGCGGCCGCGGAAGGTCTGCTGGGCCGCGTTGTTGATCTTGACCAGGTTCGTCCAGCCGGTCGGGGTGGCGGCCAGCACCGTCAGGTGCTCGTTGCTCTTCCGCTTCGTGCCGGCGTCCCGGTTCGCCGGATCCGCCCCGTCGACATCGGTCGCGTCAACGTCGGCGCCGTCGCGGGGCACCTGGAGCACCTGCGGGTCGAACCGGGACCCGATCCCCAGGTAGGCCTCCATGCCCAAGATCGGTTTGACGCCCGCGGCCCGGCAGGCGTGCGCGAACTTCCAGGCGCCGCCGAGGGTGCCGTGGTCGGTGATCGCGAGCGCCGTCTGGCCGGCCGCCTTCGCGGCCGCGACCATGTCACCGACCCGGCCCATCCCGTCGAGCAGGCTGAACTCGGTGTGCGTGTGCAGGTGGACGAATCCGCCGGTCTCCGGGCTGGGGGACGTCATGGCCGGCAGGTGTGCGGCAGTCCAGGGTTCACGGCCGGGCGATACAGGTCGGGGCGAAGCAGGTGCCCAACCCGTCCGGTGTTCGGGTGGGCCGATCGGGCGCTGTCAGGTGATGGCGTCGGCGGCGCTGCGCCGCAGCAGACCGACCGCTCGACGGGCCCGGTTCCGTTCCGCGCCGGTCACTCCGGGCAGCGGCTCACCGGTGTGCCTGTCCTGCACCGCCCACAGGTCGAACGGGGCGAGGTCGCCGACGTCGTCGGGGTGCAGCTCCCCGAACACGGCCCGGATCGCCGCAACCATCTCCGCGTACGCATCGGGGCCGAAGCCGGGCAGCCGGCCGACCAGGTGGCGGTGCCGGACCGCGACCTCCGCCACCCGTACCGCTTCCGGCACCGGGACCGCGGCCACGCCCGTGCCGGAACCGCTGGTGCCCGTCGCGTCGGGGACCGACGTATCGAGCCCGGCCGCGTTCAGCGCTGCCAGGGCCGACCCGATCAGGTCGGCCGACCGCGCCAGGTAGGCCCGGTCCAGCCGCGCCCGCTGCACCGGTGTCGCGTCCAGATACAGCCGGGCCGGGTCGGGGCCGCTCATTGGTGCACCCCCGCCCAGGCGCGGGCGTAGACGGAGTGCCGGTGCGCGGTGTGGACGGCGACGTGCAGGTTCGCGGCCCACCAGTCCTTCAGCTCCGCGTGCCACTGCTGCAGCGCATCGGCCTCGGTCCCGTACTGGTCCCGGACCGCGTCCAGGTCGACCGGGTAGCCGGTCTCCGGTCCGAACGTGTCCGGGGTGACCTGCTCCGGCGGGACCGCCTCCACCTCCGCGACCCGGTCGGCGTACGCGTCGATCACCGACAGGTGCTCGGCCAGCTCGGCCGGTCGCAACCCGACCAGGTGCCGGCTGAGCAGGCCGTGCACCTGCCGGCGGGTCAACGTCGCCGGCGTGCCCTCGTCGGCGTCGGGAATGCCGGCACGAACCGCCGCCAGCAGCTCGAGGGCGCCGGCGGTGCCGGGTCCCGCGTCGGCGGGCCGATGGCCGACGGTGCTCTCCTTCCGGCGGCCCGGACCGGCGTGACGGTGCTCCAGGTCGAGGTCCGACTCCGGGTGCGTTGTGGGGGCGAACTGGCCGCCGGCCGGGGAGCCGGCGGGACGGCGTTCCCGCGGATGGGTCTGTGTGCTCACGCGTCCCAGGTGTGCGGCGGCTGGCGCGGTTCCCGAGCCGGTGAGGACGTCGGCCGCCCCCGACCTCACCCGACAGCGCCGGGCGGGCAGCCCTTCGAGTGCAGGTGGTCGGGTCAGTTGCCGGCCCGAGTCGACCGGAACCAGCGGTCCTCGCCGATCGACGCCATCAGGTCCGGGTCGGCGGCGTCGTCGTCCGGCCCGTAGACGCCGGCGTCACCGCCTGAGGCGTTGTCCCAGGCGGCCGTGCCGTACACGTACCGGGGCGGCGGGGTTCCGGCGTCGGCGAAGTCTGCCTCGGACGGGGCGAAGTCGGCGTCGCCGGGGAGCGGCAGGTCCGTCGCCGACTCGGGCCGTGGCGCCGGTGAGAACTGGCCGCCGGCGGGCGACCCGGCGGGGCGACGGCTCGGGGTGATGGGTTGTGCGGTCACGTCCCACCGGTGTGCGGCGACCCGCCAGGTGCTGCTGAAGATCGTCGGCGGACTGGTCGGCGCTGGGTGGACGGCCTGTTGTCGAATCGCCCGTTAGCGGGCGTAGCCGTAGACCTGGGCGACGGTCGAGGTGACAAGCCGTCTGCCGTCGGCAACCAATTTGCGCGCGGTGGTCGTCCCAGTCGGGGCTCGATGACGACGGCTCGAGGTGTGGCGTGCCGCGTCGCGTGTCGGTGGCGGCGACTCAGTCCGGGATCTTTCGTGGCGTGGATCGGTCCGTCCGGAAATGATGCTCCACTGTTCGGTCTTGACCGTCGGTCCCCAGGTTAGATGCAGATCGACTCAGATGGTCGGGGTGTGCGGATGGTTGGTTACGGTGGATCGATGGCGGGCCGGACTGCGACAACGGTGGTTCGTTCCCAGGTGCGGCGCACGGTGCGAGCGGTGGTCGCCATGGTGCTGTTCACCTTTCCGGTCCTGTTGTTGGCTTGGGCGATCCGGCAGCGGTCTGGCCTGGTGTTCGTGTTCGACCAGTGGGCAGTCACGGACGCGACGGGCACGACGCGCGCGTGGGACCTCGCCTCGGTGGCCGTGTTCGTGCAGGCTGTATTCCATCCGTTCGTCGTCTACGTCGCGGCGACGCTGATGGTGATCTACGCCGGGCTCGGTCAAGGGCTGCGCTCCCGGGCGCTGTGGGCGTTCACCACGATGATGGTTGGCTGGGCGATAGGTGCCGCCGCCAAGCAGGTCGTCCATCGTCTCCGACCGGTGTTGCCTGATCCACTGACCCGGCTCGGCGGGTACTCGTTCCCGTCGGGCCACGCGCTGAACATCACCGTCGCGACCACCGCATTGCTGTTCTTGTTCTGGCCGGTGCTGTCGCCCGCTTCTCGCCGGTTGGCCGTGGCCGGCGCCGTGGTCCTGATCACGATCGTCGGGTTGGACCGGATCTTTCTGGGTGTCCACTTCCCCTCTGATGTCGTTGCAGGCTACGTCCTGGGTTTCGGGATTACGTTCTCCTCATGGATCGCATTCGTCGGACCGGCGGCCGGGATCTCGTTGTCCTCGTCCTCGGCCCGGCGTTAGCGCTGTGGGTGGTGATCTTGGGCATCGGTCTGCTTGTGACCGGACCGCTGTCGGGGACCCTCGGTGGCGAGGACGACATCGTCCGGACCTTGGTGTCCCGCCGCAGCAACACGTGGAACTCCATCACGTTCTACTGGTCACACATCGGCAACATCGAGTGGGTCATCGCCGTGTGCCTGATCGGGTCGGGCTTGATCCTCTGGCGGACCCGGGACTGGAGACTTGCCGCGGTGCCTTGTCTGGCGGTCTTGCTTCAGTTCGTGATCTTTGACACCGTCTCGATCCTGGTCGGTCGGGCGCGGCCTCCGGTGCGCGAGTTGGACCTTGCGCCGCCGACCACCAGCTATCCGAGCGGACATGTGAGCGCAACCATGGCCCTGTACCTCACCTTCGCACTGCTGGCTGCCACCCGGCTCCAGTCCGGGTGGCTGTGTCGGCTCACCGTCGTCGCATTCCTCACCTTCCCTCTGCTGGTGGCCTTCGGCCGCCTGTACGAGGGCATGCACCATCCCACCGACGTCGCGGCCGGGCTCTTCAACGGTGTTGTCTGCGCCCTCCTGGCATTCAACTGGTATCGACACACACACCGCGCAGCTGGCGCGCACCGTACCTGACGTCACGGGTGCACCGAGCACAGGCTTGCGGTGCCGACACGTGTCACAGCGCAGACTGGTGCTGCGTGCGTACTGCGGAAAGCGTGCCGAGCCAGCGGGCCGAATCTGGTGGAGCGTCAACTCGCCCGGCACCGCCCATCCGAGCCTGCGCCTGAGGCGGCAAACGGCGCAGGAGCAGGCGGCAAGCATCTGCGCACGCTTTGGATCAGGCGTGGAATCGGGAGCCTGTCGGCTGTCACCGCCGCCTGGGCTGGGACGTTGTGTCGGTCGCGTCCAGTGCGCTCAGTCGGAGGTAGTACTCCTCGTCGTCGATCTCGCCGCGGGCGAACCGATGGGCGAGCAGTTCGCGGGGCGAGGAGGGCACGCTGGTGGCATGGTGGCTGCGGTTCCGTACCAGCAGGACGATCGCAGCGGCCGCGGCAATGGCCAGGAGCAGGAAGATCAGGCCGCCGAGCCATGCGCCGGCCATCATCCCGGAACCCATCCCCATCATGGCTGCCACCTTCCCGAGCGCGCACGTGTTGTCACTCTTACGATGCCGCGGCGTCAATGACGAGCGCAGGGCCGGATGGCAGCGTTGCCCGGGACCGAAGACCATCCTGGGATCTTGTCGGGTGGGATCGAAGCGCGTCGTCGGGAGTCGAGCCGCCGACGCGCTCGTTTTGCTTCACCCGACCAGCACATCTCTAGGACAGCCACCTTGAGCGGCATCCAGACCCACGCCCTCGGCAGCACGGTCGGTGAAACCGGGGGTCGTGGGTAAGGAAGCTCACATGAGCGATCTGAACGACGCCGACCTGGCCCCCACGGGTGGAGAGGCGGGCGGCACTCCGAGCGAGTCGGACTTGCCGTCGATGCAAGGTCTGGGCGACAGCGTCGACGATCCTAGTGATCCGACCGCGGCCCGCGACGATGACGCCGGCAGCGTCGGGGACAATCCGGCGGCACTGTTGAACGACGACGAAGGGCCGTCTGATCCGATGCCCGACATGTCGGGTACGTCGGGCAGCCAGTGAAGTTGTCGAGAGCACTTCCGTCCGCCGCGGCGTCGGCGTTGGCGGCGGTCGCCGCTCGTGATCTGATCCAGCGCCGCCATTCGCTGCTGCGGAACTTCCCGGTGCTCGGCCACGCCCGCTACCTGCTCGAGGCGATCGGTCCGGAGCTGCGGCAGTATCTGGTGGCTGCCAACAACGAGGAGCGGCCGTTCACCCGGGACCAGCGCCGCTGGGTCTATGCGTCGGCCAAGGGGGAGAACAACTACTTCGGGTTCGGCACAGACAACGACGTCGAGTACACCGCCGGCTATCCGATCATCAACCACCGGACTTTCGGCCGAGCCATTCCTCCGTCCGCGCCCGCGGCCGGTCACGAGGTAGCGCTCCCTTCGGCCAAGGTGCTAGGCGCCGCGCGGGGCCGACGCTCGGCGTTCCGGCCGTCCTCGGTGGTCAACATCTCAGCGATGAGCTTCGGTTCATTGTCCGGGAACGCCGTCGCGGCCTTGAACACCGGCGCGGCTCTGGCCGGCTGCCTGCACAACACCGGGGAGGGCGGGATTTCGCCGTACCACCGCAAGGGCGGAGAGCTCGTCTTCCAGATCGGCACGGCGTACTTCGGCTGCCGCGACGAGGACGGCAGGTTCAGCCTGCAGCGACTGAAGGGCCTGGTCGAGGAGAATCCCGTCCGGGCTCTGGAGATCAAGCTGAGTCAAGGCGCCAAGCCAGGTTTGGGCGGGGTGCTGCCCGGTGCGAAGGTGTCGGCCGAGATCGCCGCGACGCGTGGGGTGCCGGTCGGCCGCGACTGCATCAGCCCCTCCCGGCACGCCGAGTTCGACGATCCCGACAGCCTGCTGGATTGGGTGGAGATGCTTGCTGCCGAGACCGGGCTACCGGTTGGCATCAAGTCAGCCGTCGGGGACCTCGCATTCTGGGACGAGCTGACGACGTTGATGGCCGAGTCCGCGCGCGGGGTGGACTTCGTCACCGTCGACGGCGGAGAGGGCGGCACCGGCGCCGCCCCGCTGATCTTCACCGACTCGGTGTCGCTGCCGTTCCAGCTCGGGTTCAGCCGGGTGTATTCGATTTTCGCGGCGAAGGGTCTGCAGGAGAAGGTGACCTTCATCGGCGGCGGCAAGCTCGGGTTGCCCGACAACGCCGTGGTCGCTTTCGCGCTGGGATGCGACATGGTGAACGTGGCCCGCGAAGCGATGCTGGCCATCGGATGCATCCAGGCCCAGAAGTGCCACACCGACACCTGTCCCACCGGGGTCGCCACCCAGAACCCGTGGCTGGCGCATGGTCTCGACCCACAGCTGAAGTCGGTTCGAGCGGCGAACTACATCAAGACCCTGCGGCGCGACCTGGTGAAGGTGGCCGAGTCGTGCGGCGTCGAGCACCCAGGACTCATCGACGTCAACTCCGTGGAGATCCTTGACGGGCGGACCGCCTCCACCTCGCTGCGTGACGTGTACGAGTACCGGCCAGGTTGGGGACTGCCGTCCGAGGATGACCGACAGGCCATCATCGAGCTGATGACCGACCAAGACGAACAGGGCGGCAGCGCGCCCGCCTCACCGACGGCGCGCGGCTGAAGATCTCGTCTTCAGGAGCGCGTGGCCCCAGGAAGGTCTGTTCCGTCCGTGTCCCAGCCGCGTACAACATTTCCGGCACGGCAGAGGAGGACCGGAACGCGCTGAAGACGCTCGCGACGACGGTGTGATCAAGGTCGAGGCGCTGGCCCTGGTGAACCGTGATGACGGTAGCAAGCTGCACGTGAACGACACCACGAACGAGCACGGCATCGGCGCGGTGGCCGGGGGCATCGGTGGCGCCCCTGGTCGGAATGATCTTCCGCCGCATTGTTGGCGTCGCCTGCCGTCGCTCCGAACTCTGTCCACTCCATCAGAAGGGCGGATTGCCGCGCCAAACCTGACTGTGAAGGTTCCAGCGACCGCCTTTCGTCGGTTTCATTCTGTCCGAGCTACCCGATCGGCGCAGGTCAGATTGCGCTAAACACAACAACGCACATCTCGAGCGGCTGATCGAGCGTGCCGGCACTCGAGCGACGCATTTGCGGGGACGCGGGGCCGCAGACGGACCGGGTGGCCGGCGATCCGCCGGCAAGCAAGCGGTGCGGCTCAATCGCACCCGCCGGGGTCGATGGTGTTGGCCGGATCCGAGCCCAGCTGCAGCGATGAGCTGAACAGCAGTACCTCCCTGTGGGCGAGCCGGCCCAGCTCCAGCCGGACGCCGTCCGGACGGTCGCCAAGCCCGGACCGAAGTTCGGCGACCTGGGCGAGACATTCCTCGAAAGTCCGCTTCAACCGTTCGTGACGCTCCAGCACCGAAGCCAGGTCGACCACCGCACCGGCCCGGCGGGCGACCGGTTCGCACTCGGCCTCCACATAGGCCGCGGCGGCGTCCCGCACCGCCGGGTGGCGTTCGCCTGACGCGGCGGAGACCGCCGCCACGAAGGCCCGGATCTTCTTGCCGGACGGTCGGGGCAGTGGGGCGACGGCGGCCAGGGCGACGGTGTGCGCCACCGCCTGCGGCTCGTCGAGGATGCCGCCGCAGGCGAGCAGCCGGGCCGCCTGGTCGCGGCTGAACCCGCTCCAGATGCCGAGCAGCGCCGGGTCCAACTCGGGCTGAGGGGACGGGGGTTGCGGGGACAGGGGGTGCGCGGGCTCGGGTTCGCCGGCCCGCGCCCACCGGCGAAGGGACCGGTGGGCGAGCCCGTTGTCGGCGGCGAGCAGGGCATGGAGCCGCTCCCGGTCGACCAGGTGGGTGAGACGCCGCACCGGCGGCAGGCCGAGCCCCCGCAGCAGAGCCTCCGCCTGCAGGTGCACGTCGTCCCGGGCGGCGCGGGTCAGGGCCTCCACGGCGTCGGCGACGTCGGCGCACCGCTCCGGGTCGAACGACGGGGCGAGGGCCGCGGCGGGTTCGGTGGTCGGTTCGGTCGGCCGCGGCCCGGGTCCGGTCGGCCCACCGCAGATTCCGACCCATTCGCCGTTCGCCAGCAGTCGGAACCGCTCGTAGAACCGGCGCAGGTCGCGCTGCTGCCAGACGGCGGCGGTCGAGGCCAGCTTCCACGCCCAGCCGCGGACCGAGCCGGCCCGCCGCGGGTCGAAAGTGGTCGACGGCGGCAGCATCTTGTCGATCAGCAGGATCCGCAGCCGCTCGGTCAGGTCGGCGCGAAGCCGCAGGTCGTCGCCGCGGCCCGACCGGGCGCACATTCGCCACGCCACCGCCGCCGGGACGTCGGACCCGTCGATCAGCACAGCCAGTCCGCGACGCAGCCGGTCGACGTCGAGGTCGCCGCGCCGCCACGCGTCGAGCAGCGGCTCCGCGGCCGCGTCCAGGTCGGCGACCGGCGGTAGTGCCAGCGCCGCGGGGAGCCGGGCGGCGGGCGCGGCACGCTCGCGGTCCGGGTACGGCGGCAGCCGGCAGCGCTGTCCGCCGACCGCGGCCGCGTGCGGCTGGTGGCGGGTCGGGATCCCGGTCGCGACGGTCATGGGCCGCTGGTGTGCGGCGGTCGACGATCCGGCGACAGCGGGCCGGCGCAGGCTCAGTTCATCGGTGCGGCGCGGCGACGGGCGTGTTCGTCGGTGCGGCCTGTTGCCGGGCGCGGATGTCGAGGCCGTTGGTGGAGGCGGCACGGAGGAACCAGTCCGGGATGGTGATCTCGACCGGGACGCAGCGGCCGGCCAGGTCGACGTGGTAGCCGACCGCGCCACGGTGCACGACCCGGTCGGCGTCGACCAGGGCCTTGAGGCTGCGCCAGTCGAACGCGGCGGTCTCCCTGGCGCCGTCTTCGGTGGTGTCGCCGCCGATCCGCGGTTTCGCCGTCACCCGGGCCATCCGCTCCGGGGTGGGGTCGAGCTTGAACAGCTCGAAGGAGGCTCGGGCCTCGTCGGCGTCGGGAATGGACAGGATCAGACCGCGGGAGATGTAGCCGGCCATCCCGGCGTCGAGGGCGTCGGAGACCTTCTGGGTGAGCAGCACCGGGAAGACCTCCAGCGCCCGGGCGAGCCGGCCCAGCCGGTCCATCTCGGCGCGGCCGGCGGTGGTGAACACCCAGCCCTCGTCGAGGAACACCACGCCCTGCCGGCCGGTGAGGGCCGACATGGTGCCGAACACCATCATCCGGACCAGGGCCAGCGCGGTCCGCTGGGTCACGTCGGGGTTCGCGGCGCCCGGCTCCGGCAGGTTGAGGTGCGAGTTGCCGACCTCGATCAGGGTCAGGCCCTGCGACAGTCGCAGACCGTCGCCGGCCGGGTCGAGACCGACCAGGGCGCGGACCTGCGGCACCGACTCGAGCAGGGTGTCGACGGCGTCGACCATCCGGGTGATCACCGGGTCGTCGAGGTCGGCGCGGGCGGTGTGCAGCGCCTGCCCGGTGGCGCCGGCGCCGCGGTCGATCCCGTGCTTGAGCGCCTTGAACAGGGCGATCTCGTAGCCGTCGCGGTCCGGGCCCCACGGGTTGATGCCGAGGAGCACGCTCACCGCCAGATCCATGCCCTCCCGGGGGCTGCGGGCGAACCGCAGCGGATCCACCGCACCGTCGGCGGCGGTCAGCTCGTCGAGGCGGAACGAGCGGCCGCCGACGGCGTCGATCAGCGGCTGCAGCGACTGGCCCGGTTTCGGGTTGAACAACACCACCGGTGTCTTCTCGCCGAGCGCGTTCGGCACCTGCGCGGCCTGGTAGGCCGCCCACTGGGCCAGGATCGTCTTGCCAGACCCGGACGCCGCGGGGACCATCATGACCGGGACTTGGTCGTCGTTGGACGCGGCCGCCGTGTTCATCCAGGCCGGCTGCCGGTCGGTCTCGGTGAAGCCGAGCAGGATCGAGTTCGCCGGCGGGTCGCCGACGGTGGACAGCGAGGTGACGCCGGAGAAGGTGACGGCGTGGGCCGGCAGATCGTGCAGCGTGGGGTTGCCGCGGGCCGGTGAGCACAGCCAGGTCTCTGCCATCGCCACCGGCTGCAGGTCCGACATGGGGGCCAGGGTCAGCGGCAGCCGCCCGGGGCTGATGTCGCGCAGGTCGGCCACGTTGCCGTCGAACCCGACGATCGCCGACAGGCCCTTGATCGTCGGCGGCGCGGTCCCGTTCGCGTAGAGGTCCTCCACGCCGGCCAGCCGGGCCAGCCGGGTGTCCTGCTCGCCGCGGGACGACTTGCCGGCCGCGGCCCGCTCCACGATGTCGCGCTCGTACAGCTCCTTGTTGCGGCGGACCACGCCGCGGGTCACTTTCGCCGGCTCCACCTTGCCGCGCACCGACACCGCCAGCGCACCCATGCCGAGCAGGGTCGACACCCAGCGGGCCCGCCGGTCGTGGCAGCCGATGCCGTCGATGTCGAAGTCGGTGACGGAGGCCAGCGTCACGGCCCACTGGTCGGGCACCGCGGCCGGGTCCCAGTCGGCGCAGTCGGCGGCCGGGCTGGGGCCGGTGGCCCGGACCGCGGCCTGCATCGTGCCGAACAGGTGCAGGTGGTCGTGGTGGGCCATCATCGGCGTGTCGGCGTAGCGGCCCAGGTTCCACCAGCAGTTGGCGAGCCGGACGTCTGCGTCGGTGGGGGTGCTCAGCCCGGCCCGGGTCAGGTCGGCGTCGAGCCGCTGGAAGTCGCGGCCGAACTCGACCAGCGGCACCCCGGCCGAGGTGAGTGACTCGGCGAAACCGCGCACGGCGTCGCGCAGGCCGCCGGACGTGTCGACCGCCGGCACCAGCCGCACCCCGAGCAGCACCAGCCGCTGCTCGACGGTCCGCTGCCCGAAGACCCCCGCCAGCAGGTCCTGCAGCGGGTGCCCGGCGGGCGGGGAGAACCGGCGGGGCACGTTGACCGCGAGCAGGTGGAACTCCCGGTACGACGTCTCGGCCAGTCTCCGTCCGCCGACGGTGGCGGCGGAGCGGGAGAAGGTGTCGAACGCCTCCGCGAGGGGAAGCACGGACCGTTCGAGCTCGGCGTCGTCGCGGGCGTCGACCATCGGCGACAGCGGGACCCTCTTGTACAGCCAGACGCTGCCGATGCCGTCGCGGGAGTTGGGGCTGACCCCGATCAGGCGTCCGTCGCCGAGATTGGTGCGCATCGTCGTCGGCCAGGCCGGGACGTCCCGCATGGCGGCGGGCCAGCCGCCGGCAAGCCGTGCCGCACGCCGCCCGAACGCCATCAGCCGCCGTCCGACCGGTGCTGCGTCGGCGGGGCCGCCGGGGTGGTCGCCGTGCCGGGGGCGCCGGTGCCCGGCTGCAGGCTGCGGCCCTCGATCCGGTTCCCGAACGGAGTGAGCAGCTCGCCGGAGCCGGCGGCACCCCAGGCGACGACGACCGGGCTGGCGGTGTCGGCCCGTTGCACCAGCAGGTCGAAGGAGGCCGGGGAGACGTCGGCGGCGGGCACGTCCGGCGGGGCGGCGGTCTGGCCCTTCGCCAGCCAGTACAGGCCGGCGTCGACCCGAACGACCATCGACGGCGGCACCCCGCCCGGGGTCCGCGGCCCGTTCGGGCCCCACACCTCGCCGGCCTGGCCGATCTGCAGCGAGACGAACACCGCCCCGGCGAGCGGCATGTAGGCGTGACCGGCGTCCGGGTCGCCGATGGACTGTCGCAGGGCGGCCGGGTCGCCGGACGTGTAGGCGGCGGCCCACGCCCTGATCGCGGTCTGCACGGCCGGGGTCGGGGTGGCCGGGATCAGGGTCTGCCAGCCGGGCGGCTGCGCATCCGGGTCGGCCGGCGGCAGTGCCACCAGCGACGGGTCGCCGACGGTGACGGTGCCGCCGGCCGGCGTGGTCGCGGTGGTCACCGACACCTGGAACAGCTGTCCCGTTGCGGCGAGCACCGTGAAGGCGTGGGTCTCCATGTCGGCCGGCGGCCCGGGGGTGCCGGCCACGGGGGACGGCGTCGGCAGCGGGGTCGCGCCGTCCCAGGTGAGCAGCTGCCCGCCGCCGGGCAGTGGCGACGGGGTCCGCTGCATCCACCGCAGCACCGCCGAGGTGGCGGCGGCCCGCGACGGCGGGTCGGCCGTCCCGGTGGGGGTGGCGGCGGGCTCGGCGCGGGCGAGGTTCACCATCAGCGCGACCGCCAGGACCGGCACCAGGACCAGCGAGGCGCCGACGGCGGCCCGGACCCAGCGCAGCCGGAGCCGGCCCCCGGTGAACGGCCGCGGCAGGTCGGTGCGGGGGACATCGGGCGCGGTATCGACCAGCCAGTCGTGTACGCCCGCGCGCCGTCTCGCGCGGAACGGCCGGCTTCGCGGTCGTCGCATCGGTGGCCTCCCTCGGTCCGCGGTCGCTCGGGTGCCGGTTCAGGCGATCAGCTCGCCGAGCGCCCGCAGCCGGTCCAGCACGGCCTGGTCGACGGCCCGGACGGCGAGGACGACCTGGCGGGCCGCCTTCGTGTGTGAGGGGCGCAGCCGCACCGGGTTGCGGCCGGCGGCGGCAGCGGCGAGCGCGTTGACGGCGCGGACCCGTTCCGGGCCGATCTCCACCGCGGTCAGCAGCGCGTCCATGTCGGAGTCTGCGCCGGTGATGGCCTGCAGGTCCCGCAGGCCGCGGGCGGTGTCGCCCGCGCCGGCCAGCGACGCCTCGGTAACCGCGGCCGGGTCGGCGGCGGTGCCGAGCAGCTGCCCGGCCAGCCGCAGGTCGTCCCCCGGCAGTGCGGCGAAGGTGGCGAACCGGTCCAGTACCCGGCGGACGGTGGCCCGGTCCAGTGCCTCGCGGGCGGGCCTGCGGTGCGCCGGCCGGTCCCGCGGCGTCGGGTCCGGCGGGCCGGGGAGGGTGTGTGCCGGGTCGCGCCGGCCGACGGAACGCGCCGTGCGGGTGCCCGGATCGGCGGCGCCGGCCGCCGGGTCGGTGCCTGGCACGAGGGGCGGGTCGATCGTCTGCGTGGTCACATCCCACACCATGCGGCGAACGCTTCATCGAGTGTCCGCTCGGCCCGACGCCCGCCCGACGGGCGTGGCCGGCGAGCGGGTCGGGTGCTGGGCACGAACCGCGCGGCCGGGCGGACGGCGTCGGACGGCGCGCCGCCAACTGGGCTCGACCAACAGGGGTGCCTGTCCAGGCTGTCCAGGGCCTGTCCAGGCATTTCCGGTTCGAGCCTGGACAGCAACCGGAAATCATCACACCTGACCAGAAGCAGTTTACAACGTAAGATCTGGGCTACTACTACTACTGACCAGGCTGTCCAGCCACATACACATATCTCTATACGCGAGAGCGAGTGTGTATATATCTCCCTCCGGAACCGGAGAACAACACATATACACACCGTTCTTCACACATACACATACACAAAACACCCTGGACGACCCGGACAGCCTGGAAACCGGCACCTGACCAGGTGAAACGCTGACCAGGGCAACCAAATCGAGCCTGGACAGCCTGGACAGAACCGCCGAAACCGCGCCGTTCAGCCTCCAACCGACGGTCCGCGCAGCCGAAAACCGCTCCGTTCAACATTCAACTATCGGAACGTGGGTCCCCACCAGCTGCTCGCGATCGTGTGACGGACCCCATGGTGAGGACCGGCGGCCCACCGGTGTGACCATCGAGGGTCGGTGTCCGGCGCGTGAAGCCGGCACCGGGGGTCGACCGCGTGGGTCGGGGGCCTGTCGGAGGATCGGGCGGTGGCGACCGGGTGCCTGTCCAGGCTGTCCAGGGCCTGTCCAGGCATTCCTGGTTCGAGCCTGGACAGCAACCGGAAATCATCACACCTGACCAGAAGCAGTTTACAACGTAAGATCTGGGCTATTACTACTACTGACCAGGCTGTCCAGTCACATACACATATCTCTATACACGCGAGCCTGGGTATTTATATCTGCACCGGAGAACACACATATACACACATATACACACCGTTCTTTACACATACACATACACAAAACACCCTGGACGGCCTGGACAGCCTGGAAACCGGCACCTGACCAGGTGAAACGCTGACCAGGGCAGCCAAATCGAGCCTGGACGGCCTGGACAGAACGGCCAAAACGGCCCCGTTCAGGCTTCAACCGCCGCTCCGCGCAGCCGAAAACCGCTCCGTTCAACATTCAACTATCGCAAGAACGGGGTCAAAACCCGCTCCGTTCAATATTCAACTATCGGGCCACAGACCTGTCCGACCCCGCGCGTGCGCCGTCGCCACCGGCTGCGCACCGTCGTGTGTTGCTCGAGGAGCGCCACGCCGGATCAGTGGAAAGGGCGGCGCCCGGTTCAGGGCGGCGGCCGTGCCCAGCCAGCCCTGCGAGCGTGGGAGGTGTGAGCGGGCTCAGGTCAACCGGAAGTCGTCGTAGGAGCCCGCCGGGATCGGTGTGCTGCGCAGCGGCGGCTCCACCGCCGGCTCGAGGTCGTCGACGGCCACCTCCGCCTCCCGGCCCGCCCAGGCGATGTCCGTCCGCTGCTGCCGACGCACCGGCGCCAGCGCGCCCGCCAGGTCGTCACGGAGCCGGGCCGGCGGGGCCGACGGGTCGACGCCGGCCAGGTCCCGGCTCGCCAGCCACGCGTCCAGCTCGATCGCCAGTTGCGGCGCCTCGGCACTGACCGCCCCGTCGCCCACATAGGTGCGGTACCGGGCCAGCACCATCCGCAGCGCCGACGACAGCAGGTGGAACCCGCCCGGCGCGGAGTCGGGGCGTCCCGGCGCCACCAGTCCGGCCCAGATCGGCGGGACGTCGAAGCCGCCGTCGGCCTCCGACAGGCCGCGCACCGCCAGGCAGGCCGCGGCGAGCTCGGGCAGACCGGCGCCGCCGCCGGCGGACGCGATCAGGTAGGCGGCGGGCAGCGGCAGCGGGGCCGCGATCCCGGCCAGCTGCAGATCGTCGCCGATGTCGTCGGCGCCGCGCGGCACCAGGTCCAGGTGGTCCTCGACGGTGCCGAAGCCGCCGGACGGGCTGACCGCTGCCGGCCCGGGCGGGGGCTGGGGACCGGCGGTCAGGCCGTTCGGCAGCCGTGCCGACACGCTGGTCCACGGGTCGCCGGCGGGCAGCGCGCGGACGAACGGGCCGATCATGGCGGCGAACCAGACGCAGGTTCGCACCGGGTCGTCGGCGAGCGCCGCCACGGCGGCCCGCTCCACCTCGACCCGCCTCACCAGGCCGGTGAGCGGGTCGCAGGTCGTGGTCAGGTACGCGAGCAGAGGATCCATCACATCCGTCGAATCGGCGTGCGCCGCCGGACGGGCACGCGGTTGTGGTCGTGGGCAGGACATCCGGCGCGGGCTGTCGTGTCGGCCTCCGATCCGGCGGGCCGGGGCGCGCCGGGCGCGGGCGCGGACGCTTTTTCGGACCTGCCCACATAGAGCAGGGTGTGACGAGCAGATACCGCATCGGCCTGGTCGGCGACTTCGACCATCTGCGCCGACCCCTGCGCGATGCCAGCTACAGCCCGGTCGGTGGACCGTTCTGCCACGCTGTCACCTCCGAGATCGAGCAGCTGCTGGGCGGCGGCCGGGTGCCGGTGCTCATTGCCGACCTCCCCGACGACCCGGCCTGCGTCGCCTGGGTTCGGAGGCTACTGCACGCCGGCCACCGGCTGGTCGTGGTCGGCGGCGCCGACGGCGACGACCTGGCCGTGCCGCGCCGGGTCAGCCGGACCGCCAGCCTGGCCGACGCCCTCAGCCTGTGCGGCGCCTCCGGGTCCATGGTGCCGGAGACTTTCCGGGACGTCCCGCTCATCGCGTCCGAACCTGTGATGTCGCCGCCACCGGTACGCGACGCGACCGGGGCCGAATCGGACTGGACCGCCGACGATCCGGTGGAGCTGGTGTTCGACGGTCCGCGGCGGGGCGGGCCCGCGCACACGCCGGCCCCGGTGCTGGTGGTGTTCGGCGCCCGCGGCGGTCTCGGCAAGACGTCGGTGGCGCAGGCCCTGGCCGGCACCGCGGCCGCCGCCGGCCTGCGCACCGTGCTGGTCGACGCCAACCGGGAGCAGCCCGACCAGACGCTGCTGCTGCGGCTCGACCCGGACCGGCCCGTCCCCTCCGTCTACGACGCCGCCCGCAGCGGCCGGCCGGAGGACGCCGTCGCTTCGCCCGGCGAGCTGGATCGGCTCCGCGGGGTCCGACGGGACAAGGTGCGGTTCGCGTTGGCCGCCGGGCCGCCGGCGGCGGTGCCGGGCGCCGCGGAGGCCTGCACCCCGGCCGTGTACCGCCGCGTCGTCGACCACGCCGCCCGGGTCGGCGACCTGGTCGTCGTCGACACCCACCCGGTGTCCGCCTCCCACCCGACCGACATGGTGACCGGACTTGTCCTGCCGCTGCTGCGCGGCGGGGCGTGGGGGCTCGGGCTGACCGACTCCTCCGTGCCGGGCCTGCGGCACCTGGAGGAGACGCTCGACTTCCTGACCGACCGTGGTGTGCCGCCGGACCGGCTGCTGACGCTGGTCAACCGGGCACCCCGCTCGGCGGAGCTCGACATGACGCTGCTCGGGTCCCGGCTGGCGCGGCGTTCCCACTGGATCGGCCCGATCCACACCGACGACGAGGACATCCAGAACCGGTCCAACGCCGGCGTCGTGCTGACCGACGTGCCGGCGATGGCGCATCAGGTCGAGCAGGTGCTGTCCCGCGTCGCCGGGCTGGAGGTCCGCACCGCCCCGCCCGGCCGGCGCCGCCGCGGCCCATTGCGGCGGTTGACCGGGAGAGCGGGGTGAGCGCCGTGCCCAACCCGGAACCCGCCGGGACCCCCGACCCAGCCGAAGACATCGACCCGGCCGCCGCGGGGTCCGCGCCGCTCGACCATCCGCTGCTGGCGACGATCACCGGCTGGCTCGGGGCCATCATCCTCGGCGAGGAGGCGGCCGCCCTGCTCCGGCGCGCCGACGCGGGCGACGTTCCGGACGTCGACGCCCCGGAGACGGTGCTGTCCGCCGGACAGGTGTGGATCTGGCGCGAGTCCCGGATCGACGTCGGCCGCAAGAGCCGGGCCGGCGGCGGCCGGACCTACCGGATGCCGGTCCGGGTCCGCTGGGGCGGCGGCCACCTCCGGCTCGACCGGCCGGGCTCGGGCGACCCCCGCGCCTGGTCCGCCCGCGGCATGGGCTGGTCGCTGGCCGGCCACACCGACCTGACGGCGCCGCCGTCCGGCCTGACACAAGCCGGCGACCCGTCGCTCGAGCCCCTGCCGGGCGCGCCGCGGGAAACGCTGACCCGGCTCGCCGAGACGGGCCGGGCGGCCCGGTGGGAGTTCCTGCTGTGGCTGCAGCCGACGGTGAACTCGGCGTTGCGGAAGGCGCACGCCGGCATCCGCGGCGAGATGGGCACCGACACCCGGCCGGCGCCGCCGCTGGTCGACCAGGTGAAGCTGGAGCAGCTGGCGGACCTGATGCTGTTCGGCGACGGGGAGACCGCGTCGTCCGCCGACCGGCTGATCGCGCTGTGCTGCGCGCCGGACACGTTCCTGCGGGTCGACCCGCTGCGCTATCTGACGACCGCGGTCCGCCGGGACGCCGCCACCGTCCTGCGCCGGGCCGTCGGCGACCCGCACATCGGCCGCAAGGTCCGACAGGTCGCCCGCGAGCTCGGCACCACCGACGTCGCCCGGGTGGTCGCGGCGTACCGGCGCCGCTGGCCCGAGGACCACCTCGCCGCCGAGCGCGCCCAGCAGGCGTTGTCGGTGGGAGCTGATCCAATGGCGGCCTGGGTCAGGGTCGAGGGGTGAGCAGCATGGACGTCGAAGCCGGCACCCGCGACGAGCCCGAGCCTGCCCGGACCAGCTCCCGCCTGCAGCCCGCCTCCCCGCACCGCGGCTCCGACAACCTGCGCCGCGCCCCGTCGAGCGAGCAGCTCACCGCGGCCGCCGACCGGGCCCGCGAGGGCCGGGCCCGGTTCCTGCTCGCCGTCCTCGACGGCAGCCAGAGCCTGGCCGAGGTGCCGTGGACGGCGTGCGCGGGCGACGACCGCCGGCTGCTGCGGGTGCGGCTGCGGCAGCTGGTCACCACCGCGCCGCTGTGGGACGCCCGCCGCAGCAACGCCGCTCTCGGCCACGTCGCCATGCTCGCCGGCGCGGCCTTCGCCGAGGTGCGGGACGCCCAGCTGGCCTGGCTGGTCGACCCGCGCTCCTCCGGACGCCGCATCCTGGCGTGGCTGGACGCGTTCCGGCCGCGGAGCCGGCCCTGGCACGGGTTCCCGTTCGCGCCTGTCCCCGACACCTTCCCGGCAGAGGGGCCCGGCCGCCCGCCCGTCCTCGCCGCCAGGACGGTCGACGGTGAGCTCCGTGACCGCCGCTGAGCAGCCCGAGCCGCCGCTGCTCCCGTTCGGCGTCGACGACTTCTCCCCGACGCTGGCGTTCCCGCGGGTCCTGCAGACGCTCCGCCGCGCGCACCGCGCGGGACGGCTCGACGAAGCTCTCGACCTGTTCCTGCTGGCCTGGCGTCCGGCCTTGTCCCGGCAGGCGTTCCTGCTGGTCCACGCCCGCAACCTGGACCCCAACACGTGGGCCGACGACGCCCTCGCTGTGGTGATGCTGCAGGTGTACGACCGGCTGCCGCGGCTGGTCGCGTCCACGGTGCCGGTGCAGAACCTGCTGGCGTTCCTCCGGCAGGGCATGACCCGCGCCTTCGACGCGTATCTGGACAGTCCAGGCGGGCTCGACGGCCGCGGCGAGATGTCGAACGTGCACCGTCGCCGGATGCGGCTCACCACCCTCCGCCAGCTCTACCGGACCCGGTACGGCGTCGAACCGGGCGCGGACCAGGCCTTTCTGGACTGGGCGAACGCGGAGCTGGGCAAGACCCACAAGAACCCGGGACGGTCCGGGATGGTGTTCACCGCCGCCGACCTCGCGCCGGTCGAGTCGGTGCTGTCGACCGATGCCGACGGCGGCGAGTCGCTGGCGGTGGCCCAGGACGAACCCGACACCGGCGTTTTGTCCGCGCTGGACCGCAAACGGCTCGCGGCCGCCGTCATCCACTGCGCCGAAGGCATCGACCCGACACTGCACCGCTGCGCGGAGGTGATGTTCGCCTCCCAGCTCACCGACCAGCCCGAGGCGATGCCGGGGCTGAAAGACGTTACCCAGGTGCTGCACGTGCGATCCGCCCGGGCCGACCAGCTGTGCACGCAGGTCAAGGGGCTGGCCCGCGACATCCTGGCCGAACGGTTCGGCATCGACGGTGTCGACGACCCCTGAGTCCCGGCTCGGCCCGCCTGGACGATCGCCGGTGACTCGTCACGCCGCCCCGGTCAGGCCGGAGGCAGCCCTGGGCCCGTTCCTCGCGGGCCCGTCCCCCGCGGGCCCGGTGCCGGCGGCTCGCTCGACACCGCTGAGGAACCCGGCCCTCAGGTCGGTCCGGTTGTGCTCGTCGTCGCGGACCCGGACGTGCGCCGCGCCGAAACGGAGCAGGGGCGCGTCCACCTCCAGCGGCAGGAAAGGGGCCCGGTCGGCGATCTCGCCGAGCAGCCGGTCCCGCTCCGCGGCAGCGGTCCGCTGCAGCCACCGGTCGGCGAAGCTGCGGCCGGCCAGCCACGCGCGCGACACCTCCCGCTGCGGCGCGGGCGCAGGTCCGGTACCCGCGCCGCCGTCCCGGTCGGTGCCGTCGTCGCGGCCCGGGCGCAGCCCGCGCCGTGCCGGGTCTGGCATCCCGGGCAGCACCGGCTGCACCCAGGCCCGGAAGTCGCGCCGGGGCATCACGGCGGCGGTCAGGGCCAGCACCACGGCCCCGGCCGGCTCGACACCGGTCCCGGCAGCGGCGGAATGCTCGTCCGCGGACGGAGCACCCAGTCCGGCCATCCGGGCGAACAGCCGGGACCGGTTCGTCGCCGCCGCCGAGAGGTTGGCGACGTCGACGGTGAGGACCGTGTCGACCAGGCCGCGCAGGTGCGACGACACACCCATCGCCCTGCCGCCGTCGACGATCGCGCACAGGTGGACCCGCAGGCCGCGCCGCCGGGCCACCTCGACGCCGGGGGACAGGTCGTCGTCGCCGGCCAGCAGCACGACGTCTGCCGGTGGCGCGGCGTGGTAGGCGAGCTCGACCAGGTCCGCCACCAGCAAGGTGTCGACCCGTTTCTGCCGGAGCCGGCCGGTCCGGTCCCGCTGGACGGTGCCGAGCCGCAGCTGCACATCCGGTTCGGCGCGGAGCGCGGCCAGCCACGGCGTTCCCAGCCGCCCGGTCCGGTCGTCGGCGTCGTACCAGCCGAACGCGACCTGGCCCGGTCCGGTGGGGCCCGGTCCGGTGGGGCCCGGTCCGGTGGGGCCCGGCAGCTCCGCGAGCTGGGTGCGCAGCGCGTCGCGGAGGAGCCCGACGATGCGGCTGACGTCGAAGATGCAGTTCGACACGGTCGCCTGGTTGCGCTGCGCGGCCAGGGCGAGAACGTAGCCGGCGTCGACCAGCACCGGCACCGTGCAGCGTGCCGGCCCGAGGATCGGAGCGCGGTCCGGGAGACCCGGCGCCCCGGCCGGCGGCGGGTCGGGCGTGGGCGGGTGGCTGCGGGTGTTCACGGCTCCCGCGTGTGCGGCAGTCGACCGGCCACCACCCGGGGCCGTTCTCGAGGGGTCAACCGTCGGGGAACGGCGGGCCGCCGCACACCGGGAGGACATGACAGTCAGCACCGGTGCGGTCGTGATCGACCTCGCCACCTACCGAGCGCGGCGTCGGCGCGGAGGCCACCTCCGCCGGCGGCCGGCGCGGCCCGGGCACGACCCCACGCCCCGTGCCACATCCCCCGACGGCGACGCCGCCGCCGCCAGGCACCTCTACGCGCTGCCGGACCCGTGGGTCGCGCCGCCCGGGCGGCCCGTCGACGGGCTGGCGGGCGGCCCGCTGGCACCCGTGCCGGACCCGACGGCCGACGCGCGGGCCGAGCTGAGGTCGGCGTTCGACCGGTTCGGCGCCGGGTACCGGACCGGGTTCGACGGCACGATCGGGTCCGCCCTCGCCGCCGCCGAGGAGCTCGCCGACACCGTCGCCAGGGTCGCCGGCAGCCTCCCGGCCCGACGCCGCCACCAGCTGGCCGTCACCGGCGCCCAGCAGGTCATCTCCGCCATCGGGCGGGGGATGAATACCGGTCCGGTGATCGACGGTCTGGTGACCGCGGTGCTGCGGGAGCAGCAGGCGGCGTGGGACCGCGGGGTGCGCCCCGGCCGGTTCGGCCGACGCGATCGGCCCGACTGACTCGCACATCGGGGGTACCGGCCGTTCACGATCATCTGCCCGCATCGGGGCGACGTTCGATCCAGCGGATCGGGCGAGGCGGCCCGTGGGGCATCGCGGCCTCCCGTCCGCATGGCATGGTGTCGGCGGTGCTGCGCTCCCGAGTCCGCCGCCGCCGCACACCAGAAGGACAGGAGCCCGAGGGGCGGTGCCTCGGCGTCAAGACCGGACGGCCAGCGGCCGGAGCGATCCCTGCTGGCCGGCCGGCACCCACAGACGATCGGGTCCGCATCGGATTTGTCGTCGACAGCTACCTGTGACCGCCGGGGACCAGCGCGCGGGGCCGCATCGAAGGGTCGGCGCCCGCGGAGAATCAGCGGTTCAGGATCGGATCGGCTCGAAGGGCGCCGACGAAGTTGACGAGCGCGGCGTCGTACTCCTTCCGGATCTTTGCGCGCATCTCGGCCAGACCACGTTCCGTCGTCGCCCCGAACGCCACGGCATCGAAACCGGCGTGAAATGCCCCGTCGTCGTCGATGGAGTTCCCCTCCAGAACACGTCCGGGGTAGCCGCCGCGAAGATTGAAGTAGTAGAGCGTCAGCAGATCACGAACCTGATGCCAATACATCACCACGGCGCCGCCACCGGCTGTCGAGGACTGCTCAGGACGCAGCGCCGCAGTCCCGAACCTGAGCTCGAGCAGCGTCTCTAGTGCTCGCGAGTCCACCGAGAAACGTCGATACGCCTCGTCGAGCCGGCCGAGGATGCGCGAGCGTCGGAACGCGGTGGTTCGAAGGTGCCGGCCAGCGTCTTGACAGTTGATGTACATCGTCGCGGCACATACGGCGGTGCGCTCCGCCAGTTCCGAGCGGATGCCGAAATCGCGACTCAGCGCGGCTTGTCGGGCTGTCGCAGCTTCATCCGCGTCCTTGCGCTTCTGCCGGAGGCTGTTCGCCGCAACATACCCCGCAGCCACCGCCGCGAGCGCTGTCACGAGCGCCCCGACAACGGTCACGACGAGCGTCTGGGGGAAGGAGAGGTCCAAAGCGATCACGGCCGGCCACTGTGTCATTCAGCCCCCAATGCCCGGGCGACGGATCGGCGCCCCATCGCCGGTTGCGAGAACACTAGCGGCGGCGTGCGGGGCGCGTAGGCCGTTTGCGGTGCCGGTGCGGATTGAGGACGGCTGCGCTCAGTCGGACGCGGGCCAATCGCCGTCGATGACCTCCTGGAAGACCTTGGTGGCCTTCGTCAGCGACGTCTTCACCCGGGCCACGTTGCCGCCGCTCCAGCCGGCGATGTAGCCGGGGGAGAACGAGTCGTGGTCGGCGGTGTCGTCGTCGGCACCCAGCCAGCGTCTGATCATGTAGGCGCTCGCCTCCGCCTCGGTCTCCATCTCGCCGCGGTGCCACCGGTAGCGGGCCGGATCGTCGGTGTGACCGTGCAGGATGTGGGCCAGCTCGTGCGCCATCGTCTCCACCTTCTGCGCCGTGGTGAGCCGGGGGTCGACCTGCACGGTCCTGGTCGCCGGGTCGGCCCAGCCGTACGCGCCGCCGCCCCGCCGCGGGTCGACCGTCGCCGTCTCGGCCTCGACCAGCCGGTAGCCGCAGTTCTCGATCCGGTTCTTCAGGCCGCTGTACGCGCCGGGCCGGACCTTGCCGTCGGTCATCACCGCGATCCGCACGTCGGGCACGTCGGGACCTTCGGTCTGGGTGATGTCGAACTCGGCGACCGGGGTGATGCCGACGAGACGGCGGTCCTCCTGCTCCTCGCCGGTGTCGGGATCGGTCAGGATCACCCTGCGGGTGCGGGGACCGTTGATCCAGATCGCCGACTCGCCGCCCTTGGGGTGACGGCCGAACTCCCGGTCCCACGCGGCGGCGGTCATCACCATGATCGGCGGCAGCTCCCCGACCGGCGTGCCGGACTCGGCGGCCAGCTGTTTGCGGCGGCCCTCGATCTGCCACAGGGCGAGCAGCTGGTTGCCGAACGACCACCGCGGCATCCGGTTCTGCGCGACCCGGTCCAGCCACGCCTGCAGCCGGCCCGACGACACCACCTGCTCGATCGCCTCGGTCAGGTCTGCCTCGAGCCGCTCGGCACGCAGCTTCCTGTTCACGCTGGTGTAGCGGAAGGCGGTGCTCGGGTCGTCGGCGGGTGAGCCGCAGTCGTGCACGCCGCCGGGCCGGCCGCAGCGGCCGCACGCCGGCCGGACGTCGGACCCGACCGCGTCGGCGCCGTGTGCCGTGACGTCGGCGGCGTCCAGTTCGGTCCGTGACTCGTCGCCGATCTCCTCGGCGAACTGCCCGCCGACCGGCGAGCCTTTCGGCCGGCGGCGCCGGCCGGCCGCCATGCCCGTGGACGGACTCGTGATGTGGGTTCCGGTGAAGCTCATGCCTACCGGTGTGCGGCGACGTTCGATCCGCACCCGTCGGCCGGGACTGATCGTCCCCGGGCGGCCGATGACGGTTCCCGCCCCTCCGCACCGCTCGGCAGTTGGTTCAGGCCGTCGCGATGGCATCGGCTCGGGTCGCGTGCCGACCGTCCCCGTCGACGACGGCGAGAGGGCGCTGTTGCACGCCCCGCCGCCAGAACTCGGTCCGCCCGGTGACGTACTCGACGGCCGGGCCGTCGGCGCGGTGCCGGACCCCGTCGACCCACCATTCCCGGCTGCCGTCGGTGAACTCGATCGCCGGCCCGTCGGTGCGGTGCAGCAGGCCGGCCCGGCGCCATTCCCGGTCGCCGTTGGAGCCGATCCAGGCGGGTCCGTCGGCGCGGTGCAGGCGCCCGTCGCGCCGGTACTCGAGGTCGCCGAACTGGTTCCGATACACGCTCGACGGGTCGGTCGGGTCGGGCTCGCTGTTCACGCCGTGACCGTGCGCGGCACCAGCTCCTCCGACGACGGTCAGCCTCGGACCTCGCTCGGCAACCCCCAACGACACGGCAGGCACCGGCGCCGTGCGAACGGGCCCTCTGTGAACAAGCGCTGGGCGAACGGGCGCTGGGCGGATCCGTGACTCCGCCGCACACCTGCAGGTCATGAGCCGTGCAGTCGTCCTCCACCCGCCCGCACGCGGCGCGGCGGCGGAGCACAGCGTCCCCGCCGTGGACGCCGGCCCGGTCGTCCGGCTCGCCGACCTGTGTCTCGAGTTCGGCCGGGTCGAGCGGCTGTGCCGGCACCCGGACGGCGTCCGGCAGGAGACCGACACCGACCACACCGTCATGCTGGGTGTGGTGGGCTGCGCGTTCGCTGCCCGGCACCTGCCGTGGCTCGACCCGGGTCTGGTCGCGCAGTACGCGCTGGTGCACGACCTGGTCGAGGTGTACGCCGGGGACACCGTGACGCTCCGGATCGACGCCGCCACCCGCCGGCGCAAGCAGGCCGCCGAAGCCGCGGCCGCGGCCCGGCTCCGCGCCGAGTTCGGCGGCGCCCTGCCGTGGCTGCCGGACACGATCGCCGCCTACGAGGACCGGGCCGCGCCGGAGGCCCGCTACGTCAAGGCCCTGGACAAGCTGCTGCCGAAGATCACCCACCTGCTCAACGACGCCGTGGTGCTCCGTGACGAGGGGATGGGCCGGGCCGAGCTGGCCGCCCGCTACGCCGCGCAGCTGGTCGAGCTGCACGGCTACGCCTCCGACTTCCCGCCCCTGTTCGAGCTCCGCCGCCAGCTGCTCGACCTGCTCTGGGACGCGGTCGCGTGATCATCGGCCGGCAGCGGCCCGCCGCACGCGGACCGGGGGCGGAGTCCTGTCCCGTCCTGGCGTCCGGTCCCGGCCCGCCGGTCGGCGCACGGCTGGATGCCGGCCGGTAGGCCGCGACGGACCGATCGCGAGTCCGGTGCCCATATTCGATGAGCCTCGGCTGGCGCCTCGGCACGGCCCGGTCCGGCCGGCGTCTCGTGTCCGGCTGGCGCCTCGGCCGTCTCGCGCGGCGGTTCGTGTCGGCTGGCGCCTCGGCACGTCCGGCGTCTCGTGTCCGGTTCGGCTGGCGTCTCGTCTCGCGGGTCCCGTGTTCGGTACGACCGGCGTGTCGTGTCCGGCTGGCGTCTCGAGCCGCGTCACGTGTCCGGTTCGGCCGGCGTCTCGTCGCGTCCCCTTCCGGTTCGCGGCCTGGGGCGTCCCGCCGGGCCCTGGCGTATCCAGCCTCCGGTCCATCTCCTGGCGCCGCCTGATGCACCGTTCCGGACACGGATGGCACGCCGTCCCGGCATCCGCGCCCGGTCCCCGGGGCCCCCTCTTCCCGGCCCTCGTTCCCGTCCGGCAGCCGACCCGTCCGCCGGGCCGGTCAGCGTCGCGGTGGCGCACCGCCGAGCGCAGCGAGGCCGCGGCCGGGAGACGGGGCTCTGGCACGCCCACGGGTGGTTGGCAATCCCAACCAATTACGCAGTGTGCAATGTTTGGTTGCGACACCGGTCCGCATCGTGCCGGCGGCCGGGGCTGCAGTGCGCACCGTCCGCCCTGAGTGCGTAGACGCGGACGACACCGCCCGAACACGCCCGGCCGGCCGCTGGGCGAAAGGTTCGATGCGTAGCCCAAGACCGCCGAGGGTGCCGTGGCCCGCCGCTACGATGCGAGTTCGTGGGCTGACGGCGCAGCGGTGGTCGGAGGACGCCCGTGTCCGGTGGCCGCGTCGGACGCAATTTACGATCATGTTCTGGACGCCGTCGCCGGCACGCCACGACGCCCGACGTCCCTCTGACCCCACGTCCGCAGGAGCGCAATGGCCATCGAACACACCGTCGTCTTCCGACTGATCCACCCGGCCGGCTCGTCGCAGGAGACGGAGTTTCTCGACAGCGCCCGGCGGACCCTGACCGCGATTCCCGGTGTCACCGACTTCGTGATCAAGCAGCAGTGCAGCCCGAAGAGCGACCTGGCCTGGCAGTTCTCGATGAGGTTCGCCGACCAGTCCGCCTACGACGCGTACAACGCGCATCCGGCGCATGTCGCTTTCGTCGAGCAGCGCTGGCAGACCGAGGTGGCCGCCTTCCAGGAGTACGACTTCGTTCCGCGCTGACAACAACCAGGCGAAGAGCCTGCTAGCAGGCAGACCTCGCCCGCCGAAATCGTCGATCGAGTTCGGGCCGAGTCCGTGGGATGAGCTAGATGCTGAGCCGACGCCGGAACTCTTGCACGTTACGGCTCGGCGACCGCTGAGCTGAGTCACCGCATCGGGCGGGGGATCGGCATCAGGAAGCCGGCCAGGACGTCGGGTGAGGTGATCACGAGCACGCCGAGGACGACGAGTACGGCGGTGACTCCATAGGTTGCGACTCGTCGCCAGGGGAGTGTCTTCTCGACCGCGATCAGGGCTGCGACGAGCACCATCCACAGGGGGCTCATGAAGCCTAGAGCGAACAGGGACGCCATCAGCGCCCAGCAACAGCCGACGCACCAGGCCCCGTTCCGCATCCCCATGCGGAGCGCGCCCAAGCGCCCGTCCCGCCACGATCCGAGCAGTAGACCCAGCGGGCTGCGACACTTGCTGAGGCAGACGTTCTTCAACGGCGTGAGCTCGTAGGCCGCGGCAACCAGAAGTGTCGCCCCGGTCAGGAAACGACCGCCGCGCTCCCAGGCGAAATCTCCGGCGAGCGCGGGTCCGAGCAGTCCAACCAGGAACGCGACGACACCGGCACCGGTCCAGGTGAGCAGGTAGCCGGCAACGAAGAAGGACGACGCCATCGGCTTACGGCTCATCTTCGAGTACAGCGCGACGGTCGGGGCAACCGACGGGAACATCATCGCCGCCATCATCACGATCCACACACCCAGGAACCAGCCGAACGTGCCCAGACTCGTCCACGGCCCGCTGGCCATCCCCGCCATCTGACGCAGAATCCACCACCACCCAGCAGCGGCGAGGACCAGCAGGAGTGCGACAAGTCCGAGCCGAACCCGGCTGGCCGCATAAGCGGGCCGAAGGCCTGAGCTCTCGGCCGTCCGTGCCTCCTCAGCGCGGCTCATTCGAGCAAGCGGCTCACGCGGCCCAGGAGAAGTCCGACTTCGATAGTCCGGTCTTTCCCTCGTAGTCGATGCCGAACGCGCTGATCCGTGATCGTTTCGCCTCCGCCATGGTCAGGTCCGAACCGACCGGATGGAACATTCCGGAGAAGCGGACCGGCTCGCCTGTCTCGACGCCGAAGGGGACGATGTCCTCGATTTCGAAGTCGATCATGTCGCCGACCCGGACGCTGTGCCGCAGCCCGTTGTCCTCGACGGTGATGGTGGCGCGCTCAACTCCCAGCATTTCTCCGATCAGCGGAGCCAGACCAGCCATCGGCCCTCCGAGTTGACCGCTGAAGACCTGAACCAACCGGTTGAACTGTTCCTCGCTGGCGGCGTCGTGAACGAACACGCCGACGCGCCAGTTGCCCTCGGTCATCACCTTCGGTGTGTCGGCGATCAACGCCACCCTGCAGCCGGCGACGTCGGTCCCCTCGATAGAACCGTCCCGGATGTTGAAGACCAGTGTGACCCGGCAGTAGTCGTAGGTCGCGCCATGATCGAGGGACAGGTTGCACGGGCACATCAACTCACACGAGCAGGTCTCGACGTAGCTCCCCTTCAGGTTCCAAGACATGACAACCCCCTCGATCCAGTGTTTCCCCGCCGCGAGCACCTGTCAACGCGCCACGACAACGCCAACACCTCCGGGCTGGACACCGGCGGACCAAGCGAGCCGTCGGAGTCGTGAGCCGACCAGGTGCGCAAACCAACTCCCCGGCGTGCAGACCCACCCTGTCGCGGCGACGGAGTGACGACGCCAAAAGCGCGGCAGGTCTGAGGATGAGCGCCAGGCGCTTTCGATATGCGTGCAGCCCACCGAACCTCGCTGAGTTGTGCCCGGCCCGCCGCAACGATCCGCCTTTGTGACGGGCGGCCAGGCGCCCGTCAGGGCGAGCGCGGCGGCTCCGAGAGCCCGACCGAATCACCAGTCCGATCCTGCAGCCGTCGACCGGGCGTCAGCACGGATAGCTCGCACCACGGACAACAGACAACACCTACGCTCGGGCCATGGCAGGTGTCGCGGACGGGGTGGCGTGGCAGGAACTGATCGCCGACGAGCTCGCCCGCGAGCCTGTCGTCGTGGTCCGTGACCTGGTGGCCCGCGAGGCCCGCGGTCAGCCGACCCGGGCCCAGCTGAACGCGGCCCTCCGGGCGGCGAACCGCTACGCCGCCAGCGGGCGCGCGGTGATCGTCCGGGTGCCGTCCGACGCCGCCAACCGGGCCCGGGTGTTGACCCTGGTCCGGACCGGCGAAACGCCGCCCATCGCCAGCCGCGGGCCGCGCCGCGGCCGCGCCCGCAGCGACCTCGTCATCGCCCGCGGACTGGTGCGGACCGTCGACGGCGTGGTGCCGGCGGCACGGCTGATCGACCCCGCCAAGATCGCGCCGGAGGAGGCCCGCTCGCTGGCCGCCTCACTGGACGACCCGATCGAGGAACTGGTCCGGCTCCATGTTTGGCTGACCGCCCGCGGCCGCGAGGACTGACATCGGTCCGTGCGCAGCGATACACATCGAACTATGCGGGTCGCCAACGGGTCGTGGAACGTGTCGGCTGGGTCGCGATCCAGGTTGTCGGGTTCTCGGCTTGGCTGAGCGCGTCGGTGAGCCAGATGGTGACGTCCGGTTCCCAGCCTGCGAGCACGGTCATCCCACCGGCCGCCGGGAGGGCTCTGCCCGCGCCGCTGAGGTAGGCCAGGACGGTGAGGTGAACGCCGTCGTAGTCGTGGGCGACTCGGGGCCAGTCCGGGAGCAGCCAGCGGTGGTCGCGGCCGGTGAGTGCGTGCCACGACCGGCCGCGGGACGCACCGACATCGAGGGGATAGGCCTCGACGAGCGCGGTCCAGTCCTCAACGCCGCCGACCTCGTACACCCGTGCCTCCGGCCGGGGTTGCAGCCGGGCCACTCGGGCGCGGTGCCAGCCCTGCGAATCCTCCACCAGCGCCAGCTGTATTGCCGCCACATGCCGCGACGACGGTGCGGTGGTCACCACGTCCCACCGGTTCGGTGTCGACCACCACACGCTCCCGGGCTGCTGGGCTTCACGACGCCATTCCGTCAGCCGATCGGTGACGCCGGTCAGCGGCGGAGGCGTCGCCCGGGTGGCCCGTTCGTCCTCGATCCACGACACGTACGGCTGATCATTCGCGAGGTACGGCCGAGTCCACCACCCGGCGTCCGGTGCCGCCGCGACAGCGGCCGCGACCGGCCTCAACGCGTCGGTCACGGTCGGATCGTCAGCGGCCTTCTCCTGGTCGCCCGGAGGCTGCCAGTACGCCGCTTCTCCCACCACGTCCGCCAACGTCTCGAGCAGCCGTCGCCCCTTGAGTTTCTTGGCCGGCACCGCCGCTCGGGCAGCGACGGCCAGCGCCAACGCCGCCGACGTGTCGGGGGTCCACAGCCGGCCGGACATCCACACGACCCGGTTGCCGTCCCCGCCGACGTCGGGCCGGCGCTTCGCCAGATAGGTGGCGGTGATCACCTCGAACGGGTCGGTCCCGGAGACGTACAGACAGAGATCGCGGCCGCGGGGACCGGCCAGCAACCGGTCCGCGAGCTCGGTCTGCTCCACTCAGCAGACGATAGGGAATCTCACCGTGGAGCGCGCCGGATTTGGCCGAAAGATGACCGCGGACGGCCCTGCGGCCGCAGGGGTCACCAGCTGGAGGCGAACGCGTACCAGGGGCCGTGCAGGTGGGTGAACTCGGGCGACTCGAACCAGCCGGTGTCGAGGTCGTCGGGGATGCCGTTCGGCAGATAGGCGACTCCGCCGTCGTCGATGAGACCTGAACCCGCGGAATCCCAGAACAGGTATCCGCCGGGGAACTGGCTGCACTCGTTGACGAGATAGGTGCCGATCACCGTGGGGCACGGATCGAGCTCGGACCAACCCTCGTCCTCATCATCGGGATCGGCAGGACGAAGCGTCGGCGGTCCGGCCCGCTCGACGATCGCGTTGAAGACCGGCTCGCTCAGCAGCCACCGCGCTTTGATCGGCAGCGTGGTGAAGCCGAGCGCCACCAGCGGAAGCACCACGATCGGCGTGATCAGCACGACCAGCGGCGGCCGCTGCCTGCGCAGGACCGCCAACACGGCGAGGCAAAGCCACCACACGCCCAGGCCGAACAGCACGGACGCGGCGAACGCCAACGGGAAGAACGGGGCGGCCAGATTGCTGCTGGCCCACAGCCAGACACCGATGGCCAGCGCGAGACAGACACTAAAGCCCACCCGCCGCGACGCACGGGCGCGTGGCCGGGTCGCTGGTTGGACCCGGCTGTCGTCGGCCACGGTCTGAGATGGAACTTCCACCCGTCGAGTATGAGGTTCTAGCCGCCCTCCTGCGGCCATCCGTCGCCAACCGCCGTCCGTTGGTCTCGCAACCCGGAGGATCGCGGCAGCGCTAATCGGCTCGACGAGTTGTGCCGGCGATCGACGAGGCGAGCCGGCGGCGCTGCCAGTCCAATCGCGCGCGCCTATTCGGTCTTCGCGCGTCGCGGCTTGTAGTCGGAGCGCGGGCTGGCGGTGTCCCAGGCGAGTTCCTTCAACTCCTCACGCAACTCGGCAAGCGACGGATGCTCCGCAGCTTCCAATCCTGCTCGTGCCCGCAACACATCGACGGTTCGGCACATGCGGGCCAGCCCACGACGGCCGCTGAACCGTCCCAGCTCCCACAGGTGAACGGTGCGTTCCAGGTACGGGCTCGACCCGCAGGTGATCACCGGTTCGAAGCGCCGTGCCCGTGCTGCGAGCAGCTCGTCGAGAATCGGCAGCTCGATCAGAGCGAAGCTGTCGTCGCTCACGCCGACGCGAATCGAGGAGATCTCGTCCCATCGGAGGTGCCTGGGTTCCTCCCCCTTCCGGCGGACTATTCCAGTGCTGTCGGCCGCGACGCTGCACACCCAGTGAGGGCCAGCGATCCACGCGGGACCCATCAACGACCAGGCAAGAAAGAGCAGGAGCGACCACGTCCAACCCGACTCTTCGAAGCCGGCAACCAACCAGACGACACCGAGCAACGTCCACAACACGAAGAAGCCCACAGCCACGAAGTAGAACGGATGCACGCCTCCATGCAGCCGCTTCGTCGGCTCGCTGCGACCGCTGTCCGTCATGGCGGCAAGTATGACGGCGCTCCGAAAGCGTTGCCCAGTCCAGGAGCGAGCGGCCACGGCCCAGGTCGACAGCCGCCCGATCGGTGACGGCCAACCGGGAGTTGGCGCGACACCGGACAGCACCGACGGGCCAGTGGACGGTTCCAAGCGTCTGCCCGAACCCACGGATCGGGGATCAGGCAGTCCGGAGCGGCTCCGCGACCGGGCGCTCAGGTTCGAGCACGAGCTGAACCGCGCCGATCACTACCCAGGCAATCGCGATCGCCAGCCTCGGCCAGTCGAAATCCACCACTGCCCAGACGACCAGCGCGAGTCCCAAGATCACGAAGCCGACGTGCAGCTAAAACGAACGGACTCCACGTCCAACACGACGACGTCGATGACGCTGAGACACCTGACCCGATGTCAGCCCGGTGTGGTTGAACGATCGTCGAGCCCTCCGTCCTGCGCAGCGCGAAGGCTCTACACGGCTCGGAGGGGGAATGGACGCGCCCAGGCGGGAGGCACGCAGAGTTGTCGGCGCCCCGACCTGAGACGATGCCGTCCGATGGCGCTCGGCAGCTACGGACCGGGCGACGTCACGCGGGGCTGTCGAGCGGAGGGTGGTCGAGCACGCGTGGCCTGTATTCGACCAACTGGATGCGGCCATCGAAGGTCCGGTGGTCGATCATCTGGAGGGCGATGTCGGGATAGCCGTCGTAGATACGTTCTGCGCCGGTCGCCCCGGTGATCACCGGGAACATCCCGACCCGGAAGCGGTCGACGAGTCCGGCTCGCAGCAGCGACCGGCACAGGCTGAGGCTGCCGATCGTGCTGAGCAGCCTCGAGCCGTTCTCCTTCAGAGCGCGGACCGCCTCGACGGCGTCGTCGCGGACGAGCGTGCAGTTGGCCCACGCCAATGGTTCCTCGAGCGAGGAGGAGAACACCACCTTGGACGCTTGCGTGAGCTGGTTGACCGACGACTCCTCCTCGGCCCTGAACCCGTCCTGGCCATCCGGCACCTCGCCGGCGGCGAAGCCCGACATCAGGCGGTAGGTGTTCGCGCCCATCAGGTAGGTGACCTCGGGCTGCTCGCCGAGCCACGCGAGGTACTCCGGGCCTTCGAGGCCCCAAAAACCAGGCCACCCCTCTCCCGATGCGTAGCCGTCGAGGGAGGTGATGAAGTCGACGCGAAGCTCTGACACGGTGGTGTCCTCCTTTGCTGTCACCAGCTTGGACCGGCCGGAGCCACGAACTCATCGGGTGCATGAGGTTCCGGTGAGCGAATTGGCCCCGACGAGGGCGTCGAGCGTCCCGCGACGAGATCGGATCAGCGGCAGCCAGCTCGGTCAGGTATCTCGGCCCGGTCGACCACGGCCGGGCGGAGGCCGTCGAGGAGCCCACGTCCGAGTCGCGGGTGCCGAACGTCCGGGGAAGGGCCAGCGGCGGAAGCCCGATCCCCGGCGCCGGTCACACCGCGACGTGAATCCGTCTGAGCGGAAGTCGATCCGTCGGCGATCCGGGCGACCGACCCGGCGTCCGCCTCGAAACCCGCGATTGCGGCGGACAGGTCGATCACCGCGAGCAGGCCGGCAAGGTCCCACAATCCGGCTGCGCCGGACAGAGCCCGCGACGGCTCCAATGCCGGTACACCGGTCAGACTCGTTGCGCTGTTCCGGATCTGCGTCTCCCCAACCGGCGGCCGTTCGGCCCCGGCTGGGAAGCCCGTGTCACAGCCGGCGGCCCTCGTAGCGCGGGCAGTTGTGACAGTTCGCCATGCCGGGTCGGGAAGCCGTGTTCGAACCCTTTCCGGATCCGCGATTGGGCGCCGGGGTCACACACGCCTTCTTCGGCATGACTCGTTGTTGACTGCCCACGCCGCGTGCGGCTCTGTGTCGGGCAAGCCCTTGGTGCGATCGTGGCCGGCTCGTTCGATATTGCTCTGATCGTCACCTGGTGGTCCGCTGCCCGTTACCTGTGGCCGACAGGCTCGGTCGAGTTCCCGGGCACGGAGGAGACAGTGATGCGCCGACGTTTGACGATCCTGGCCGCGATGATGATCACGGTCGGATCCCTGATCGTGGGCGCCTCGAGTTCATCGGCGGCGCCACACCGAGCCACCGGCCGCGATCACGGATCCACGTTCGCGGTGATCGGCGACATTCCCTACGGTGCAGCGGAGATCGCACAGTTCCCGGCCGTCGTGGACCAGATCAACAGCGACCCTTCCGTTTCGTGGGTGGTGCACCTGGGCGACATCAAGAACGGCTCGTCCGTATGCAGCGACGACTATTTCGCCATGATCAAGAAGGACTTCGACGGCTTCGCCGACCCTCTCGTGTACACCGTCGGGGACAACGAGTGGACCGACTGCCACCGTCCCAACAATGGGTCGTACAACCCGCTGGAGCGGCTGTCCAAGGTCCGGCAGGTCTTCTTCGCCCGTCCCGGGTTCACTCTCGGCCGACCCGAGCGGGTGGACTCGGAGGCGGCCGCCGGCTACCCGGAGAATGTCCGGTTCGTCCGCAGCGGAGTCTCATTCGCTGCCGTGCATATCGTCGGCAGCAACAACAGCATGGCCCCGTGGACGGGCAACCAGGCGCCGACGCCCGATCAGACCGCTGAGGTGCTCGGCCGAACCGCATCCGACGTGGCCGAGATCCGGGCCGCGTTCGCGACCGCCCGCCGCGGCCACCTGTCGGCGGTGGTGCTGCTCACCCAGGCCGACATGTTCGACCCGACCGCGACCAATCCGGCGTTCGCCGACTACTACGCCTTCCAGCCCGTCGTGCAGGCCATCGCTGCCGAGGCTGCCACGTTTCGTCGGCCGGTCTATCTGTTCAACGGTGACAGCCACGTCTACAACTCTGATCGGCCCCTGGCTCCGGGTTCTGCCTGGCTCGACTTCTACCACGTGAGCGCACCGGCGCGGAACCTGTCGCGGGTCACCGTGGACGGCTCGGACAACGCCAAGGACTATCTGCGGGTGCGGATCGACCCGACCGATCGCCAGGTTCTGTCCTGGAACAGGGTGCCGTTCACCAGCTGACCCGACGGCAGCGTCCCGGGCCGGCGACGGCGATCGGCGTACATCGAATGTGCGCAGGTGATCGTGTGACGCACCGATGCTGCCTTTGCGACGTCGAAAGGCGTCCAACGACCAGTCATCGCCGCCGGCGGGTCCAACGCAGCGGCATCGGGCACCCGCGGGTATCCGTTCGGGCCCCGGGTCGTCGAGTGTTCACGACATCTTCACCGCCGCGCGGCTGATGGGAGTGCCGCGGAACGCCAGCATGAGACGTGGCGGCCGGCCGGCGCTCCGCCGGTCACGGCACTCTGCCGGGGTCCAGGAGGTTCCAGGTCGCGGTGGGCTAGACGTCCGCGCGCTCGCGGGAAAGGTGGTTCGACGGTGGGCAAGGCCAGCGAGACGCGGCATCTCTATGTCGCTGCCTACAGCGACCCGGCGACGGCGGCCGAGGACTGGGATGCACTGAAGCGGCTCGCCGCCGACGATGTGATCCGCGTCGAGGCGCTGGCCCTGGTGACCCGGGACGCCGACGGCAAGATCCACGTCGAGGACACCACAAACGAGCCTGGCGTCGCAGCTGCCGTCGGGGCCGACGCCGGCACGCTGGTGGGTCTGATCTTCCCGCCGTCCCTGATCGCCACGGCGACGGTCGGCGCCGTCGTCGGCGCGGGATCCGGCGCCGTTGTGGATCGGGTCACCAAGCGCGAAGTGGGAGCCGGTGTCGAGTGGATTGTTCCCGTCGGAGGTTCCGGGATCGCGCTGATCTTCGACGATCAGTGGGTGAACGAGGTCGAAAGGTGTCTGCTCCGAGCCGACGAGATCTCGCGCAACCATCTGCACGCCGTCGTTGCGCACGCGCAGGCCGATCCCGCCCTGGCCTCGCCCTAGATCTGCGTCACGGCAGGGCCGTCAGGCGTGTGGTGCGGCGGGCGTTGGTGTGGCCACCCAACCCCGCCGCATCCGCGGCCCGCGATTCGGCGACACCCGTCCGGACGACATTCTCGTTCCGGTGCGCGGCGGCCGCGGCTAGGGTGTCGCCATGGTCGCACCGGCCATCTCTCGCTGCTGGGCCGCTCGGCAGAGCGGTCACGCCTCATTGAGGAGTTGCGCCGAGTGCGTGGCGGGGCGATCGCGGTGGGATTGGGCCCAGGGCCTGGTCGAGCTTGTCCCGGCTGTTGCTGGGTGCGGGATCGGCGTTGGCCGGCAGCTTGGCTGCCGTCTTGAGGTGTTTCTCTTACCGCCCGGGCCGAGTCCGACCTGTTCCAGGCGACCGCCGGCCCGCACCAATCGCGTGACTTTGAGCAGAGTCCACGCCTCGTCAACGTCGACCTTGTTCTCGGTCTCCACGCATTTGCGCACGCGAACAGATCCTCCCGTGAGCTGCGGTGCCACACCTCAAACCGACGACCGCTCGTCAGTTCTTGGGTCGTCGTTTCGGTGTCTGTCGGTTCAGGGTGGCCAGCAGTTGCTGCTTCGACTTTTTGGACGTGCCCGTCAGTCCGCGTGCCCGGGCCTCGGCCTGGAGCTGAACCACAGTCCATGTCTTGTCCGGGACAGTGAGTCCGTCGGCCGCGGTGGGCCCGGTCACCGAACGACCTGCTCCGGCGGCCAAGTTCGGTGCGGCTGCGGCAACCGGCTTCAAGGCCGCGGTGGCACGGTCGAGCTTCCTCTGCAGTCGCTCCACGCGGGCGTCGGAGCGGGAGGCGGCGGTGCGGTGCGCCGCTGCCTGCTTCTTCCAGCGCTCCGCTCTCTCGTTCGCCTTTTCAAGCTTGGTCTCGGTCTTCGTCAGCTGACCACGAACGCTGGACAAGGTCTTCTTCAGATCCCCGTTAGTTGCCGTGAGCTTCTCGATCGCGCGTGCCTTCTTCTTGCTACCCATGCCGCTCCGTTCGTCGCGTCGTAAGCAGGTGGCGTATCCGGATGCTTCGCAAGATGCACCGGTTGATCCATACCCCGGCCGCCGGAATCCAACGCGTTCGCACAGTTAAGAGCGGTCAAGCGGCCGAGCTCGATGGGGCAGCTCGGCAGTCGCGGCTCCGCTCCCCGGGAACGGCGAGGGTGCTCGAGCTTCGTTCCGACGTCGGCTGTACGTCACTGGAGGTTGTGCCTCGAGTCACGGCGCCGAAGCGGTGCAATGTGTGCGCAGTTTGATCACGAGCGCGCTCCTTCCCCAGCGAAGCGGGAGCCCTCAGTCGATCTCCGACCTGTGGCTCGGCCGGCATGACGGTGATGCCACAGCGCCGGCTTGGGCCGAGCGGTCGGGGGCAGGGGTGGCCGGCCGGCGGGTGCCGCTGGTCGACGACGCGGTCGCCCAAGGCAGTGCTGCAGGCGTACACCGCCGAAACGCGCCGCGAGGGCGCGGCCGTGGTCGGCATCTTCAGCGTGGTCGACATGCGCGACGTCGCCAGCTCGGTCAGCCCGGGGGCTGCGGCACTCCGGATCGCCCCGATCAGGGGCTACCTCCCGCTGCTCGATGCGGCCACCGAGCGCGGCGGGCTCGACCCCACGACCCACTGGCTCGCCGTCGACGCCCTGCTGAACCACTGTGAAGACGACGACGCGCGCTGGGCCCGCCCCGACCAGCTACCCGGAGTGGTCGGGCTGCCGACGTACCGCAGCCGCGCGTCGTCGCCGATCTGGTCGCGCAGGTCGCGGCATCCGTCGGCTGATGCCGAATCGCACGCTGAGTGGCAGCATCATCCGTCGGCGTCCGAGGTTGTTCCGGCGGCGGTGGCGAGTCGTTGCTGGACGCGGTCGGCGACGGCGAGGAGGTAGGGCACTCGGTCGACCCGGGCGCGGGCGTTGGGTGAGTCTGGGCCGTGCCGGCTGATCGCCTCGGCGATCCGGTACTCCACCGTCATGGTGCGGCCGTGGGGGCCGACGGTCTGGTCGGCGTAAGTGAGCGCATCGGAGACCGGAGAGTCCTCGAAATCGAAGTCCGCCATTTGGTCGGCGAATCCCCGCTCGACCGGGACGAACCGGGCGCCGGAGTGGTGCGCGACCAGCGCTGTGATCCGGTCCGGCCAGCCCTGCCGGCTGAGATAGATTGCGCCGTCGAGGCGGTGGAAACCGGTCCGCCGGAGTGCCCGGGTGTAGCCGATGTCGTGCAGCCACGCGGAGGCGACCAGGACGTCCCGGTCGGTGACAGGCACGGTGACCGCCACCTGCGCAGCGCGGTGGGCGACTCCCTTGGTGTGGGCCCACCGTTCCGGCATTTGCTTGCGCAGCAGCCGTCGGGCCAGATGCCGGGCCCGGGTCACGGTGTCGTCCTGTCTGCGCGGCATGGACGAGCCGATCAGACGGCTGTCTTTCCGGTCTCGGCTTCGTCATCGACGCCGAGCTGGACCTGCCGTTCGGCGTTGACGTTGTCCGGGTTGATCGCGGTTCGGCGAGTCCGAAGACACATGCCCGCGGAGGCGGCGACCATCCCGGCGAACATCACCAGCACTCCAACCATGCCGCCGATCGCGTCGGTGATGAACCGATCGCGATGATCTTGTTCGACACCGTCGACTCCACCTCGCTCGGGAGGAACGCGCCGACGAGGTTCAGGATGGCCGACAGCCCGCCCGCCACCTTCGGCCTCAACGCGCTGGCCGCGATGGAGGTCGCCATCGCCCTCGCCGTGTCGTCGAACCCGCCGGTGGATGGAAAACCAACGCCGCCGCCACCACGATCTCCAGAATGAACAACGCCTCGTTCACAAGCTTTGATCCTGCAACTACCTTGTCTGCGCCTACCAGGCCCCGGGAAGGTCGTTCACCAAGAGTTCACCGGACGCGGAAGCCCTACGGGCGTTCCGGTCATGGTTTGCTGCGAGCAGCGGGGCAGGGGTCGGACGCGGCGGGGAGCACGGAAGCAGTTCGACGAAGACGGCTGACGACAACCCGGCGTCGACGGCCGGGGGCCTGCGGCGACCCCGTGCTCCGGCGATCCTGGACTGGTGAGCGTGCTGTCGCACCGGTCTCACGCCGGACGGCGGGTCGCGTTCTTTTGGCCCTGTTGAACCGGACGAGACGAGGATCGGGCGAACTGGGTCTCGGTCACGCTCGCCTCCTAGGGCTCATCGATAGATGTCGGGCTCGTCGTTCTTCTTGCCATCGTCGTCCTCGATGTGTTCACGCACGACACGGTCTGCCTTCGTGAGGCCCTGCTCGACCTCGGCGGTTGAGGCGGTGGGGAACAGCACTACGATGCCCGACTGGCCGGGGCCGACCGCCCATTCCACTTCCTCTTGAACCTTGCGTTTCGAGACACGGTCGACGATTTTGCCGGTACCGGCACCGATTCCCGCACCAATCGCCGCGGAGGCGAGCAGCGACGGTGGGAAGATCAGCCCGACGACGGCTCCACCCACAGCTCCGATCGCTGCGCCGACACCGGTCTCGCGTGTGGTGTCTTTGACATGAACCTTGCCGTCCTCGTCGCGGTCGACGAGCGCCAACGCCTCGACGGTGACGGTCTTGTCGTGCGCTGACTGCTTGAGCGCGTTCCACTCCGCTTCCGCAACGGAGGAGTCCGAGTAGGTGGCGATGTAAAGCTCGAGCGGTTCCTCGTCCTTCTTGGGCATGACTGTTCGCTCCTTTGCGCTTCGCAGCAAACGTTGGGATGGCTCTAGCTTGCCCAACTGTCGGGGGAGTGACAAGGGGAGCGGTGCCCGCGCCGGGCGAGCTGGTCGGCTCGTTTGACCCGTCGGTGCCGCGGCGGCGGTTCAGCGTCAACGTCGACTGCCACACGGACGCTCATCCAAGGAACTCATCGGCGGTCGAAACCCTGCCGGCTAGGTCCGCACATCCCTGCCGAGCGGATGCTCGCCGGCGCTGAGGTGCCAAGTGAACTTTGCGTTAACAGCACAGGCGGACCTTTCGCCTTAGCCTGTAGAGGCGTGACGATCGGGTCATGAGCGAGGCCCTGTTCGTGCTGGTCCTGGTCATAGTGACGGCGTTGGCGTTCGACTTCACCAACGGATTCCACGACACGGCGAACGCGATGGCCACATCGATCGCGACCGGGGCCTTGAAACCGAAGGCTGCGGTCATCTTGTCGGCGTGCCTGAACCTGCTCGGTGCGTTCTTGTCGATCGAGGTTGCGCTGACCGTGTCGAACAAGATCATCGCCATTCAGGGACCGAACGGGGCGCCGATACCCGGGTTGACCGGCCTGCCGATCCTGATCATCATCTTCGCCGGGCTGGTCGGCGGCATCGTGTGGAACCTGATCACGTGGCTGTTCGGGCTGCCGTCGTCGTCCTCCCACGCCTTGTTCGGCGGGCTGATCGGCGCTGCGGTCGCCGCCCTCGGTGTTGGCGGGGTGAAGTGGGACGGGGTGATCACGTCGATCGTCGTGCCGGCCGTCGCCTCGCCACTGATCGCTGGGTTTGTCGCCGGGATCGGCACATGGGTCGTGTTCAAGATTGTGACCGGTATTCCTGAGGCGCGCCGCGACGCCGGCTTCCGCTGGGGTCAGGTCGGCTCGGCGTCCCTGGTGTCGCTGGCGCACGGCACCAACGACGCCCAGAAGACGATGGGCGTCATCACCCTCGCGTTGATCGCCTACGGGTCCTGGACCGACGTGCATGCGATCCCGCTCTGGGTGAAGGTGGCGTGCGCGGTGTCGATCGCCGCCGGCACCTGGGTGGGTGGCTGGCGGGTGATCCGCACGATGGGCAAGGGTTTGGTCGAGATCAGCTCACCGCAGGGGATGGCCGCGGAGACGTCGTCGGCGGTCATCATCTTGTCCTCAAGCCATCTCGGCATGGCGCTGTCGACGACCCAGGTCGCCAGCGGGTCCATCCTCGGCTCGGGTGTCGGGCGCCGCGTTCCGGTCCGCTGGGGCGTCTTCGGCCGGATGGTGGTCGCTTGGCTGATCACCCTGCCGGCCGCCGGGCTGGTCGGTGCGGGCTGCTGGTTCGTAGAGAGTTACATCGGCGGTGCGCTCGGCGTCGGCGTCGTGTTCCTGCTGATGGTCACCGTCGCCGCCGGCCTGTACTACCGGTCCCGGCGGACCCCGATCGACCCCGGCAACGTCAATGCCGAGTGGGAGGGCCACCTCGCCGTGACCCAGCCCGCCGACGAGGACAGAATTACTACCGGCGGCTAGAGGGGCCTCTCCAGATGGGCCGCGCATCCCCGGCCGGGCGTCGGCTTGGCCACCATCGACGCCGGATCGCGACGCCCGGGCCCCCTGATCGGGATGGCTCGAGATCCGCTGTCGCCGATGGGACCCGGGCATGACCTGGCACCGACGCCAGTCGGCCCTGGCTTTGGACTGGCAGCTGCTGACGACCCAACAGGTCTGGGTGCTGTTGGCCGTCGCGCACGGCCGGGTCCGGCGGCTGACGGAGTTCGGTGAGCTCGCCGTCCACGAGCTCGACGGTCGGTCGGTGAGTTGGACCGTTACCACACTCGCCGTCCGCCGGCTGGTGGTGATCGATCCCCTCCGGCCGGGGCCGCCGCGGATCACCCGGCGAGGTCGACAGCTTCTCGGCCACGCCGGACTGGTGCCGGCCGAGCCGAGCCTCAACTGACGCGGACTTTTGAAGCTGTCAGGTCCGATGGTGGTGGCCGGTCACGGTCGACAGATGAGGGCTGAACCGATCTGTAGGAGATGATCGTCGCCCGTCGGCGTGGGTCCGCCGTATCCGATCAGAGCGAGGACCTACCCTGGCGGGGCAATCCGACGGTCACGATTGCAAACGACCGGACCGTTCGAACTCGCCATCTTTGGGGAATGGCGCTCAGTTCGTCGGTCGGCAGTGTGTCCGGAACTCGCATCGCACACATCGTTCTGCGAGGCGCGTTCACTGTGGACATGGCCGACGCGCTCGCTCAGGACGAGGTCGAAGATTCCTGCGGTGAGGTTCATGTCAGGGCCCGAATCGGCGAACCGGCAGCCGTCTGTGTCCTGCTCGACCAGGTCCGAAGCCTCGGCGCGACGCTCGACTACCTGTGTGTCGAGGCTTGAACGCCACGCCCCAGGGCGAGGGAGCCGGATGCCGTAGGCACGGCGGTCCTGAGCTGGCGCAGCGCGCGACCTGTGCGGATTGGCCAGCGCCAGTCCCGCGCGATACAACCGGAGCGCCGCCGGCGCGGGCTGCGGCTGCTGAGTGGATGCCGCGCTGTCACGGGCGTCGTCTCGATGTGGAGGGTGAACAGCGCGTGCAGTCTGTCGGAACCTAAATGTCCACGCGCCGCGCCGAGGGCGCCTGCCTGAGGAACGTTTCCTCCATGGTCACGGAAGGACCGCCGTCGACAAAGACGATGTACCCGTCCGCCAACGGCTTCGCATTCGTGACGAATCCCGATGCGACCAGCCGCTCGACGACATGTTCCGCTTCCGCCGCTGTCTCGACGAAGTAACTGCGCGCCATGCAGCACAGGATCACACCACGCCCTAGTGGTGTGTCTGCGAATTAACAAGGCATTTTGATAGACTGGCCGTGTGGTGGCTACGGCGTTGACGGTGAGTGATCATCAGCGGAACGAGCTTGGTCGGATGGCCGCGTCGTCGGTGTTGCCGCATCGTCAGGTGATCCAGGCGCGAGCTTTGTTGTGGGCGGCTGACGGAGTAGCGAACGAGGAGATCGCGCGGCGGTGTGCGGTCGATTCGGATGCGGTGCGTCGCTGGCGTTCTCGGTTCGCCGAAGAGGGTGTCGGCGGGGTCGGGGTGGTCGCCAAGGGGCGCGGCCGGAAGTCGTGGCTGCCGCAGGACACGGTGGCTCGGGTGGTGGAGTTGACATTGACCGAACAGCCGCCGGGTGGGGCCACGCATTGGAGCACTCGGTCGATGGCCGAGCGGGTCAGGGTGGGCAAGGACACAGTCGCGCAGATCTGGGCAGATCACGAGCTGAAGCCGTGGAAGGTGGATGTTTTCAAGCTCAGCAACGATCCCGACTTCGAGGCGAAACTGGTTGACGTGGTCGGGCTGTACTTGGCGCCGCCGGCCCGGGCGGTGCTGTTCAGTTTCGATGAG
>NZ_BAABAB010000036.1:0-83598 GCF_039537205.1 Microlunatus ginsengisoli | reverse complement strand
ACGTGATCTTGGACAACCTGTCCGCGCACAAGACTCCCGAGATCCGGAAGTGGTTGGCGCACAAGGACCGTCGGCGCTGGCACCTGCACTTCACCCCGACCTCGAGCTCCTGGTTGAACCTGGTCGAGCGCTGGTTCAAGGAACTCACCGATAAACGCCTCCGCCGCGGCGTCTTCACCTCCGTCGAAGACCTCACCGATGCGATCACGACATGGGCCGAGCACTGGAACAGCGACCCCAAACCATTCATCTGGAAAGCCACTGCCGAACAGATCATCCAGAAGGTGTCCAGAGGCCGCAACACCATCCACCAGATCAAATCAACGACGGACCACTAGGCGGCCGCGCACCGCCGCTGCGTGCAGCTGGTCGCGGCCGAGAACGGGAGCCCGAGCCACGGCAAGACGTCAGCGCCGCGACCGTTCGGAGCAGATCTGGTCGCGACCCTCCAGTCAGAGATGCGGGCCTGTAAGGATGACTGACGGCCAGGATCGCGACGCCCGTCGGCCCGGGGCACCGGTTCCACCGTTGGCGCAGCAGATCAGCCGACTGCTTGCCCGGCCACAGATGGCGATGATCTTGTCCCACGTCCCGGCCATCAGCTCCGCTTCGAGGTCCCAGTCCGGTCGAGGTCGCCGTCGCCTTCGCCCGATCGTGAAAGTGCTGATCATGGAGTCCATCGGTGACGTCGAACGCTCGCGCCGGCACCCAGCACGATCACCAGGACGAACATCGCCTTGCTCCCGCGCGACCAGCCCGAGCGAGGTCGTTCACCAAGAGTTCACCGGTGGAGGACGTCCCCTCGACCACCCACCCGTGGTTGGCTGGATTGGACCGGAGCCGGAGTGGCGGCAGGGAAGGGGAGCACGGTGAGTAGTCCAGCGGAGACGATCGACGACGATCCGACACCGGCAGCCGGTGACACCCGGCCATCCCTGCTCCGGCGCATCCTCGACTGGTTGAGCGTCGGCTACCCCACCGGTGTCCCACCCACCGAGCGGGTCGCACTCCTCGCCCTGCTCAACCGAACCCTCACCGAGGCCGAAGTCGCCGAGGTCATCACCCGTCTCACCGCCGAGGGTGGGGAACCGCTCGCCGACGGCGTCATCAGTGAGGACGAGATCCGTCAGTCCGCGACCGATGTGCTTCACGAGGCACCCACCGACGACGACCTCCGCAAGGTGTCGGTCCGACTCGCCGCCGCCGGATGGCCGCTGGAAGGAACGTTCGCGCGACCGGAAGACGGATAGTCCACCGCCAGTCCAGCCTTGAGCTCGGGTGAGTCCGGTGCGAGCTTCGCTGCACGTTCTGTGCTGTGTTCTGGCCGCGGGATACGAGCCCAGGCGCTGACCAGTTCTGCGGGCGCCATCTACCGACGTCGGCAGCCTTCCTCGACAGCTGCGTTCGCTTCGAGGCCGATGAGGGTCATCGAGCGCCGGGAGGATCCGATCCGCCCGGCCAAGCCGGTCGCCGGTGAGCACGGTGTTCGACGTTCAACGAGAGTTCATCGAGATATGGCTGCCGCCGCGCGACGCTCGTGTTTGCCTGATCAGCGTCGAGATCGTGGCGGTGGTGGATGCCGCGGCTGATCGAGGAGGGCCGGGTTCGCTTGATATTCGCCCGAGTCGTCGGCCGCGGACCAAGCAAGGCCGGCATCGTCATCGCCCGGCCTCGCGGCTGCCTGGGTGACCGCTGGAGGGCTTCGTCGATCACCGCTCGCCGTGAGGCGCCGACGACGACGTGGAGGGAGTGATCCGTGGGAGTTGAGCTGGGCGAGACGCTGCTGATGCTGCTTCGCTGGATGCTCGGGCTCGTCGGCGTGTTCGTACCGCTTGTGCTGCTTGCCGGGATCAGTGATCGCGTCTGGGAATGGTGGGACGACCGAGCGTTGAGACGCTATCCCGAGCCAATCACCCTGTCGGCCGAGCCGAACGAGTTGAACAGCTTGCCAACCAGCGATTCGCCAGCGGTGTTCCGTCATGGACGGCGGCGATCCGATCCTCCTGTCACCGGCAAGCTCTGGCAGCCCGTCCAGGTGGGCGACCACGCGACGGAAGGAAACCGATGAGTGACAACAAGAAGGGCGGCGTCGCCGAGGATCTGTATGTGGCCGCCTACAGCGACCCCAGCACAGCCGAGGAGGCGTCGAATGCGTTGAAGGGACTCGCTGCGGACGACGTGATCAAGGTCGGGGCGCTTGCACTGGTCAACCGAGACGGCGACGGCAAGCTCCATGTCAAGGACACCACGAACGAACCCGGCATCGGCGCCGTGATCGGGGCATCGGTGGCGCCCTGGTCGGTCTGATCTTTCCGCCGGCGCTGTTGGCGTCGGCTGCAGTCGGGGCGGGCGTCGGTGCCGGTACCGGTACGGTCATCGATCGGGTGCTCAAGCGGCAGATCAGGTCCGACGTCGAGTGGGCCGTCCCCGTCGGCGGCTCAGGCATCGTCGTGGTCTTCGACGAGCAGGGCGTGAGCGAGGTCGAGAAGGCACTGAGCCGAGCTGACAAGATCTCCCGAAACCATCTCCACGACGACGCCGAAGAGAACGCGACGCACTGAGCCGACCGACCCGTATGCACCGCACATCCACCGTGCGGTGCGGCGAGCGTCTGCGGCGACAGATCCTTGTTCGCTGATCGATTCCAGGTGCGGACCACGTGATGGCGATCGGAGATCAGAACCAGGTTCGCTGAGCCAGATGTTGCGGCGTCTCGAATGACGGGTTGCCCGATGCGACCCACTTCAGAACCCTGCGAGTTGCTCGGTTCCGGTGATCAGGGCCGAGACCCGTGGACGATGTTGCCGTGCGCCTTCAGGTCCGGCGCACCGTCGATAGATCGTCATCGAGATTCGTGCTGATGCCCGATCCCGATTCGCGCACGCGGTCAGCTGGCTAAGTCGAGGACGATAGGCAGTTGAGCGCGGATCCTGGTGCCGGGTGTCAGGGTTTCCGTGATGTATTCCCCGCCGAGTTCTGTGGCGCGTTCGCGCATCGAGACCATGCCGACGCCGGCGATGTTGGAGGCCTTTGGGACGCCGCGGCCGTCATCGCTGACCTGCACAACGAGTGATCCGGGTGAGCGTTCCAGTCGGACATCGATGTGACGGGCGTGGGCGTGTCGGGTCGCGTTGGTGATGGCTTCTTGGCCGATGCGGTAGGCGGCCACCTCGATGGCGGCGGGAAGATCCGTCAGGTCTCCGGATACCTGAATCACGACTTCGGGTGAATCGCACGGGTGGCCGGTGACGCTGAGGTTGGCGTGTTGCCGGAGCGCCGTGTCGAGCCCTCCATGGTCCAGTGCGGGCGGTCTGAGCCCTTCCACGAGGTGCCGGAGATCGCTGAGGGCCGTCTGTTGTAGTTCGCGGAGCTGGTTGAATGTTCGGGCTTGGGTTGGTGGTGCGGTGGGGGCGGCGAGTTCGGTCCGCAGGAGCGCGGCGGCCAGGAGGGGACCGATTCCGTCGTGGATTTCGCGACGGACACGTCTGCGCTCATCCTCGCGTGCGGTGACGGCGCGAGCCAGTGCCTGGCGCAGCGCGTGTTGCAGGCCGACGTTGTAGGCGTGGCTGGCAAGTATCTGTCCGAGAGCGTCGATGAGCCGTTCGTCGTTGTGGCCGAGTGGTTCGAGGCCGGGTCGGACCGCGAGGCTGAGCTGGCCGAGCACGGCGCTGTCAGCCCGCAGCGGGAGGACGAGCTCGGGTCGGTGATGGGTGCCGGCCGCGAGGATCAGCGGTGGCATCCCGGGCATGGTGAGTTCCAGCCGGACGAATGCCAGGCGCAGGGCCTCGCGGAGCGCTTCCAGGGTGGCGGCCAGCCCGTCCTCGTTGCTGCTCGGTGCTCCGCGGGGAGGCGCGAGCGCCGACAGCATCGTGGCGTTGTCGGCCCGGGCGCCGAAGACTTTCCGCTGTAGGACGCGTTCTACTCGACTGATCAGCACACATGCGCCGAAAGCCGTGACGCCGATCGCCGCTGCCGCCCAGGTAGTGGGGATGCCGGTCGGGAGCGGGACGAGCAGTTGCGACCCGCCTACGGCGATCACTACTCCGGTAAGGAGTGTGAGGACTCGCAGGGCCCAGCGGCGAATGATGACGCGCACCTCGAAGAGGTGGTTCCTCACCACGGAGATGGCCAAGGCGACCAGCACCAGCAGGAACATGCCGTACAGCCAGGTCCACGGCACGAGCGGGCGATTGGTGAGGGCGGCGGGGATCTGACCGAGGCCGAGGTAGCAGACGGCGGCGAAGGTGAAGGGCACCAGCACCCACCGCACCGCCCGGCGCTTCTCGTCTCTCGCCAGGTCGCGGTAACCGGTGAGGAGCCCGATCACCATCAACAACGGAACGGTGTAGGCGGCGGCGAGGGAGACCGTGACCAGCCGAGCCAGCCGGGCCAGGCCACTGGTGTGTCCCGGGAGGGTAGCGGTGAGGTAGAGCAGGTGTAGGCCCAGCGGCCCGACGAAGCAGCCCGCGACGACCCAGCGGGGCAGCTGGCGGCGCGGAAGCGAGACCGCCATCAGGAGCAGCGCGCCCCAGAAGAGCGCGTTGGCGGTGTCTCCGATCACGAACGGCCAGAGCCGGTGCGCGGCCAGGTCGACCACCTGCGTGCCGAACGGCCACTCCGTCATGCCGAACGGAAACAGGCAGGCGGCGATGAGGAGGGCTCGGGTGGCCCGCAACCGGGGTCGGACCGCAACCAGGAAGGATCCGAGGGCGAGCAGGCACACCGCCAGCGGCAGCACGCTCGGGTGCTGACCCAGCACCACAGCGGGACGGTATCGATCAAGGACCACGGAGACTTCGGTCAACGGACCGGTGCACTGGCTGCTCGCCGATGTGCCGGACCGGCGGATCTGGTATCGCACGATGTCCCCGACGTGATAAGCGTGGCCGGGCCGGTCGCGGATCAACGCTTCCAGCGGGACCCCGTCGACGGCCACCACGCAGTCACCGACGCGCAGCGGACCGGTGCTGGATGCGAGCTCGTCGACCACAACTCCTCGTTCGGACCACAGGGGTGCGCTCGGGAATGTCACAGTGCCGTCGGCGGGCGACAGTGCGCGGGCCAGGTAGATCCAGCCGAGTGATCCCAGCACGACGGCCACGACGAGCAGCGGCAGACCGGCCCAACGAAGTCCGTGGCTCGACGCGGAAGCCCACACGGTCCGGGACGGCTGACCCATGCGGACAGGCCACCCCCTTTGAGATGCTGACCTCATGGCGTCGGCTGATTGGAGCACACGAGGCGAGCCGGAACCTTCCGCTGACAGGCTACGCGTGGTCGTGGCCGATGATCATCCTGTTTATCGCGACGGTTTGGTCGTCGCACTCTCCGCTGGCGGCTTCGACGTCGTCGGCGAGGCAGCTGACGGCCGCGCGGTTGTCGCGCTGACTCTGGAGCTCCAGCCCGACGTGGTCATCATGGATCTGGACATGCCGGTCGTGGGTGGCGTAGAGGCCAGCCGCCGGATTTCTCACGCCAGCCCGCACGTCGCGATCCTGGTTCTGACGATGCTCGCCGACGACGACTCGGTGTTCGCGGCGCTCAGGGCAGGTGCGCGCGGCTACCTGCTCAAGGGCGCCGGACCCGAGGAGATCGTGCTCGCGGTGCGGTCGGTGGCGGCGGGAAGTGCAATCTTCGGACCGGCCATCGCGCAACGGGTGATGGAGCATTTCGGCGGCGGCCAGTCGGCGGATCCGTTCCCCGCACTCACCGCCCGAGAGCACGAGATCCTGGCCCAGATTGCCGCGGGTCGGAACAACGCCGCGATCGCGGCCCAGCTTGCACTCGCCCCCAAGACGGTACGCAACCACGTCTCCAACATCTTGATCAAACTGCAGGTTTCCGACCGCGCCCAGGCAATGATCCGCGCACGCAACGCCGGCCTGGGTTGACCGGCATCGCGGTGTTCGCCTCCGAAAAGCCCCGGATCGGCTGACGTCATTCTGGGCTCGGGGCGCCAGGCTGACCGGGTCGACGGTCGGACCCCTGGCGGCCGTCCCGGAACGGTCGAGGCGGGCTCCCGGACAGGCCAGGACGGGAGCCCCTGGGTGGCGGGACATTGAGGTTCGAGCCTTGGTAGCACCACCGGCTGGCACCGCCGGCGGTCTTCAGTCAGGGTGCTCACAACGAAAGGACTCCATCATGCTGGGACCCGAGCCTTCGGACCTTCCCGAGCCGCGCGAACCACAGCCGGAACAGACGTTCTTCTACCGCGACGACGAGATCCCCGCCGATGAGGTTGCCGGATTCGCGATCTCGGCGCCATACGCGCGGGACCGCGACGCGGCGCTGGGACAGCTGTTCCGATCGAACGACGAGTTGCTTGACTGGGTCCGCGGCCGGCCTGAGGAGGTCGCCGTCGCCAGGCTGGCGGCTCGCGTGGACCGGGTCCGCGCGCTGCCACGCAATCAGGTCGACAACGACCAGCTGATCGCCCGCCGACGCCGCAGTGTCGAACGGATCATGGACGACATGGCCGAGCTGGCAAGCCAGACCGGTGACGCTGTGGACTCCGCGGAGCTCTTCCACCGGGCCACCCGGCCGGACCATCCACTCGAGGTGCCGGTGTTCGATCCCGTCTCCTGGTTCACCAGCACGAATGCGACGGGGTTCTTGCCGTTCACCAACTGGCTGCCGATGGGCGGCGGGTTCTGGCGCCTGGCCTGGTTCGGGTGGAGCAACCGGCCGCGCTCGTGGCGGTACAGCGGTTGGGTGTGGGCCTTCGACGGCGAGTTCTGGAACGGTGCCTCGGTGCTCACCGGCTGGTTCCCGTTCGGGTACGGCCCGCTGGCCGCCTGGGGCATGGACATGCGGGTTTCGTCGGCGTTGGTGGCCTGATCATGACTGACGCACTCAGCTTGAGCGGTGGCGGCGCGAAGGGCGACTTCCAGGTCGGTGCCCTCCGCCACCTCTACGACCGCGGAATCCGCCCGACGATCATCTGCAGCACCTCCGTCGGCTCCATCAACGCGATCAAGCTCGCGGAGGGCGACGACCCGGCCGACCCGTCCCGCGGCCTCGCCGGTCTGGAACGCCAATGGGAATCGCTGCAGGTGAATGGCGACATGTATGTCGAGGAGGACTGGCTGCGCGACCCGGACATGGACTCCCACGTCCGGGCCGCGCTGACCGGCCGCAGCCACAGCCTCGGCATCACCGCTCCCGTGGGCGTCGACCTCCGCGCCTGGGGGTCCGAACTGGGGTTCCTGGTGGGCAAGCTCATCGACTTGTGGAACCTCGGCGGCATCGGCGGCTTCTTGTGGACCAGCGGCGTGCCCCTGCTGAAGTCGCTTAGTGTGATCGCGAACAAGGCGCGGGCCCTGTACAACATCGGCCCGGTCCGACGCAGGCTCGAGACTGAGCTGAAGTTCGACAAGATCGCCGGCTGGGCGGCCAGCGGGGGACGGCTGAGAATGGGCGCGGTCAGCCTGGAGAGCGGCCGGCTGCGTTACGTCACGGAGACCGGCGGGGTCGTCGAACGTGACGGGACGCCGGTGATGGCGCCCGCCCCGATGCGTCCGGCCTGCGCCGCGATCCAAGCCAACATCAACCAGATCGAGCAGGACATCGTCGATGCGCAGGCTGACCTTGCGGCGGCCACGACCACGAGCCAACGGCAAGCCCTGTCATCGCAGATCCGCAGACTTCAAGCATCGCGGCAGACCGCCATCCGGAACCTGCGCACCTGTCTGAGCAGCCAGCCGCCCTCCACCGTTGCGTTGACGGTCAGCCTGGTCGACGGGGTCATGGCCTCCGCGTCCATTCCCGGCATCTTCCCGCCGGTCACCCTGGCCGATGAGACCTACGTGGACGGCGGGGTGCGGGAACTCCTGCCCGTACAGATGGCCACAGATCTGGGAGCAGACACGATCTACGCGATCAGCGCATTCACCTTCAACGTCTCCCCCCATGGCTCCTACGCATCCGCCAGGCTGGCCGAGATCGTGGCCCGATCGGTCGAAGAGGTCATGTTGAACGAGATCGGCCTCGACGACCTTCGCGTCCAACCCCGGCCCGGCGCTGCCACGCCGACCGTGCACCTGATCGCCCCGGACGTCGAGATCCACGACGTCACCACGATCGACCCCGGATTGATCAAGATCAACCGCGACTACGGCTGGATGCGGGCAGCCGACGTGCTCGACGGAATCGACCAGGCGTCGCGCCGGTGGGCCCTGGCGACCGAGATCGCCATGCTGCGCCGCGACATCTGGGATCTGGAGAATCGCCGATACGGCCACGAAAGCCCCACCAGGCTGGCCGACGGCACACCGCTGCCAGATCCCAGCCTGCAGGGCGACATCGACACCGCGAAGTCCGGGCTGGGTGCGTTGCTCGACCAGCGGTCCGCGGCCGGCGGACCGCTGCCCAGCGACATCCGCGGCTGGACCACCACCTTGGAACTCCACCCATGGGCGCCACCGACGGCGGCCGGCAACACGATGCGCGGCGGTCAAGGACTGCAAGCCGGACAGTCGGTGACCTCATCCAACGGCCTGTACCGGTTCGTGTACCAGACCGACGGAAACCTGGTGCTCTACGGCCCAGGCGGAGCCATCTGGGACTCCACGACGGCAGGGACGCCGACCGGTTTCTGTATCATGCAGACCGACGGCAACCTGGTGATCTACGGCCCCGGCAACGCAGCGCTGTGGGCCAGCAACACCGACGGGAATCCCGGCAGCGAGCTCGTGGTGCAAGACGACGGGAACGTGGTGATCTACCGCGCGAACGGATCGGCCGCCTGGGACACCGGCACGTTCCTACCGATGGGACCAGCTCCAACGGGAGCAGGTCTGGCTGCCGGGGAGACGCTCCTACCGAACGGGTCGATCACCTCACCAAACGGCGTGTACCGGCTGGTCTACCAGGTTGACGGGAACCTGGTCCTGTACGGCCCGGCCGGTCCGGAATGGAGCTCTCAAACCAGCGGGAGCCGTCCCGGCGTGTGCATCATGCAGACCGACGGCAACCTGGTCGTCTACGAGCCGGGCGCCAACCCCGTCTGGGCCTCCAACACCGACGGCAACCCCGGCAGCGGGCTCGCGGTGCAAGACGACGGAAACCTGGTGATCTACCGGCCCGGCGGTGTACCCATCTGGGACATCTTGTAGGCGCCCAGTCCGCGACATGTTGATCAGACGCCGTCACCCGAACAAGTGCGGACTCGCCCCGATCCTGCTCGGCAGTCCGCACTTGTCATGCGCCGAGCATCGATAACCGAGACCGCTGAACTCATTCACGCCTTCGCCATCGGCCCGCGATTGTGTGGTCGGCAAAGATGCCCAAGCGAATCCGGCGCCGGATCCACGACGAGCACCCGACCGCGTCCACCGCGGCCTGATCGGTAGCAGTGCTGGGTCGATCCGACCGTCAAGCCAGGCCGCGGACACTGCGGAAAGGCGAGATCGGTAGCTTGCTGAGGGTCGTCGACGGTGTCTCTGCGCGTCGGGACTTAGCCCGGATCCACCCGCATGTTGTCGAACACCGAAGTCGTCGTCCTCCAGCCCGCCGAGCCGGTCATCCACGTCGAGGCGGGGTGGTAGTCGGCCAACGAACCAATCTCCACTTCGGATTCGATGCCGGGTTCGTCGTCTGTAGCTACCCGGCCCTTCCGGGTCATGGTGCGCGTAGGCGCCCAGGCCGCCGATCGTCACAGCAGGCCGAGGTGCCGGGCACGCTGCACGGCCGCGACACGGTTGTGCACGCCGAGTCTGCGATACGCCGCGCCGAGGTGGTTGCTGACGGTGCGAGGGCTGAGAAACAGCTGTCGGGCGATCTGGCTGTCGGCGAGTCCGGCATCGACCAGGCGCAGCACCTCCAGCTCACGACAGCGCAGCGGGTCGACGCTCGATTGGTCGGTGGCGAGTCCGTTCTCGACTGCCTGCTCCACGGTCCAGCCGCGACCGTTGTCGACGAGCTCCGCGGCCTGTGTACCCAAGGCGTGTCGGGCGGCGTCCAGGCCGCGTTGTCGATATCTGGCGTAGCCGGCGCCGGCAGACGTGCCGAGCCGCTCGTGCGCCGCGGTTGCCGCGCCGTGCACCCCGAGCGCGTCGGCTGCCCGGTTCTCCACGGCCGCCAATCTGGCGAGACCGTCCAGGGCGAACGGGGCCGCGTACGGCAGGGTCGGGATCAGCTGTCGACCCTTGACCAACGCCGCGAACCGAGCCCGGGCGGCGACCGGGTTGCCGTCGTCGCATTCCAGACAGGCCAGGAAGAACTGGGCCCGGATGACCTCGTCGTCGCTTCCTTCGCCGCCGAGAAGGACCAGTGCCTCCTCCAGTCGAGCCCTGGCCTCGACCCTGTGATCCTGGTAGGCCGCGACGATCCCGAGGTAGGCCAAGCTGACGCCGGCGGTGGCTGCGTCGCCGAGACGACGGGCGAGCGCCACACTTTCCTCCAGCAGCTGCCGGGCTCCCGTGGCGTCTCCCACGCTGTTGTGCTGGGCACCGAGGTCACGTGCCGCCCGGGCCAGTCCTGCCTGGTCGCCGGATCGGCGATAGATCGCGACCGCCTCACTGAACCGCGCGCCAGCGGCTGCAGCCTGGGCGGGTCTGGTCTCGTGCCAGGATGTCGCCAGACCGAGGGCGTGCAGCGCGGAGGCCCGGCCGGGAGTCGGCCGGTTCGCGCCGGGGCGCGCGAGCACCGAACGCAAGGCATGTTGCCCTTCCAGGAACGACCCGCTCAACCACCAGAACCGGCCGAGTGCGCCGGCCATCGCCAGTGCCTGTTCTGGATCGTCGCGATTCGCGAGCCGGTTGAGTGCTGACGACAGGTTGTCTCGCTCGGGCGAGAGTCGGTGAGTCCAGCGGCCCTGGTCGCGGCCGTCGAGACCGACCTCCGCGGCTGCCGCCACGGCCGCGAAGTGTCGTGCGTGACGATCGCGGGCGGCCGCCACCCGTGCCGCCGACTGCTGCTCGACGATGCGGCGGACGGTGCCGGGCAAGTCGAGTCGGTCGGCTGGTGTGGAAAGGGGGCCGGTTTGGCCCGAGTGTTTGTTCGACGGATCGCGGGGCGGGATGTTGTCGACGACCAGTCCTGCCGCGCACAGTTCGGCCAAGCTTTCGGGCAGGGTCGGCCGAAGATTCTCCGGGCAGGTTGCTTCGGCGTCGGCGCCGGTGAAACCGCCCCGGAAGGCTGCGAGCGTGGACAAGGTTTCGACAGCGGCGGGCGGCAGCCGTCGATAGGACCGGTCGAGGGCCGACACATCGTCCGATCCTCGAGGCGGCTCGGCTATGACGATCTCATGCTCGAGTGCCAGTGGGCGAGGCGTGATGGCGAGCACGCGTACTCCCGGACAGCAGCGACACAGCGCGGCCAGCAGAGACTCACAGACCGCATGCAGCTGGGTGGCGCCGACCAGAATCAGCAGGGTCTGCCGGTGGCGCAGATGCTCGATCAGGACCTGCTCGGTCGGTCGGCTCGGACTGGTCGGGGCACCAGCCGCCACAGCGACCCGCTCAGCGCCTGCCCGGCCCGCTACCCAACGCAGATCCACCCAGCACCGATCATCCGGCAGGGCGTGGTCCGGCCGGCTCACCAGTCCAGCCACCGCGCCGGCGACCGTCTCCACATCATTGGCACAGATCAGGCTGACCAACGGATGCCGGCGGACAGCGTCGGCGAGCCGATCGAAGCGACAGACATCGTCCACAAGGCAAAGGAGGCATCGGCCGTTGCGCACGGACAGTCTCCCGGCACCTTGCCGGTCGTGCCGGCAGTGAGTATTTCTACTCATCGCGGCGGCGGAGACGTCACCGCCGTCGGTCCGACCGCTCCTTCCGTCCGTACCTGCGACGGTCGCAGGCAGAGCCGCTGAACGCGGCGGAGGAAGGGAGCCACCATGGCCAAGATCAAGAACGTCGAACTTCGGGTCGAGTTCGATGCCGTCCACGAGGACGACATCACGGTGACGGTCGACTACGACATCGAGTTCAGCCAGCTCGACAAGGTCGCGAAGGTCGTCTATCACGAGACCTGCGTGCTGGTCGGCGTCGACACCGCAGGCAGCGGAGACATCGGGAACGGCGGCGACGACATCCTGGCGACCATGGTCGACCGGGTCACCACCGCCGGGCTGGACACGGTCATCCACCGCGCGGCCAGCAAAGTCCTGAAGCGGCGGGTACTCAACGAGGATCCCTCACCGTTGCAACCCCGAGACGAACTGCGTGCCGAGGTGCGGATGGAGGATCAGGCCGGCCAGGTGGCCGCCGCCACCGGCCGAAGCGCGATCCTCGCCGACCGGTTCTGATATGTAGTGACTCTTTGTCAAGGGCAGGGTGAGGCGCCCGTCCCCGTTCAGGGGCGGGCGCCTCGACGACGTCAGGCCCGGGCAAGGGAGCGATCGTGCACCGCGGGAACGGTGGCAGCGGGACGTGCCTCCGGACCGGCGGGAGGCCGCGATCCGGGACTTCACCGTGGGCACGATCTTCGCCGCCGGCGCGATGGGGGTGCTCGCCGAGCACTGCCCCGATCCGGGCCCTGCGGTGAACGCGTTCGTGATCGTGCTCGACCCGGCCCGCACGTTCGGGGTGGAACCCGCCCTGGAGCGGCTGTTCGCCGTCGCCGAAGGGCAACCCGGACGCTCTGATCGCCGGGGCGGTGTCGTGGAGCGCGATCGGCGGCCGGGATCCGCTGGTCAAGCTGAAACTCCGGCTGACCCAGCCGGTGAGGGCCCGGGTCGAGTTCTTGCTGCTGGCCGACAGCTACACCGCGATGTGGCCGGCGGTGACCCGCAACCACGTCCTCGCGCTCGCCCTGTCCGACCGGCTGCCCGCACCGGACGGTGGCGGGACGGAGTTGTCGCAGGTGCTGGCCCGGTCAGTGATCATCCCGACCGAGCCGTGGGTCACGATCGCCGAACTGATCAAGGTCCAGGGTTGGACAGAACCGGCACCGGCGCCGCCGGTGACCCTGGTCCGGGACCTGCAGAACGCTGGGTCCGACAACGTCGCCTACTGGCTGTTCCTGGGTCACACCAGCCGGGCCCACACCAGTGACGGGACCGGCGTCCAGGCGGTCGTGGCGTGGATGCACAGCGGCGTGGCGGTGGATGTTTAGGATCCGGCCGGTCGGGCGCGGGACGGGTTGGTCGACTACTGGGTGCAGCGCGGCCCGTTCCGCAGCGGACCGGGCGATCTGCTCGAGCCGGCTGACGGCTGGTCCGCCACCCTCGACGAGCACACCGGCAGCCGCACCGTTGCTAACGCCGGCGGGGACGTTGCGCTGACCGGCTGGTTTGACCCGGCCCGCGATGCCGACTGGGTCAATACTGTGCGTGACACCGGTGAGCTGGTGGTGCTGACCGGCCGGGTCGCCCCAGAGGGCGGCACCATCACCGCCGAGTCGCTGCAGGCGGCGGTGGACAGCGATGACGTCGCCCGCGGCACGATCACCCGGATCACCATCCGCTGACCCCTCCACCGATCACTCCGAGCAGGCCTGGCCCAACCATCAAGAACCGCTGCATGCGCCCTGGACGGGGTGTCAGAGAGGACGAGGTGTGATGGACGAAGCCGAGGACCGGTCGTTGCCGCAGGTGGGTATGCGGTGGTCGACCGCGGAAGATGACCGCCTGTTCGAAGCGGTCCGGGTCGGGATCCCGGTCGACGCGCTGGTCGCCGAGTTCGGCCGCAGCAAGGGTGCCCTGGTCTCCCGCGTGGAGGGTGCTGCCGGTCGACCACCCGGCCAAACAGGACGGCGACGCGATCGCCGGGCTGCACCAGGTCCTGCTTGACGAGCCGGACTACCGGCCGCCGCTCAGTGTCCGCGAACAGCTGCGCCAGCAGCGCATTCAGCAGCACCAGTCTCAGTACCGGCCGCCCCAGCCTGGGGCCAGGTCGGGCCCGACCACAGCCCGACCCGCACCCTTCCGGGCAATCCGCCTTCCGGGCAATCCGCATGCCAGCGCGGCGGCGTTCGTCCACGACGTGTCCTACCCCGCAGCAGCGTTGCGGGAGGCACTCCTCGCGGTCGCGTTCGAACTCCGAACCGCGAACCTGATCGCCGCCGCGAACAGCCAGCGAGGACTCGACCGGGAGGTCGAGAAGCTGCTCGGAGACAACGATCCGGACTGAATCGAACCCTCGTTGGTGCCAAGGGGTGAACCAGTCTGCCCGGCCACCGTAGCCAGCTCCCCGGGTAAAGGCGTGCAGACCCGGGCTGCCCAACACTCGATGAGTGGCAGCACGGCTCGGCGACGCGGCAGTCCCGTTTCATGGTTTGACCCGGCGCGTACTCTGCCGGGGGAGAGGCCGGTGGGTAAGCGTGTCTGAGGACGAGTGCATTCACGGTATGACGCGGGCCTGGTGTTCGGTATGTCGCAGCCCCGACACGGGGCCGCCTCAGGGCGCGGCTCCTGTTCCGTACGGTGGCCGTTCGCGGCAGTTGTTGATGAACGAGTTGTGTGATCTGCTCGATGTGCCTCGGTATCAGCCCGTTCCGGGGAGCAACCCTTCGCGCGTGTTTTCCGCCGCCGCCGTTCGGGCCGACGTGGCGTCCGGGTCGATGTCGGGGGTCGGGGAGGCGATCGCCACCAAGGCCGGCCTGGTGTGGGGCCCGGAGTGTGTCAACCGACGCCGGCACCAGCCGGGGACTGTGGTGAGTCGCGAGGGTGTGGGCATGATCGTGCAGGCGTTGAACATCTTGGCTATGCGCGCCGCGCACGGTTCGCGACGTCGCCGATAAGGGTGCGGCGCCGGGTCGAGCCAAGCCAGCGTGCACGGCCTCGAGTCGTGGTGTGCCAGCCGTTGACAGCGCCACAACCGTTGACACCGCCACTCGAGTGGTTGCTTGAGGGGTTAGCGGGTTACCGGGAGTCCGTGGATCGGCACGCTCTGGTTCAGCTCTGCGTGGCGGGGTATGCGGTGCCCGTTGGCGTGTCGCTCCTCGCCGTGGGTAGCCGTCAACGGCGGCCTCGCCGTTAAACAGTCAGCGGCGAGGCTCGTCCACTACGGATCGTCGGGCACGTACCTGCCCGTGGAAAGGAAGTGTGGCGTGGCCACAGTCAGTTTCAAGGACGCGACTCGCGTCTACCCGGGTGCAGATCACCCCTCCGTCGACAAGCTGAATCTCGACATCGGCGACGGTGAGTTCATGGTCCTGGTCGGGCCGTCCGGTTGCGGCAAGTCCACTTCGCTCCGCATGCTCGCGGGCCTGGAGGAGGTCAACGCCGGCAGCATCCTGATCGGCGATCGGGACGTCACCGATCTCCCGCCGAAGGATCGCGACATCGCGATGGTGTTCCAGAACTACGCCCTGTATCCCCACATGACCGTGGGCGACAACATGGGCTTCGCGCTGAAGATGGCCGGCGTGCCCAAGGCCGAGCGTCAGCAGCGCGTGCAGGAGGCCGCCCACCTGCTCGGCCTGGAGGACTTCCTCAACCGCAAGCCGAAGGCGCTCTCCGGCGGCCAGCGGCAGCGCGTCGCCATGGGTCGTGCGATCGTTCGTTCGCCCCAGGTCTTCTTGATGGACGAGCCGCTGTCCAACCTCGACGCCAAGCTCCGGGTTTCCACCCGCACCCAGATCGCCGCGCTGCAGACCCGGCTCGGCGTCACCACCGTCTACGTCACCCACGACCAGGTCGAGGCCATGACGATGGGCGACCGGGTCGCCGTGCTCAAGGACGGGGTGCTGCAGCAGTGCGATACGCCGCTGAATCTGTACGACAGCCCCCGCAACCTGTTCGTCGCCGGCTTCATCGGCTCTCCGGCCATGAACCTGATGGAAGGCGATGTTGCCGAGGACGGCATCCACATCGGCGACTACGTCGTGCCGGTGCCCCGCGACATTCTCGCCCGGGCCGTGAACGAGAAACGTCTCGTGCTGGGCATCCGTCCCGAGAACTTCGCTCTTGGTGACGGCAACGACGGTATCGGCATCGACGTCGCCGTCGTGGAGGAGCTCGGCGCGGACGCGTACGTGTACGGCACCGTCGCCGGGCTGGCCGAGGACGACAAGCTGACCGCTCAACAGATCACCGCTCGGATCTCGTCCCGCAACCCACCCGAGCGAGGGTCGACGATACGACTACGGATCGATCCCGAGCATGTGCACGTATTCTCCGAAGCCGACGGCCGTCGCCTATCCGATAGCTACGCCCGATAAGTAAGCGTCGACGGCGGGGTTCGCTGCGACGCCGCGGGGGCCCCGCCGCCCTGACTTCCCGGTGCCCGGTCGACCTTTATGAGCGAACCACGACGGAACCACTAGGTTGCCATGCCACGAAGCCGTAGAGCCCACATCGCGACTGATGATCTCGAGCAAGCACTTGACTATCTCGATGGGCTGATGGTCATCCTCGAGGCGTTCGACCGGACACGACGCGGACGCGACAGCGCTGACGGCTTGTTGCTGAGCTTGGAGAACATGGACAGCCAAGGAGGCAATTGGATGCCGTTGCGGTACCAGACCGGTGCCGGGACGGGATGGCGTGAGGTCGCCGCCAACGTCGCCGATCTACGCCGCCGGCTGCTGGAGGGCTACGCCGAGGCCGCGCTCTAGAATCAGCAGTGTCCTAGGGTTCAAGCTGGAGAGCCAGCGGGCCGAGGGCTGCGACCGCGCCCGAGAGTCGGCCCCTATGAGCGCTTAGAAGTCGACCTCGCTTCAATGTTGCCATTGAGGGACAGCATCGTCCTGCTAGAAGATCCGCAGACTCCGGTGTTGGGTGATCATCTTGTGTGTGCTGCGGGGCCGGGCCCCGGCGTCGCGGCTTCATCGGGATCGGAAGACTCTGAGGCGACGGCATTGCGTCGGCGTGGATGGGCCGATGGCTGCCTGATGGGCCCGCCACGATAAGGTCACGGTCCGGATCGTCGGGCACGCCGCGATGGTGGTCCTGGCGCACGGAATCTCGATGGTTGTCTGTCAGGAGTGGGCTAACGACAGAGCCAGCTCTTCCGACTCCGTGGGAGCCACGCTAGGACTCTGCCGTCATCGCCGTCTATCGAGCCGTCAGCCAATGGCTGCGCATCACATCTGTCTGTTCTGCGGCACGGGTGTTTCGCTGTCGCGATTCATCATCGACCTGACACCCCGTCGAAATGGAGCCTGGGTCAAGTCGCGGATTCCTCAGCTGGGGCTATCGGTTTTGGTGATGCCGCCCACGCTCCACCCTCGCTACCATCGCCAGATTACTTGAAGAACCAGGGTCATGCTTGCGTCTACCTCAGCTCGTTTGTCTTCCCAACCGGCGCCGACAAGCCGTCGGTTATTGGCGTCCGAATGCCGTTTCTGGCTCGGTGAGCAAAGCAGGGGAGGGTTGGGTCACCAGACCGGCCGCGGACCACGCGTTGTGGTTGTCAGCTATGCGCTGACTGACGATCAGGTCATCTTTCGGATACCCGAGTACAACGAGATCCGCCAGTACGCGTGCGGACGCCGGATCACATTGAACGTCAGCTGGGCGAGCGAGGGGGTCCGCACCGAGGTTGTTGTGGCCGGTGTCGGTTTCCTTCCAGAAAACGAGGCGGAACTCTTGGCGTCGGTGGACCTCGTCGATGAGTGGCCATCGGGCATATCAACGCACGTGCTATGTCTCGACCTCGCGGTCATCGAGGGCACTCAATCCGCTCCTTTCGACGTTGTCGGCGCCGATGGAGGCTGATCAGCGAGGCCCTGGCCGAATGACGAGCTCGACGCCCGAATGGGGCGGGTTGGACAGAACAGGATTGGACAGAACCCGGGAGCGTTGGTTCGGACGGCATCGAGGCTCGGACTCGATCAGGTCCGTCGGCGCAGACCCAGCTGCTGACGCCCAGGCCACCGCCCGAGTCGCCGAGGGCGTTGAACCGCTGAGCGGGGGATCCCTGGCGAGGATCAATGCCGGTCAGCGTTGGTGGAGCATCGCACCTTGCTCACCGACCGATCGAAGGACCGCGCGTCGATCGCCGTACCTGTGCGCGATTTGATCGGGGGGTGTTGAGATGCTTCGCCTGATCGCCGCCCACCACCCAGACAGGGCGGACCCAAGCCGTCGAAACGGTCCACGCGCCCTTATGCGGGTGCCAGAGAGGATGTTGTTGTGGACGTAGCCGAGTGTCGACGGCATCTGAAAACTGAACAGGGCGCGGCATCTGAAATCTGACCAGCTTCTCGATGAGTCTGGCTCGAGTCGAGCCAGGCCATGGTGATCGCGGAGCGGATCGGGTGGACCCGGTCGATCCGGGTGTTGTCGGGACGGGTGGCCGAGTTGCGCTGCCGCAGTCCGCCGCATGGGTAGCGGTGTGCGAAACGTCATGGGCAGCCGCCGACGGTCCCTGCGCCGCACCTGGCGGATGCAGCGGGTCGAGGCGATCGACGCCAACCCGCGCACCTTCGAGCAGCGTGCCGCCGCCTTCGCCGCCGCGGTGCCGGACGGCGGGGCCGTGACGCTGGTGGTGTCGCGCACCGCGTCCGGCGGTGTCGTGTCGCAGCTGACCGGACCGGCCAGGCTGGGCGACACCGGCGCGGTCGCGCTGGCGCAGGCCGTCGGTGCGAAAGCGGTCCAGCTCGCCGCCTGTCAACCTGGCGCCTCTTTGCTGCGCGACACGCGGGATGACGACGCCGCTTCGGGGGCGGGTCTGGTCGCCGACCGGCACGGCCTGGTGTTGCCGCGGGCCCACGTGGTCGGCTGGTGCGAGCGGGACCCGGACGCACCACCGGCGCACGCCGTGCAGGCCGGTGCCAACCCGGCCGAAGTGGCCCGGCTGCTGGCCGGGTCGCTGCGGCCCGGGCAGTGGGTGGCGGTGTGCCTGCGGCCGCCGCGGAACGTCGAACGGCGGGCGTGGCGGCGTTGGCTGGTGCACCGTCTCGGCACCCAGAATCCGGTGCACCACTCGGCAGGGTCCCGGCCGCTGGCGGTGTCCCTGCTCGCCGGCGGCCCGGACGTCGCGGCGGTGACGGCGTTGCTGGAGCAGACGGTCGCCTCGCTGCCCGGGTTCGACCTGTCGGTGCGGGTCCGGGCCGGGCGGCTGCCGTGGGTCCGGCTGACCGGCACCGTGCTGCCGGCGCTCGCCGTCGGCGCGTTCGCTGCCGCCGCCGCGACGGCAGGGTTCGCGGGCAGGATCCGCGCCGGGCTGCAGGCCCTGCTGGCCAGCGGTCGGGACACCGGGCACGGGGTGCTGGCCGGCACCGCCGGTCTGCTGGGGGCGCCGACCGTGCTCACCTGCGTTCCGGTGGCTCTCGCGCTGGTTTCCGCCGCGATCCTGATCGCGAGGCTGCGGGGACACGGGTCGTCGTGGCCGGTGCTGGCCGCGCGCGCCCTGGACGGCGTGTTCCCCGACCCGCCACGGCACAGGGGCCCGGTCCGGCCGCCGCACCGGGAGCAGCCGCCGGACGCCGACGGCCGGGGCGGACGGAACCAGTTCGACGGCGACTACCCGCTGCACCCGGCGGCGTTCCTGGTCGGCCCGGCCGTGGTGGCCGCGGTCGTCGCCCCCCAGTCGGGCGCCCTGTCCGGGTCGGCGGAGACCCGGGACCGGGGTGTGCCGCCGGCGGTGCTGGCCGACATCGGCCCGGTGATCGGGCACGCCGGCCCGGGCGGCGGGCATCCCGGGCCCGACGGGCCGGACCACGCCCTGGTGCACCTGTCGGCGGCCGACATGGGCTTCGGGGTGGCGATCACCGGCGGCCCGGGGTTCGGCAAGACGAAGCTCCTGACCGGGCTGTGGCTGGCGTCGGTGCTGGACCGGGCCCAGCCGTCCGGCCGACCCGGCTGGCCGGGGAGGGACAACACGATGGTCGCGTTCGACACGAAAGGCGACGAGGTGGACCGGATGCGGTCCTGGGCGGCGCTGGCCGGCGACCGGTTGGACGTGGTGAGCGTCGCCGACCCGGCCGGGCTCGCCATCGACATGTTCGCCCGGCACACCGACCCGGTGCGGGCGGCGGTCGGGTTCGTCGACGCCATGGTGTACGCGTTCGAGGACGGGTCGATCATGGCCCGGTCGCAGGAGACCCTGACCGCCGTCTTCGCCGGGGCGCTGGCCGCCGACGCCGAGACCTGCGCCCGGGTGCCGGAGCTCGGCCCGGTGCGGCACCCGGTCCGGCTGGCGCACGTGTTGTGCGGCGGGGCGGGGGAGACCCTGGCGAAGGAGCTGTTCGGGGCGCTGCGCAGCGAGGCCGCGCGGACCGCGGACCCGGCCCGGCTGGCGGCGGTGGAGAAGCTCAAGATCATCTTCGAGCCGTTCACGTCGTCGGCGTTCCGGACCGCCACCGAGGCCGCCCGGAACAAGCTGGACGCGCTCGCCAAGCTCGGCTCGTGGTGGGACGAGGACCGTCCGCGGATCGGCTGGGACGAGATCATCACCGGCCACCGCAGCGTCGTCGTCGACACCGGCGCCGGGTCGTGTCCCACGGCCGGCGGGGGCGGCGGGCTGCTGGACGAGCGGTCCGGCCACCTGCTCGCCGGGATGCTGATGTTCGGCCTGTGGACCGCGGCGAAACGGCTCTGCTCCGGCTGGCGGGACCGGGACCGGTGGCTGAGCGTGTTCTCCGACGAGCTCGCCGTGCAGGCCGCCAGCTCCGCCGAGCCGATCGCCTGGCTCCGCGACCAGGGCCGTTCCTACGGGGTGCGGCTGCACCTTGCCACGCAGCGCACCGAGCAGCTGCCGGCGCAGGTCCGCGACGTCTTCCTCACGTTTCCGAACCTGATCTCCTTCCGGCAGGAGTCGGTGCCGGCGGCCCGCTCGGTCGCCGAGCAGCTGTCCCAGGGCGAGGACACCTACAGCGCCGACGACATCCGCAACCTCGCCCCGTTCACCGCTGTCTGCCGGCTCGACGTGAACCGGCGGCTGCTGCCGTCGTTCAGCTGCTCAGTCCACCACTTCGACGCCGACCCGGAGGAGACCGTGCGCCTGCTCGGCTACACCCCGCAGGCCCCCCGTGCTGATCATGCCCGTGCTGATCATGCCGGTGCTGATCATGGCGGTGCTGGTCATGCCGGTCTTGATCATCCCGGGCGTGGCCGAACCGGCGATGATCATCGGGTGGACGTCGCCCAGCACGGGCCGGCCGTGTTCGAGGACGACGGGATCGAGCTGTGACCGGGCCGGCGACGGCGCCCGGGCGCGGGCGGCCGTTCGGGGACTGGACACCCAGCCGCGGCGGCACCGACCTGCCGCCGGCCGACCTGGCCCCAGCCGACAGCCGCCGGGCCGACCGGTTCAGGTCCCGCTGCCCGCACCCGGAGGTGACCTGCCCGAACCGGTTCGACCCGTACTGGGACGCGCTGTGGGGACGCTCGTCGAGCCTGTCATGGATGACCGCCGACACCGTCGACGCGCAGCAGCGGGCCGGGCTGGTGTCGATGTCGCGGCGGATGTCGCGGCCCGGGTCAGAGGCCCGCCGGCTGGCGTTGAAGCCGGAAGGCTGGCAGCGCCGGCTGCGGCTGCTCGGCGCCGCCGGCTTCTGGCGGACCCTGTCGGCGGAGCAGGCCGCCGCGGTCACCGGCGACCTGACCGTGCTCGACTTCGAGCGGCAGGTCCCGTTCACCCTGTACCGGGCCGGGCTGATCGACGTGGGCGCGTTCAACGGCGTGCTCCGCCAGAGCAAGTACCCGCAGCCGCGGACCGTCGTCTACCGGCCCAGCAACACGACCGTGTTCGACAAGCACCTCGCCCCGCACCTGACCTGGCCGGAGTGGGTGAGCGTCACCGGCGGCCGGCCGTGGAGCGCCGCCTCCCAGTTCGACCGGCACAACCTGCTGGCCGCCGAGCTCGGGCTGCGGCTGCAGGAGTACGCAGACGATGTCGGCGCCGTGGTCGGGGAGAACCTGTCCACGATCGACCTGCTCGCCGGCTCCGGGCTGGGCCGCGCCCTCCCGGACGCCGACAACCGCGCCGCCGACCTCACCCTGATCCGCAACGACGGGTTGCGCGTCGCGGTCGAGATCACCGCCACCACCACCGGCACGTTCAAGTCGAAGGTGGAGCGCTGGTGCCGGCTGCTGGCCGACCTGCCGCTCGAGGACTCCGGCCTGGTCGTCGTGTTCGTCGTCGCCGACCCGGTCGAGCGGCACGGCGCCGGCGGCAAGGCGACCCGGGCGGCGGCGGGCACGATCATCAACCAGATGACCCGCCGCTACCCGGGCTGGGTCGGGAACCGGGTCGCCGAGCGGATCGGCATCGCCGATTGGCGCGAATGGTTCCCCGGCCGCCACCAGCTGTCCGGGAACTTCCTCGACCTGCGCTGCCTCACCCCCAGCGGACCCCCGGACGCCCTGTGGCAGGAACACCGCTGGCTGGCCCGCGACCCCGGCACCGGCGGCTTCGCGACCGGGTTCGATCCGGCCCGCGACCGGGCCGACTTCACCGCAGTCATCGACAACGTCCAGTCCCTGGTCGGGGTGCCGCACTGGGCCCGGGACCCCGAGCGGGGTGTCCGGATGTGGCAGGTCATGATCGCCGAACGCGGACACGACCACTTCCCGATCCCGGTGTCGGCCCGGCCCGACCGGCTGAAAGGCCCCGGCTTCGGCGTCCCCGCCGGCGCGGCCTCGGCACCGCTGCCGCCGGCCCGGCTCCGCGGCCTGTGACCGGCCGGTCGCGGCCTGGCCGCCGTGGACACCCGAGGAGCTGCCGGTGAACGACCCGGTCGACGAACGTCGCGGCGACCTGGGTCGGCGCCGGGCCGAGGTCGGTGCGTGGTTCTCCCACGGGCCGGGCGGGATCGCCGTGATCGCCCTGGCCGTCATCCTGGCGGTCATGCTCACGCTGACTGCGGTCGGCTGGCTCTGACCGCCGGCCACCGACACCCCGTCCGTCGACAGGCGATGCACCGAAGTGCGGCCCTGGGCTGGTGCGGTTCCGCGCGTCGACGAACCGGGCGGCGCCGCACACGGCGCGGACATGATCATCACCGCCGCTCCCGCGAAGACCGACAAGTTCACCGCCGACCGCACGCCCCAGGCAGCGGATCCGCGCGTGGGTTCCGGGTCAGCTGTTGGCGAGACGGTCCCGGCCGGGACGAAGCGCTGCAAGGAGTGCGGCCAGACCAAGCCCCTCGAGCAGTTCTACGACGCCTCGAAGGGCACCGGCAAGCGCCCGTACTGTCGCAAGTGCGATCATCGGCGGCAGTACGAGACCCGGGCGCGGACCCGCGCCCGGACGGTCCGGCAGCGCGCCTACCACCGCTCGCTGGCCGCGTTGAAGGACCTGGTGCCGGCCGACACCTGGCACCGGGTGTACGCGGCCGAGCTGGTGAAGGCGGAAGCGGAGGTCGACCAAGTCGGCGACGTGATCTTGATGCCCGGGCAGCGGATGGACGGCGAGACTGCGGCCGACCGGATCGCAACCCTGTGCGCCGACTGCGGTGACCACCACCGACGCGGACACGCCTGCCCGGTCTGCGGGTCCACGCCGGGCCAGCCGGCCGCCGTGATCCAGATCAGCGCTCTCGCCTCAGGACAGGCGCGCGTGTCGGCGAAGCAGATCACGGTGCTCAAACCGTGAAGCTCACGGCTGACTCTGGCAAACGCATCCGTGCGGCTCTTGAGGCTCCCGGTCGAGTTTGCGTTAGTGCCGGTACTCGCGAGCCGGATTGACTACGCTCTGAGCTGGTCGGGTGGGAGTCAATGAAGATGTCCGCCGCGGGAGGTGCGATGGAGCGCTGGTTGTTCGATGTCGCTCTTGCTCTGGGTCCAATTCTCTTCGGGGGCTCACCGTCGGCATACCGCTGGCTCTCGCCGGGATTGCCGCGCACCACGCATGGGACGCCAAGAAGGAAGGCAAGGAAGGCTCCGCCTACCTCCCGTCTGTCGCGTTGGCGATCGTCGCCATCGTCCTCTTCGTCATCTGCTACAACAAGTACACGGCCGCGAAGGCAGTCTGCGACCAGATCAACACCCATCGTTCTCTCGAGCGTTCGATCGAACGGTCGCTTGGTGTAGGGCATCAGCCGAGCCAGGCCGATCTTGACTGGATCACGAACAAGTGCGACAACCTCTGGGGATAAGTGCTCGGCGAATTGAAGCGAAGCCGAAGACTGCCCGCAGGTACTCCGGTCCAAGCCGGTCGCCAATGGACCTAAGCCGGTCGGGGCCGGTGACCCCATTTCCTGAACCCCAGAGAGCCGATCGCGCAGACCAAGATCAGGTCCATCGGGGGGCCCGGCGAAGCCGAGCAAGCGGACGACAGCGTTCACTCGCGCAGTTGATCGCGAGTTCGCCAGTGCCGCAGGAGGGATCGCTCGCCGCACACCTTGACTTTGTGCGTACCCCAGTTCCACTCGGCCGGTCCATCGGCACACCAGGCGGTGGCCTGGACAACGCGACCTGGGCCCGGAACGCGGCGACCGCCAGGATCGGCCGGGAGGGGGAGCGGAGGACCGCCGCCCTGCTGGACGTTGCCTGCCGACGGACGGGCGGCGCGACGGTGCTGCACGACCTGATCATCCCCGGCTCGCGGGCGAACATCGATCATCTGGTCGTGGCCGGCCGCACCGTGTGGGTGGTCGACACGAAAGTGTGGGCACCTGGGGTGTACTGGCGGGTCGGCGGACGCGCGTTCCGCGGCATGGCCAGGTTCGAGCCGGCGGAGAAGCGGACGACGACACTGGCTGTCGACCGGCTCGGCGGCTACCTACGCGGGTTGGGCCTCGACGCCGTATTCGCAGCGCCGACGGTCGTCGTCTGGCCGTCGGGCGCCAGCGCGCCGCTCCTCTTGCTGGGAAGGGCGGGCGACAGCCCGGTCGTCTCCGGCCGCACGTTCGGCTGGGCCGTCCGGTCGATGACCCGCCCCCGCAGGTTCGGCGCGGGACGGGTCCGGACCGCCGACCAGGCGTTGGTAGAGGGGTTGTCGAGCCTGTTGGTCTCCAGGCGCGGTCGGCGCGCTGACTCTGTGGCGGTTGCCTCGGACCGAGGGCCCCGCAGGGCTTGAGCCATCCGCGGGCGCTGACGAGCGGCGATCCGTACGGGCTTGACAAGGACCCTTTCGGCGAAGCCTGCTAGCCCGTCGGTCCGGCTCGCCTCTGAGCGCACGGCCGGTCGGCCGCATGGATCCAGGTGAGAACGGCCCGGACCCTCGGGCCGCAATGCTGCGGATCAGGCGAGGAGCAGACAGTGGGCGTGCGCAGGTCCGAGACCACGCCGTCGCTGCTCGGGTCGGTGCTGACCGTTGTTGTCGCGGGCCCGGCTCTGTGCCTGCTGCTGTGGTGGCTGGGCCTGCCCGGCGCGGCGGCGGTGTGGCTGGCGATCATCGTGCGCGGCAGCGCGGTCGTCCCGCCGGAGCTGACCGGACCCAGGCGGGACGGGCGGCCGACGGTCGGTTCGGAACTGGAGCAGCGGCGGCTGGACCGCTACCTGCTGGCCGTCGACCTGCGGGACGCCTGCCTGAACCCGGCCACGCTCGCGCCGGGCTGGCCGGTGCTGGCGTCGTCGCTGGTCGCGGTCCTGGTCGGCGTGTTGGTCTGGCTGGTCCCGCAGGCGTGGCCGGTGACCCGGTGGGTGGACGGCGGGTTGGCCGCGCTGGTCGTCGCCGCCGTGGCCGGCTCCGGCCGGAAGGCGGGCGGGAGTGGCGAGCCGTGCCCAGGGACCAGGGTCGACACCCTGCCGGGTCTGCTGGCCCGGTCGCCGGTCCGCAGCGTGCTGCTGGGAACGGCGGGGCTGCTGGCCGGCGCGGCGGCCGCCGCCGTCGCGGTCCGGGTGGCTTCCCTGCCGGTCTGGTCGGGTCTCCGGCGCGCTCTGCTGGGGTTCGAGGTGCCCGGTGCGGGACCGTTGCCGTGGCCGGCGCCGCTGCGCGAGTTCCCCAGCACCCCGGGCTGGTGGTTCGTTGTGCCCGCCGTCCTGCTCGGAGCGGTGGCGCTGCTCGGGCCCGGCTGGCAACGGCTCGCGCTGGCGAACTGGCGGGCACTGGTCCGGGCCCGGGCCGAGTGGGCGGAGCGGTGGGCGGTGGTGAAGGTCGACCCGGCGCCCCGGCTGGTCGACCGCCACGCGCTCGACGGCCCGAACGGGACGGTGATCGTGGAGACGTTCGGCTGCAACCCGGGCCACCCGGCGGACAAGGTATTGGCCCTCGCGGACCGGCTGCGACCCACCCTGGGCGACGACTCGGTCCGGTTGGCGCTGCTGCCGCTGCCGCGGACCGACCCGGCGACCGACGAAGCGGTGCCGGGCACCGCGTCGACGCTCGGCTTCCGTGCGGTCCGCTGGCCGGGCGGGCTGGTCGACATCACCGACCCGGCGGTCGGCCAGGAGCTGGTCGGGCCGGCGCTGGAGTCGGCGATGGCGTGGGCAGCGGAGTCGACCGGCTGGGCGCGGATGCTGCTGGTCGGCGCGACACGGATCAGCAGGCCGCCGACGCTCGCGCGTGGGTCGGGCAGTGTGGACGGGGATGAACCTGCACCGGAGGTCGACGGTGGGGACGGTCCCTCGAGGGGACGGCAGGCGTGGGCGGTGGAGTGGACGTCGCCGATCGGCATGGACATGGTGCAGGTCCGGCTCAACCTGACCGCACCGATGGCCGCATCGCTGGGCTGCGAGGTGCTTGCCGACCACCGCGCCACCGGCGGCCGGCTGCACGGGCAGGGTGTGATGTACGCGGGCGCGCTGACCGACGGGAGCGCCCGGATCGACCCGGACCGGCTGCCCGCGCCGCTGCCGGCCGGCGTCGACGGGCCGGGCCAGATGCTGGAGAACCTCACCGTCGACGACTGGTGGGTCCGGGTGTGGGCGGCGGTGCTCGGCTCCGACGCCAACCCGCCGACCCCGAAGCACAACGTGCGCAGCACCGTCACCCTGCCCGGCGGGGTCGAGATCGTCACCCAGCCGTTCGTGGTGCGGCAGGGCCAGGACCCACGGGACTTCTTCGGCCGGGAGGCCAAGCTGACCTCCGCGATGGACTCGATGGGGTTCGTCGCGGTCACCGCGTTCCCGGACCGGTCGTCGAACCGGCCCGGCGAACGTCACCCGATGGCGTTCCAGGTTCACTACTCGCGAGGGGCGGTGCCGCGGATCACCGCGCTCGGACCGGTGCCGCCGGCGGCCGCGCTGCCGCTGCTGGCCGGCCGGGTCAACGCGGCGTTCCGCGCGGCCAGGCTCGCCCAGCCGGAGACCTACGCGGTCCGCTGCCTCACCGAGCCCGGATCGACGGGCCACATCTGGGAGGCCCGGGTCCGGCTGTACGACGGGGTCACGCTGGCCGACCTGCGGGCCCGGCGCAAGCAGCTGGCGATCACCCTCGGGGTGCCGTGGCTGCGGATCGTGGAGGACGGCAACGACTGCCGCCTCGTCGCCGGCGTCGACCTGGCCGGGGCGCGGCTGGGGCCGCAGCCGCGGGCCGAGCTCGCCGCCCACGACTGGGAGCAGGTGTGGCGCGACGCCCGCTGCACCGGCGCCGACGGCGCCCTGCCGGCGCTGCTGTCGGTCCGGGCCCTACCAAGCAACGACGCCGTTTCCGAGCTGGTGTTCCGGATCCCGGCCGGTCTGGACCTGGCCCGGCTCCGGTCGGCGAAAGGGAAGCTGGCGACCGGGTCGGAGAACGGCTTCGTCGAGATCGGGCCCGGCGCCGAGCCATCCACGGTCACCGTGCTGGCCGCGCGGACCGACCCGATGCCGGCGGTGGCGCCGTACCGGTTCGGGGCGGACCCGGGCGAGCACCGGATCGCGTTCGCCGACGGAATCGACGGCGAACCGGTGGCGATGGACCTGACCGAGGTCGCCCACCTGTTGCTGGTCGGCACCTCCGGCGGCGGCAAGACGACCGCCGGGCAGGCCATCATTCAGGGGGCGCTGGCAGGCGGGGCGCAGGTCGTGGTCGTGGACGTGCAGAAGGGCTGCGCCGACTTCCGCTACGCCGAGCCGTGGTGCCTGCGGATGGCCGGAGACCTGGCCGACGCCGCGGCCACCATGACCGCCCTGTACGCGGAGGTGCAGCGCCGCCGCGACCTGAACGCCGCCCACGGTGTCGGGTCGGTGCACGCCCTGCCGGCGGCGATCCGGCCGCCGGACGTGTTCGTCGTCGTCGACGAGTTCTTCGGCCTGATCTCGTCGGCGGAGCGCCCCGCCACCCGGTCGGAGCCGAACCCGGACCTGGAGGCGGCCCGGCTGGAAGCGCTGGCCGCGTACAGCGCGAAGGCGCGGATCGCCTACCTGGCGGGCAGGATCGGCGCGGAGGCCCGCTCGGCCGGATTCCACCTGGTGCTGATGACGCAGGCGCTCACCTCGAAGATGCGGCTGCCCGCGTCGATCGCGGACCTGAAGGTGAACAGCAACCGGATCCTGCTCGGCAAAGCTAACCACGGCGAGCGGATGTCGGCGCTGCGGCAGCCGGAGACCGCGCCCGATCCGGGCGAAACGGTGCCGAGGGGCCGCGGCGTCTACGAGCCGGTGGTGGGGGAGGCCCGGCTCGTCCAGTTCTGGTACGCCCCGACCGGTGAGTACCGGACCTGGCTGGAGCACCATGTCGACAAGGTCGCCGAGCAGGATCGGCTCGACATCGAGCCGCACCGGATGGACCCCACCGCGGGGGCGGAGTTCGTGATCACCGACGAGCGAGACGGCGAGGAGAGGGTAGCCGGCGCGCGGGTCGTCGACGGTATGCCCGAGACGGCACCGGTTGAGGTCGACGACACCCTGGACCTGTTCGACGGCCTCGAGCTGCCCGAGCTGGTCGACGACATCGACGTCGACTGGTCGATCGTTGTCGGCGCCGAGGACGGGATTGGCCGGGACGGGGAGGCGACGCTCCCCGGCCGCAGTGTTGATCAACCTCCGGGCCGCCGGGCCGACCGGGAAAGGGAGCCTTTTGATCTTGGCGGGGGTGGGCCGGAGACTGCTTCCGGTCCGTACCAGGGAGGGGAACCCGCCACAGGGTCGGCCCACGACGAGGATGATCAAGACGGCGAGGACGGGTGGGACGACCGGCCGGATGCGCGGGGCGGGATTCGGCCGGCGCGTGAGAACGACGGTGCCGACGAGGAGTGGTTCGGAATCGGGCCGGAGCGTGGCGGCGGTGGTTCAGCCGGGGCAGTCATCCGCGCCGATCCGGTCGACGAGGAGGAGTTCGGTGACTGGCCGCCGCGCCCGCCCGCGGCAGCCGACCGCACGGGAAACGACATCGCCGAAGAAGACCTTCCCGATGGAGCCGATCCAGGCGTTGACGCGGACCCGCCGGTTCCGGTGCCGATGGCCGATCCGCTCGCCGGATTGCGGAGACGTTGAGCGTTCGAGGCTCACGCGATCGCGACGACCTGGAGACAGCGACACACACAGATCGTGCGGCCGCACGGCAGGTGGACGGTTCGAAAAGCACTCGTCGGTTCACGTATTCGACCGACCAAAAGGCATCGCACGCAAGATCGAGATCACCCCAATGCCAGGCCGCCGAACGATTCCGGATGAAGTCGACTGAGGGGCCTCCGCCCAGCCCCGAACAGAGCCTCCGCGCGCACTGTCGGACAGTCCCGTGTCGAAATGGCGTCCCGGCCCATGGCGGGATTCGGCGGCGACAACACGGCCGCGGTGGCCCTGCGGTGGCCCAGGCTGCCGATCCGCTCTGGATAGGTCAAGGCGGCGCCGCGCGCCGGTGCCCGCTCCGCGAGTTCTCGCGTCGCTGTGGGCTGCGCCGCGGCGTCCGGTGGGGGCTCGGAGATGTTCGATGGGTCGTGCTCGGGGCAGTCAGCACCGTCGCACTCCCGGGGCGCGGCCAAAGCCGCCAATCTAGCTCCCGGGCAGGTCGCTGATGTCGCCCGTCTCCACCACCTCGTCCGCAACGACGCGGACCTTGCGATTGGTGTTCTGGCTGGCCCTGGTCAGGAGCAGAAACGCATCCGTTTCGTTGACCTTTCGGCTCGCCATCACGATGCCAATGGCGGCCCCGATCCTGCGTGACGTGCGCAGCGCCTCCTGCAACTGCTCGGCATGCTGTTGGCTGATCAGCCCCTCGGCCCGCAGTTCGAGGATCATGGCCCGGTCGACATCGACGTGCGCCTCCAGCTCGCTGATCCTGCGCCGGTCGTCAGCAGACAGCTCTTCGCTCACGTCGGCCCTGCGGTCCGCCGCGGCGGCGCGCTCTTCGATCACGTCGGCCCGCTGCTCCGCGGCGTCGGCGCGGGCCTCGATGGCGCTCGACCGATGGTTGGCCGCGTCGGCGCGGCCGAGCAGCGAGTCAATGTCGGCACGATTAGCGGTCATGCGCTCCCGCAGGTCGTCGATCTGTCGCTGCAACTCGGACTCGTCGTCAGGTCGCTCGTCGTTCATGACCAAATTATGGCGCGCAGATTCGGGCGTGCCGATACCCAGAACGCCGACTTGGCGCCCGTCAGGACAGGTGCAGTTCTCCCGCCACGATGGCCCGCGCCACGCCGGAAAGTGATGCTCCGCTGCCGAGGACGTGTCCGCGGATACGGGAGAGGGCTTCCTGCAGGCTGACCTTCAGCTGCACGGAAACGATGCCGGCGGCGATGTGCACAACCGGCAACGCCAGCGCGGTGTCCGCGCCGTGCTCCCAGGTGTCACGGTCGCCCAGCAGGGCGGTGGCGGCGACCTGCGCCAGGAACGCCGCGTCGTCCAGCTCTTCTCGGTCAGGTAAGGCCCGGGTGCGACGGTAGAGCGTCAGGCAGCCAACGCCGACGCCACCGAGCCGGAGGGGGAACGACCACAGGCTCTGCAGCCCACTCTCACCGGCCACCGCCACGTATCCGGGCCACCGCTCCTGCGCCGCCCCCAGATCGTCCACGACGACCAGGCCCTGAACTTGGTGCGCGGTGACCGCCGGGCCCTCACCCATGAGCTGGTGGACCTCCTCCACTGTGCGAGTCCACTCGTCGGTGGCCGCTAGCGGATCCGGGGTCCCGTCGGCGTCGAAACCGGTCACCGCCGCCCCGTCCACGCTGTCCAACAGCTGCGGCGCGGCCGCACAGACCGCGCCGGCCCAGCCCGACCACGAACCTGACAGGCACTGATCGGTCACCGCCAGCCATATCCGCCGGAGCCGGCGCTCCGATTCCCCCACGTCCGACCAGCCTCGGCTGGCCAAGATCGTGGCCACCCCGGCCTGCAGTCGGTCATATCCCACACCAAGCCGCTCGACATCTAGCAGCCCGCGATCCGCGACCGAACGCTCGCCGCCGCCGTCGCCGGACCGGGTCCCGTCGGGTCGGTCCGCCCGAGTAACGCCGATCACCGACGGCAACGCCGGCCCAGGACCGCGACGTCGTCTGGTGGCGGCCTGCTGCGCCGTCTGCAGCCGCTCCGACGCCTCACTGAAGTGAACTCGCGCGGCCTGCGCCCGCAGCTGCGCGCGCCGCACGTCTTCAGGCGTTGAAGCCTCGCCGGCCGACAGCCGATCGATCCGCTCGTCCAACTCCGCCACACGCTCCGCCAGCAGCGCCACCCGGCGGGCCGCCGCCTCCGTTCCCCCCGAGGCCATGGCATCACCTCCAACCAGGACCGCTACCTACCGCAGTATCCCCCCGGCCCGGGCGTAAACGCGTCACCCCAGCCCGACCCAGCGCCCAACCCATCCAGAGCCTCGCCGTCCATCGAGGCGCCCTCGGCTGTGGCTGAGCGCGGTACTCGCCCGTCTGAGAAAGAGAGATCTGGGTGCCACGCTCAGGATTCGCGAAACAGCTGCAGTAACCGATGGGAAGCTCATGTCGTTGCCTGCAGCGGCGGCACTCGCTCACCGAAAGTTGCGGTGACCAGATCGCCCTCCCCGCGACACACATCCTTCAGTCGTTGGACTGTGAAGATTCGGTGCGGAACTGCTTGAACAGGTCCGGCCTTTGTCGGTCCTGCCACGATGCTCGCAGGGGCTGTCGGTCCGGCTTTGTCCGCGATCACGTGGGCGCCGCACACATAGCGGTCACTGCGGGCCGCACCGGAGACGGCCCCACCCGCGTGGAAGGAAACCGCCGTGGACGCTGCCGACAGGCTGTCCCTGGTCGCCGCCGCCGCGACCTCCCTCGGCCCGATCGAGGACCCGTCGACCTTCGCCGCGAAGGTCCGCGACCGTGCCGTCGAGCTGTACCTGATGTCGAGGGAACGCGGCGCCGTCGGCCGGGCCCTTGAGCAGCTCGACGAATGCCGGACCTATGTCGCCACCGTCCTCGGCGGCAAGGTGGAGCATCATCCGCTGCCCGACGGCGGTGAGCTGCGACGCGGCCTAGTCCGGCTCAAGGTCGCCGCCAGCAAGTACAACCGGGACGGCGTGGAGGAGATCCGCACCGAACTGCTCAGCACCGACGAGGGCGCCGCCCTGTGGGCGAGGATCCGCGGGCTCGTCGGCCACCGCGTCCTGGTCTACGCCCAGACCGAGGAGAAGGACTCCCGCAAGGTGAAGACGATGCGGCACGTCGAGGACCTCGGCGAGGACCGCGAACTGGCTCGGGGCGACGCCGCCTGAACGATCATGCGAGGCAGGGTGGCTGCGTGGCGTGAGCTGGTGCGCGGTGGTATCTCGGGGCGGCCGCCATCCGGCCTCTCTGCTGGCGGCGCGGCTCCTGGGTGCACACGGTCGGAAGACCACTTCTTCCGTCAAGGCGGCGAGGGGCGCTTCGACCGGGTGCGAGCTCTCGTCGACGACCTTCCTGTCGTCCGCCGCTCCGGAAGGGCGCACCTCACGATCGACTACGGACCGCCGACCGGACTTGGTTGACGTGAGTGCCGTCCGCCGCTCGCCGCGGGTCGGGAGTCGGGCGCCGAATTGCTGCGTCGGACCAGGCTGATGAAGTGCTCGGCGACGATGTCGGCGAACGCGGGGTCGTTGACATGCGTCGGGACGAGATCGACGGCAATGTGGGGCTGCAGTGTAGAAGTGAGTGCGTCGATGAACGCAGCGTCGGCGTCGGGATTCCAGAGCCGACCGCCGGGCACGTCGTTCAACGAGAACCCGCGGGTCGGGACGACGACACGGACCGGTCCGCGAGCCGCATTCAGGCGGTGTGCCAGGGTCTCGCCGACGGAACGCATTTCTCCCGGGAGCAGCCGCACCAGCGTGGACGACGGGTTGTGGTGATAGGTCTGCCGGCACTGCCACTGTGCGGGAACCGGGGCCGGCTGGTTGAAGAAGTCGACCCCACCGGGCACGACGATGCGGGGGAGCGCGGATTCCGCGGAGATGCTGAGCCGTTCGGGCGGGGCGGTCAGGATTCCGTCCATCAGCGTGTTCGAGATCTCGGCCAGGGTGTAGTCGATGATGCCGGCGAAGGAACCCCCGACCGCCGTTCGCTCCATCAGCGCTCCGCCGACCCCGTTGGCGTGGAAGACGACTGTCTCGTATCCGGCGTCGTCGAGCCTTGTTCGCAGTCTCATGACTCCGGGGGTGGTGTTGCCGAGCATCGTGACCCCGACTTGGGCGGGGAAGCCGTCAGCCGTCGCGGCTCCGCGATGGGTGGAACTATTGCGGGCCATGCCGACAACCGCTGCGGCCGCGTTGTCGAAGATCGTGCGGGCCAGGCTGTGCAGTCCGATGATGTCAACCACGGAGTGCATCAGCGTGATGTCGGATTCGCCGACGAACGGGGCGAATCGGCGGCGCCCGGAAGCGCACGGCGTGATGATCAGCTTCGGCACTCCGACGGGGAGCATCTGCATCGCCGCAGCGCCGAGCAGGGCGCCCTCGGCCCCACCAAGGCACAGCGCCCCGTCGGCGTGACCGCTCTCCCACAGATCGGAGCAGACTTTTCGCAGCCCCTCCGACATCTGCGTGACGGCGGCCCCGCGGCTGCCCGCACGTCGGACCGCGTCGATCGAACGGCCGGCAGCGGCGGCGACGTGCTGCCGGTCGATGTCGGGGACGATGTCGAGCGGGGAACCCATGATGCCGGAGTCGATCACCGTGGGTCGGGCGCCGAGCGCGATCAGCCGGTCGCGGACGTAGGCGATTTCGGATCCTTTCGTGTCGAGCGTGCCGATGAGCAAGATCCGCGGCCGCGTGCTCATGGCTGCATCGGTGCGTCGAGGATGGCCTTGGTCGGTTGAGCGCGCAAGGATCGGAAGCCGCGGATCCGACCCGCGTCGGGCGCGCCGTCGGCGTAGGTCGCGGCTTCGATGTAGCCGAGCCCCGGCGGGAATGACACGTCGTCGTCCAGGACCATGACGTACGGCTCGATCGTCAGCCGGCTCATCGTGCCGCTGGTGCCGTTGGCGTGGTCACCGGTGTGCAGATGGCCGTGCAGGTCGGTGTCGGACCAGAACGAGGACGTGTAGTTGCGGCGTCCGACGACGAGACCGCCGCTCAGGTCGATCGCTGCGCCCTTCCCGATCACGGTGGCCTGTCCGATGTAGACGAGGCTCGGCATGTCGAAGCCGTGCGGGGTGAAGTACATCTTGCAGCCGAGTCCGAGATTCGCCACTCGGCTGAACCCGAGCACGCTTCGGGCGAACGCTGTCCAGGCCTGCCGAACTCGGCGGTCCGGCCACACGGCCTCCGGGGCGAACGAGGCGATCCGGGTCAGGTTGGACACGGTCTGCCCGGCCAGCTTCTGGTGCGGATCCACCACGTAGTCCTCGACGCGACGGGTCCGAGACGTGAGCCGCTCGGCGACGATGGCCTCGGCGTCTGGGTGGCTCAGGTATTCGCCACGCTGGTCGTAGATCTGGGCCAGTTCGGCGAGGCTGGCCGCATGATCGGCGGAGAAGCGTTCATCCACCTCGGCCAGCTGCGCGATGGTCCGTGCGACGTCGACGAAGACCCGTTCACGGGTCTTGCTCAGCGAGCCTTGCCACAGTGCCTGGATTCGGTCCTCCGTGCTGGTCGGAAAGTCGAAGGGGGTGTCAATGGTGTCGGTGCCGGCGAGGACCCGTTCCCGCAGGGTGGTCGAGCCGCTCGATCGGTCGCCGTTCAGCACGGACTGCAGCGGTTCGGCGACGATCTGGTGATCATCGGTCCGGTAGGTTGCGCAGAGGAGGTCGGCGGCCTCCCCGCGCACGTCGATCGGCATCAGCGGGTTGTCGCTGACGATGCTTCGGACCAGCTCGGACACGATGGCGGCGTGCAGGTCGGCGCGGCCGGCGAGCGCTTCGAAGACCGTGATGGCGTGATGTTTCGGGGCGGCCTTGTCCAGGTTGACCCAGCCGAGCAGCAGCTCGTGGCGGAGCGCGGCTCCGAGGGCTGAGATCCCGCGGAGCGCGGGGGCGACGGGTGCCCGCTGAAGGCATTCGGTGAGGAGCCGGATGTAGTTGACGAAGGTGTCGCACAGGTCGGCGCGGTCACCGATGCGCGGGAACTCCTCGGAGTTGATCACCAGCCCGGCGACGAGGAGGTCGAGATCAGCAGCTTCAGCCGTGTCGGCGCACAGGATGTCACGGAGCCGGCGCAGCGCTTGGGCCGTCGTCTCCTCGGTGGCGAAGGTTTCCGGGTACGGCACGAAGCCGCGGTTGGAGAGGAGCATCGGTGTTACCGCCTTTCGGTGAGTCGGAGGGCGAGTTCGGTGGGGGCGAAGCAGGCGGCGTAGGTGCCACGGCGGTCGTTCCAGGACAGGTAGCTTGCCGCCGCACGGGCGAGATGGTCGTCACGGAAGCGTTGTCGGTATTGGGTCTGGCCGTGGTGGCGGACCGTGACCACGGAGTGGAAACTCGGTGTGCCGGGACGCAGCTGGCCGGGGAAGCGGAGCTCGACGCTGAACCCGTCGCTCACCGTGACCGTCAGGGTTCGCCGGCAGGGCCGGACGTTGGACAGATCGCTGCGGTGCTCGATTCCTTGCCGGTCACGAAGGACGATGTGCGCGTCCCGGTAGCCGGGGTAGATCCTGCCGTGGTGGAGCAGGTCGCGGCGTCGGACATCCTCGATGCCGAGAGGGCCGAACGCGCTGAACAGCAAGGTCAGGGTGTGCGGCAACTCGATCAAGCAGATGTTCTCCGCATGTCGCCCGAGATCGAGGTCGTGAACTCTGTCCTTGTGCAGGTGCGTTGTAGTCGAGACGATGCCGGCGTTCCGGGGCACCGTCCGGCCGCAGCGTCGGGAGAGATAGTCCGACGGGTGCTGTGCGAGCTCGGTCAGTTCGTCGAAGAGTGCGGAGTACAGGTACTGCTCCTGCACGCACATCATTTCCGGGTGGCTACGTAACATGTCCCCGATGGATCGAAGGTCAGCTGCATTCGCGGCTATCGGCTTCTCGACGACGATTCTGTCGACCCCGTGACGGAGCATCCACGAGATGCCTTCCTGGTGGAAACGGGCCGGGCAGGTGACGAAGCCCAGCGTTGACTCGGATGCGACGGGCGGTGGCTCCTGAGCGGAGTTGATGGCTGTCAGATCCGAGCCCGGGAAGAGGGTTGCCAGACCGTCGAGAAATCCCTGGCGGCGCTCGGGATCGGGGTCGATTCCGACGAAGCTCAGCCCCGATTGAGCCGAGGATTCGCGCACGGCCTTCTGGAGGCACAGGGCGAGGTTCGTTGCCTGCCGACCGGTACCGAAGAACACGACCCGGGACGCGTTCGACGGTGGAGGACCCGGAGCGGCGGCGTGTGCTGGGCCGGTGCCGAATGTGCGGACGATACCTGCCTGCGGCGCGGTCGAGGTGACAGTCATGACGACCTCCCTGAATGGTCGAATGAGAAGACTTGGCAGCATCGTGTCTGGTGGCGGCTAAGGGATGGCTAAGCCACCGGATCGTGGAGAAATCGTCGATTCTCCGCTCCACAGCACGCGTGCGGACGTCGATGACGTTTCTGAACCAGTGCTCGGACTCATGCGCGCCGGTGTCGGGGATTTCATCGGGCGTGAACGGGGGCGGTGGTCCCTGGTGCCTACCCCAGCTGGCGCTGCCGGCGGTCGGCATCGACATGGACGTATCAAGATCATCCGACTGACGTCGACATCGGCACGATCGTGCCTCGCCACCGCCCATCTCTATTTGTGATCTCGTGATCAACGACGTGCGATCCGATGGACCGGGCCTGCAGTGGTGCGAGACCTTGATCACTCAGATGCCGATGGACGGCTGGATGCCACCGAGGATCGCGCTCGCCAAGGGTGCGCGTGAAGGGGCGACGCATTGTCGTCCATGACGATCACAATGCGCGTGAGCTGATCCCCAGGGACGGTGGTTTAGCGGAGGAGCAGCGATTGGGCCGGGCGAAGACGATCAGGCGGTCCGACCAGCAACCATCCGACCTGCGCCGGCCTTGTGGTGGTCGCGGGTTCGGATGAGACAGTCGTCGTGCACGGCGAGTAGTCGGTCGAACGCGCCGACCTGGCGGGCGGGCACGGGTCGGCGGGCGGGTCACCCCTCGTCGATGGCGTCACGTGCCGGTCCGAGTCGGAAACCGGCGGCGGAGCCACCTGACATCCCGACTCGCTGCCGCAGCCATTGGCCCACCCGGAGTCGTCCGGAATGGGCCAGCGCGAGTTGGCTTCGGCGGCGTATCGAAGGGGCAAGATCCGAGCTTGCAGACGCCGGCCATGTTCGGACAGGGTGATGATAAAGCGGCTGCGTTCCGATGGTTGAATGTTGAACGGAGCGGTTTTCGGCTGCGCGGAGCGGGCGGTTGGAGGCTGAACGGGGCGGTTTTCGGCGGTTCTGTCCAGGCTGTCCAGGCTCGATTTGGTTGCCCTGGTCAGCGTTTCACCTGGTCAGGTGCCGGTTTCCAGGCTGTCCGGGCCGTCCAGGGTGTTTTGTGTATGTGTATGTGTGAAGAACGGTGTGTATATGTGTGTGTATATGTGTGTTCTCCGGTGCAGATATAAACACCCAGGCTCGCGTGTATAGAGATATGTGTATGTGACTGGACAGCCTGGTCAGTAGTAGTAATAGCCCAGATCTTACGTTGTAAACTGCTTTTGGTCAGGTGTGATGATTTCGGGTTGCTGTCCAGGCTCGGGCCGGAAATGCCTGGACAGGCCCTGGACAGCCTGGACAGACAGCTGGCCGACCCGAGGGACCCAGCCGGCCACTCGTGGAGCGCCGGGTGGCGCCGACCCGGAGCGACGCCACGCGTTCTCGGTGCCGTACTGGAGGCGCTCCCGCACACCGTTGGGGTGACGGCCGGCACCACCGCACGCGCTGCCGGCAACGACACCGCCGCACACCGTGAGGCATGACACTCGCGCATGCCTACTGCCGCTCCACCTTCGAGGCCGGGATGGCGGCGCGACCCTGGCCGGCCCCGTCCGGCGGCGTCCTGCCGCGTGGGTCGTCCGCCCGGTGAGCAACCCGTCGAAGGCGAAAGGCGACCGGGCGGAGCGCGAGGCCGTCGCCTACCTGGTCGCGGCCGTCCCGCAGCTGGTGAGCGTGTCCCGGCCGCAGCGCAAGCTCGGCGCCGGCCGGGCCGAGGACACCGGCGACCTGTGGGTGTTCGACGACTGCGCCGTCCAGGTCCGCAGCTGGGCGGTCGCCCAGATCGGCACCGCGATCCGCAGCGCCGCCATCGACGCGGCCGCCCAGGCCCGCAACGGCGACCTGGCGCACGGGTTGGGCATGGTGCCGGTCCCGCGGGCGCCGCGCGGGTCGGTGCGCTGGCTGGCCTGCTGTCTGGACTGGCCGGCCGTCCTGCCGCGGGAGCCGGTCCACTTCGAGCTGGTCGGCCGGATGCTGGCCTGGTTGCGCGCCGACGTCGGCCCGTACGGGTTCGACGCCCGGCCGCGGACCACCCGGATCGCGACCCTGCCGCGCTCCGGCGGCGGCCTGGTGCTGGTCGCCCCGATGGAGGCCTGGCTGACCGGCTACAGCACTCTGCGCGACCGCACAGTGGACGGGCCGACGCCGGCACCGTCCGGCGCCGTTCCGGCCGCCTGAAACCCAGGGCCCGGCGGCCGATCCGGACCCGATCGGGCGGCCCGGCGGCAGGACACGACGGGAGAGCGCCGCATGGAGCGGGTTGACGGCGGTCCGCGAATGTCACGGACCGTGGATCGGAACGGTGCCGGAGCCGAACGGAGATCCGGCGAGGCGACACGAGCGGAACGGGGAGACCTGATGCGGGTGGCGCGGCGGCACTGCTGGCCGGAGGAGGACCGGCCGGCGCAGTTGATGCCGTGCGCCGACCCGCTGTGGCTGGTCGAGGCGCCGCTGGCGCTGGCCCGGTTCACCGGCATCGACGTGAACGCCGTTCCGGTGGCCGAGGTGTCGGTGTTCGCCGTCCCGGTCGCGGAGGACGACTGGGTCGAGCGCGGGTTGCGCCGCTGGGAGGGCACCCGGGCGGAGGCGATGTGGCATCCGCTGCTGTGGCTGCCGGAACGGCTGGCCGCGCCGGTGGTCGCTGTCACCGGCGACGGTGCTGCGGTGGAGGAGCCGGCCGAGCTGTGGCAGGCCCGGGTGGCGTTCGAGGTCGTCGATTCCGGGCTGTACACCGCCGACGGGTGGGTCGACGTGTACGCCCTGCTCGGCCTGGACGTGGACTGTCCGGCCGACGTGGCCCGGGTCCGGGCCTGGCTCGACGGCACGGCCGACCCGCTGCTGGACGGCTTCGACCTGGAGTCGTTCGTCGCCGACGACGTCGACGAGCACGACGGGCCCGATCGGCCGTCCGGGCTCAAGCCCGACCATGATCCCGATCCCGAGCCCGGCGGGTGGGCGGCGGCGATGGCGGCCGACGTGGGGCCGCTGCTGGCGGCGGCGGCGACGGCGCTGATGGCCGACTCGCTGCTGGGGCTGGCCTACGACCTGACCGACCCGGAGAACCGGCTCGACGACGACGCCTATGCCCGCGGCGCGTGGTGGCTGGTCAGTCTCGCGATCGAGGCCGTCGCCGAACGGGACACCGCCGACACCTGGCTGGCGGTGCTCGACGCGATCCAGTCTTCCGGGGCCGAGCGGGACGCGGTCGCGGCCGCGTTGCGCCCGACGCTGCGGCTGCTCACCGAACCCAGGGACGAGCACTGGCCGGCGCTGACCGAGCTGCAACGCTTCGTCGGCCGGCTCGACCCGCGCGACGAGTCGATCCTCGCCCGCCCCGCACCGCCCACCACCGGCCTGACATCCGGCGGCGAGCGGCCGAGCACGCTTGCCGCGGTGGTATACCGCGCACCCGCCGCCAACGTCCTCCGGGTCCTCGGGCCACGACGATGACGTGTAGGGAGGCGGCCGCCGGGCCAGTGCGCGCCGCACACGGGCCGGACATGAACGCCACCACACGCCCGGCCGGGCGCGTCCCCACCGGGGCCAACCTGACCCGCTGGCGCGCCGCGCACGCCCGCCGCTCCTCCAACGCCGCCGTCCCGCACCGAAACCGCCGCCGCGAGGCCGCACGGGGCCTCGGCCGGGGCGGCCGGGCCGGGGCCCGCGCCGCCTGGCGGACGGGACGGTGGGACCGGTGACAGCCGCGTCCCTCCCTCTTCCGGCGGTCCCGGGCGGGACGCCGCCCGGCGTCACGGCCCTGTACGACCCGGACGTGTTCGAAGGGCTCGACCTGAACCAGGACACCGGCTGGCTCGACGCCGACGGGGTCCGGCACCGGATCGGCGCGATGCTGGTCACCGAGCGTCTCGACGCCGCCGCCGAGTTGGAACGCCTCGGGTCGGCGGTCGAGTGGGGCGAGGAGCTGGTCCGCGCCAGCATCCTGCACCGGGCCCTGCTGGACCTCGAGCCGCCCGCCGAGTCGCCCGCGGAGACGCCGGCCGAGACCGAAGCCGGCATCCCCTCAGTGGGGGAGCGGGTCGCGTGACCGCCGCACCCGCCGCCCACACCGACCGGCACCCCGCCGGGTCACCGGTCGGTGGCCGGTTCGCCCCGACCCACCACGCCGAGTCCCGCCCCGAGCTCGCTCCGGCAGCACCCGGCGGCAGGCGGGACGCCACGGCGGGCCGGTTCGCGCCCTCCGTCCTCGACCCGTCGAAGGTCGTCCACCAGGAGACCATCGACCTCACCCCGGTCGACGACTTCGGCGGCGGCACGCGGGCCTTGGCCGCCAACTGGGACCTGTGGGACGACTGGGCCGAGGAGGCCGTCGAGCGCGGCCGCGGCCGGTGCACCATGTGCGGGCAGCACCTCACCTTCGTGCACGTGATGCACCACGAGGATTTCGGCACCTTCACCGTCGGCACCGACTGCGCCGAGTCGATCGGCATCGCCGCCGACCTCGGCACCAAGGTGTCCCGGCTCCGCGCGGACCGGAAGGCGCGCGCCGAGAACCTGAAACGGGCCACCCAGTTGGAACGGTTCTGCGCCGACGACACCGAGTTCGCCGAGGCAGCGACGGGCGCCGACCCCGACGACGAGACGTTCGACCCGCTGATCGCCGACATCGTCGACTCGGTCCGTCGCCGCGGCACCCCGACTCCCGCCCAGCGCGACGCGGTCGTGAAGGCGGCCGCCCGCGGCCGCGAACGACGCGCCCGGCTCGCGGCGGAGGCCGAACTGCCCAAGATCGCCGTTCCGGAAGGCCGCCAGGCCGTCACCGGCGAGGTGCTCGCGACCCGGATCGAACCGAACCGGTTCGCGTACAGCGGCGACGTGGTCAAGATGCTGGTCCGCGACGACCGCGGCTTCAAGCTCTGGATGACAGCACCCGCTGCCCTGCTCGGCCACGACGGCGGCCTGAAAGGCCGCCGCGTCACCTTCACCGCCACCCTGGAACCCAGCGCCGACGACCAGCACTTCGGCTACGGCAAACGGCCTACCAGGGCTGAGTTGTTGCCGACGGTCGAATCGGCTGGTGGCGGCGGGTGAATTCTGCAGTCGAAGCGCCCGTGGCTTGAGAATCTGTCGCGAGATCGACGAGGCCGCGGACGACAGGTCGCTCACTGGTAGTCATAAGCACCCTCTCCTCGTCCGCGAGATCTGTCCGGTGCTGCCGACCACCAGCAAACGCGGCCTTTGCCACGCACCCCGTGCGATCTGCATCGCACTCCGAACCCCGCTCCGATGACGTGATAGGCGCTACTGTGCCTTGCGCGGCATCCGACACCGTGTTGCGCGAAGTCTGTGGCGGTGCCGATGCCCGCGGCCGCAGACACGATGATCGCTGCTACCGGTGCCCTCAAGCGACCGGTCGCTGTTGGACCCTTGATCCATTCGCTGACATGCTGTTCTGACATGACTGAACTTCCCCCGGATTGTGAGGCCGTGAACCGGACCGAATGCTTGGGACCCTTCATCGAGAATCCCAAGTCGGCCGACCTTCACCATCCGCCATTCGGCGGATCTTCAGCCCGCCCGCATTCGGGAGCCGCGTGCGGTCGGCTCGGGACATAACCGGAGCAGCGGTGTTGTTGACCTTTCCCAGCGACGAGTGGCTGGCGAGATGGGTCGAGTTGGCGAACGACGACCCGGAATTCAGACGGGCCGGCATGGGCTGGTCTGGTTCGGTTGGATGCGTTGTCAAGCAACGCGAAGACGGCCCGCGTCGCACCGTCCATTGGCTGCTGACCGGCAACGACGGACAATGGACGGACTACCGGAGCAGTTTTGAGGCTCAAATCACAGATCCTGCTCGATTCGTCCTCACCGCGCCACGCGCCGAATGGTGCAAGATTCTTCGGCAGGAGATCGGTCCTTTCGCAGCCATCGCCGCCGGACATGTGCGGATATCGGGCCAACTGTCCTCCGTGCTGCGATGGGCCCAGGCCCTGGTAGAGATGGCCCGGCTCGCCGGGCTCGTCGACACCGATTTCGACCGGCAGCCCCGACCCTGATGCAGCCCAGGCAAGAGGCAGGCCCGTCGACGCGGTATGCAACCAGCGAAGGTCTCAACCTCGCTTACCAGGTGCTCGGAGAGGGGCCTGGGGACATCGCAATGGTGCCTGGATTCATCTCGCATATCGAGTTCGCCTGGCACGAACCTCTCTGCGCGCGATTCCTCCGATCGCTGTCTGACTTTGGGCGGCTGATCGCGTTCGACAAACGCGGGATGGGGCAGTCGGATCGTGATCCCCACGACCTGGCGCCGACCATGCAGCAACGGTGCAACGACGTCCTCGCGGTGTTGGACGCGGCCGCGTCCGACAAGGCATGCCTTCTCGCCTGGTCCGAAGGTGGCCCCACCGCCATCCGGGTCGCGACCATGGCACCCGAAAGGGTCAGCGGGCTGATCTTGATCGGAACTGCCGCCCGGTTCGCCAGCGCGGTCGACTACGCGCATGGACTACCCCCGTTCGTCGTGACGGAGTTCATCGCGACCTTGCAGCAGCTCTGGGGGTCCGGAGTCGCTCTTGAGCTCTACGCGCCCACGCTCGCCGACAGTCCGGCCACCCGGAAGTGGTGGGCTACCTATCAGCGCCTCGCCGCAACTCCGGGAGCCGTCGCGGCGTCGTTGCGGATGCAGCTTGACGTCGACGTCCGCGATCTACTCCCAGAGGTGACGGTTCCGACGCTTGTCATCCACGAGACCAGGGACATGGTCATTCCCGTCGAAGCCGGACGTTATCTCGCGGAACAGATCCCCGGGGCCAGGATCGCCGAGATAGACGGTCACGACCACATGTACTGGGTCAATCATCAGGCCGCCAAACTCAGCGCGATACGAGATCTGCTCGACGAGGCGACGAGTCCTCGAAACACGCGTACTCGTCGGCGGCGCCCCGTCCATGGCTGGCCAAGCCTTACTGAAACCGAACTGACCGTGGCCGAGCTTGTGGCGACCGGCATGACCAATCCAGAGATAGCGCAAAGACTCGTCGTGTCCCCGCGAACAGTGCAGAGTCACGTGGCCCATATCCTGCAGAAACTTGGCAAGAGCCGACGGACTGAAATCGCGGCCGCGGTCACCGAACGCGCAACTGAACACAGATGAGCTAATAGCCGCTCGAGCCGGCCACAGGCCAGACTGACGACACTCTGGCGTAGAACCTGAGCGGGATGAGTTCCGACCCCGGCGTCGCGGCGCGGGCGCTACTGGCTCTCCGCCTTAGGTGAGCCGGCCGAGACCGGTCGTCCGGTCAAGCAGCTCGACCGCGGAGGCATGCATGCGGTCGAGGAAGTCGAGCATTCCCTGTCCGCCGACGGCGCCGAAGGCGGCGACCAGGCTGTCCAGCCCCACGGTCAGTGAGCGGAAGGTGACGTGGAACTCCGGGCGGCCGTAGGACCACTGCGGCATGTCGTGCAGCAGACCGTAGGCATCGACGGCCCCGCACTGGCGAGCGACGCTGAGGGCGGCCTGCGCCGCCGGCGGAATCTCAGACATTCCGTTGGCGTCGGTGCCGGCGACGAGGCCGGACGGATCCGTGGATCGAGGGTTCGGCGACGCGCTGGCCGCCCTGATCCGGGAACCGAACGAAGAATCCGACGAGATCGCGGCCGTGGGCTGGAGATCGCGGATCTGCCCATCGCGAGACCGCCGACGTGGATCTACCGTTGAACTCCGGAAGGCGGCGACGGCGGGGAGGAGCACGATGGCCACGCATAGGACGGTGCGCGTCACGCCCGCGCAGAAGCAGGCCGCGAAGGCGCTCGTCGAGCGCAGCGCGAAAACCGGTCGGTCCGTGTCGACCTCGGTCACCAAGATCGCCAACGCGATCTCGTCCGCCAGCCCGGGACCGAGCACGGCCGTCGACAGCTCGCACTGACGTCTTCTCACCGGAATCGCTGGGCCGCTGCAAGTCTGCAGATCGGTCGGATCGTCGCTGGCAATGTGCCGCCGCCGGCCTCGCGCACGACCTTGATCGGTCGAGGGTCGGGGCCGGAGTGAACGATCGGATGATGGCGCCCCTGTAGTCGGACAACACCCAGCTCGCGACGGCGGCCAGAGCCCTGAACTGAGCTGACCCGTCCCGCGGGCGGCCCCTGCGCGGTCGTTGCGCCGGTTGTTCCGACCGCGGCACGTCGCTCGGACTCCGTCTCCTCGCCGCCGACGGGGCGATCCCGCATTTTGTTGGCCTTCTGGTCGCGTTCGCCTGACTCGAAGCCCAGGCGAGCGATCTGCCGCACCCATGACGCGATCAAGGGCCTGTCAGCCCCCCTGAGGCGTCGACCACCGGCCGCAGTGACGGCGTGCGGTAACAGGCGGCCCGTAACTGCTGAGTCGCCGCACACCGGCTCGGCATGGTTACCCCCAACCGCCGCCCTGCCGGCTCCCCTCACTCCACCGGCGGCCAGTACGCCGCCCCGACCCAGAGCGAGTCCCACCTCGACCTGGGCGGCACGCTCGCCGTCGAGGACCACTACCGCGCCGTGTTCGACGCGACCGACGACGCCGCCCGCTACGCCGACAACCGGGTCGGCACCTCCCGCCGGCTGGCCGACCGGGACGCGGAGGATCTGCGCCAGGACGCCCTGGAGCAGTGGTGGCGGGACCGGCAGCGCGGCCACGCGATCGCCACCGACGCCGGCTATGCCCGCACCGTCGCGCACTTCCAGGCGACGAAGCTGGGCGACAGGATGCGCGCCGAGGACCGCCGCGCCAACCGGCAGCTCGCCGCGTGGGAGATCCGGTTCGAACAGACCTGGTTCCGGTCGCCGACGCGCCGGGAACGGGACGCCCAGGCGGCGTCGATCCTCGAACACTGGCCGGACCGCCGGCACCTGCCCACCGCCGGGTTCCACACCCGGACCCTGTCCGGGCAGGAGGTGTCCTACCCCGGCCGGGCCGACGACCGGGGCGTGGACCTGCTCGCCCAACTGGCGGTGCGGGGCGACAACTCCTCGATCGGCCAGGTGATGCGCACCGGTGACCGCTTCGACGCGGACGAGGACCGGGATCCGCAGCCGCTGGAGCCGGGCACGTGGACCACGGCCGCGATCGCCTTGACCGAGGGCTCGATCGGGGTGAGCAGGCCGCGGCGGGTCGCGGCCCGGCGGATCTCGTGCGCCGCGCTCGCCGAGGCGCGGAAGGCGCCGATGCCGCAGGTCGGCTGCCTCAGCCACGCCGCCGCGTCGAAGGCCAGCACGAAGCTGCGCCTCTACCCGGGCGGCGTGCCGGGCGCGATCGCGACCTGGCGCTCCGGTGAGGACGACGCCGGTACCGAGGCCCTGTTCGCCCCGTTCGGGCCGAACCTGGACGAGGGCCAGCGCGACGACGTGTGCGACCTGCTGGAGCTCGGCGAGCCCCGCACCCTGTGGTTCTCGGCGGCGTGGGTGGCCGACGAGCACAACGCCGTCACCGTCCGGCGCATCGTCGCCCAGGCCGCCGGGCCGGGCCGGGCGGCCTGAACCCGGCCGGATGTGACGAGCGACCGCCGCGGGCGGGACGGTGCCGTCGACCCGGCCCGTGCCGTCCGCGGCGGGCTTCGTCGCATGGACCATTGCCGCCGCGTTCGGGTTCGCCGCATGGATCAGGTCGGAACTGCCGACGACCCTGGAGACCGACATGCCGACACCCCTCGAGGTGAACCTGAGCGGGCAGTGGAACACGTTCTGGTCCACCCTGAAACAGGCCGTGCCGTCCCTGCCGACCGTCCTCGGGATGCTCGCGCTGATCATGGTGGTCTGCGCGATCGTCATGTGGGTCTGGGGCAAGCGGCGCAACATCCGCGCCGGCGACAACCAGATCCTGCTTGGGGCGCTCGCGGTCGGAGCCCTGTTCGCCGCGCCCGACATCGTGTTGCCGATCCTGCTGACGATCATCGACGGCGTCGCCAACTTCGCCATCAGGCTCGCCGGGAACGTCGTCAACTAGCCGGACCCCGGCTGCCGCGCAACCACGGGGCACTCGGGGGATCGCGGCGGGAGGCATCCATCGGAGGAGGTGAACAAGGCCTGTGATCGACGAGCGGATGGTGCTGTACGACCTGACGCCGCTGACCGGCCGGAAGGCGAGCGCCGACCGGACCGTGGTGATCATGACCTGGGACGTGAACTACCTGCTGGCCCGGGTGCTGCTGCTGTCGCTGCTGCCGGCGGTGCTGCTCGGCGCGATCGCCTACCCGCTGCTGCACTCCTACGCGGTCTTCGTGGTGCTCGCCACCGAGGCGCTGTTCACGGTGGTCTTCTACGCACGGTCCTCGACCGGCCTCCAGCTGCGGGTCTGGCGGCGGCTGTGGAACAAGAGCCGCGCCAACCTGGGCCGGGTCTACCTGCGCAACGTGCCGGTCGGAACCGGCGCGCCGGCGATCGTGATGCTCACCCAGGCATCCGTCCCGAACCCGCACATCCCCGACATCACCGACGGGGAGGTGTTCGGGCCGACCCCGGCCGCCCCGGATCCGGAGCCGGTGGCCCTGCGGCCGGCTCCACCGCGGCGGGTCGGCCAGGTCGACCACGACTGGTACGCCGGGGCGACGTGACCACCGGGCCACGACCCCGCCCGGCAACCGCCCGCACCGGGTTGTCGGCCAGGACGCCGCGGCGCCGGCGGGTGGCGCGGATCGCGGCCCTGCTGGCCGCGTCGGTGGCGCTTGCCGTCGGTCTGCTGCTCGCCTTCCCCGCCGCGGCTGAGGCCCGGCCGGCCGACGCCGGCGCGGACACCCTGTCGGTGTGCGAGCAGCTGTCGTTCAACGGCAACACGTCGTCGCTGCCGGCGATGCGCTGGGACGACGCCTCCACCCACTTACACTCCCGGCTCGGCGGTGCGGTGTGGGACGACGTGCCGCAGAAGCTGCAGCGCAACGGCTACACGGAGCAGCTGCTGGCGATCGGCAACTTCTTCTGGTCCTCCGCGGCCGGGTTCACCGAGAAGGCGTCCCGGTTCTGCCCGCTCGACACGGCCGGCGGGGTGATCGACCGGGCCGCCGGCCGGGTCGGCACCGCGATCATGGAGTCCTCCGTGCCGCCGCTGGCCATCCTGCTCGCCGTCGTCGGGTTCCTGTGGCGGAAACGGCGCAACGGCGGGTCGCCCCGCCAGCTGTTCGGCACCGTCGTCATCGTCGCCCTAATGGGGATGATGGTCGGCGGCGCGACCCGGTCCACCGGCGGCGGTCTCGACGGGGGCGACTTCACCCCCGGCACCCTGTCGCCGGGCTGGTTCGTCACCCGGACCGACATGATCACCTCCGCGCTGGCCGCCAAGCCGGCCCAGGTGCTGGGCGCGGTCGAACTGGACGACCCGGCCGGCGGGGCCCGGGACAGGCTGTCCTGCTACGCCTACACCACGGCGATGAAGGACCAGTACAAGCAGCTGTGGGGCAGCGGCGGCCCGGCCGGCACGAAGGCCGCGTCGTCGGTGCCGCTCGTGATCAGCGGCATGTGGGAACAGAGCGGCATGGTGGCCTGGCGCAAGGCCCAGTTCGGCGGCAACAGCTACGGCGACTACATGTCGTGCCGGCTGCTGGAGTCGTTCGCCGGCACCCCGTTCGCCGCGTCCCCGGCGGCGGTCCCCGGCCCGTCGGAGTCCTCGATCCGCGCCTACATGATCCGGGCCGGCATCCCCGCCGCCCAGCTGCACGCCGGCGCCCTCGCCTGGCGGCCCGCGAACGACCCGGTGGAACGGGACCGGCAGATGATCGGCTGGGCGGCGTGCCGGGCCAAGGACGGCGACCTGAACTCCGGGTTCGCGTTCTCCAGCCCCTACTTCGTCGACGACTCCCACCGCGACGACGCAGACGCCCTGTGCGGGAGGTTCTTCACCGACCCCGACTGGGACGGCGACGAGTTCGACGCGCCCGTCGACACCGCCGACGTGATCCGGCAGGCCGGCAAGGACCCGGCCGTCGTCCAGTTCATCAACGTGCTGCACGGCAAGGACTCCGCCGGCGGCCCGGTGGCCGCGTTCGCCTACGCTCTGTCCGGGGTGTCCGTGTTCGCCGTTTTCGGGCTCGTCTCGCTGGCCGTGATCGTGGCGAAGCTGGCCGCGCTCGCGCTGATGCTGACCTTGTTCGCGGCAATGACCGTCGCTCTGTTCACCCGGGACGGGCTGGACCGGGTGTTCCGGTTCGCCAAGCAGTACATCGGCCTGTCGTTCTACGTGTTCGCCTCCTCGCTGGTGATGGCCGTCCTCGCCCTGATCACCAAGGTGTGCATGTCGATCGGAGGCTCGTTGCTCGCCGAGGGCGGCCTGATGGCCACCATGTGGGCCGGCTTGTCGCCCCTGCTGGCCCTGTCGTGCTGGTTGCCCTGTTCAAGAAGGCCCGCATCCCCTCACCGTTCTCACTCAAGGGAGGCCTCGCCTGGGGTGCTGCGGCCGGCGGTGCCGGGGCGGCGGCCGCGATGAGCATGGGCCGGATGCGGGAGACCGCGAGACAGGGCTTCGGCCGGCTCAGCCGCACCATCGCCGGCCCGTCGGCACGCACCGTCCGCGGCGGCGGCTACCGCAGGTCCGGCACCGGTGCCCGCGGCGGCCGCACCTCCAGGATCGTGCCCGACGGCGGCGCCGCGACAGCGGCCGCGACCGTGACGGGGGAGGCGCTGACCAACCCGCAGCGGGTCGCCTCCAGCGCCGGCACCCGGGCAGGGCTCGTGTCCCGCTGGCAGGCCGTCCAGCACGGCGCCGCCACCACCCCGGCCGCCCTCAACACCGACCCGCAGCAGGTCGTCGAACACGGCATCGACCCCGACGGCGACCTCACCGGGACCGTGGAGGACAAGTTCACCGCCAAGAAGGGCAAGCTGACAGCCGCCGACGTCGAGCAATTCTGGAACGACGAGCTCGACGACGACACCCGCGAAGAGCGCCGGCACGCCGCGAAGGCCGCGGCCCGCTGGCAGACCGTCGGCGCGACCGCGGCCGGGGCCCGCCGGCTCGCCGCCTCCGCCATCGCCCACCGCCGCCGGGTCCTGCTCGTCGGCATGGGAGCCCTCGCCGCGCCGCTGGTCGTCTCGGCCGGGGGCGTCGCCGCCCTCGCCGGCGGTGCCGCGGTCGCCGCCGGGGCGGCCGGCGCCGGCGCCGTCTACGGGGTCAACAAGCTCCGACGCGCCCGCACCCTGCGCCGGACCACCGCGGTCCAGTCCGCCCAGATGGACGCGCTCCGCCAACACCTGATCAGCCGGCAGGCGCTGAGAAGGGGCGTGAAACAGTCTGGCGGCGGCGCCACCAAGACTCCCCTCTCAGAGTCGGTCCTCGCCCAAGGCCAGAATGAGCGGCCCGCATCAAAGAGTGTCGACAGTGACCATGGACGACCCGAGGCCGAGGGTCTACCGGAAGACCAGACGGATCTGCGCAAGCCACCGGACCCTCCGAGTAGGAGGTCCAACACTTCCCGGCAGGCGGCTCAGTCAATCGACGCGCCGGTTCTCGGCAAGGCCAGTGATTTGGGTCCACACCAAGGCGCGTTGGCGGAGGATCAGAAGCAAGGGGGATGATGCTGCTGCTCAGAAATCCGAGAGGTGGCACGATGAGCGAGCAGCAGCGCGAGCCTGCCGGGTCTCCCGCCGGAGGTCAGTTTGCATCCCAGTCCATGTCCGAGTCGCACTTAGATCTGGATACCGGTAAGGGCTACGACGGATCCTTTTTCGCAGCCCCGCCAATGGATAGCGCTCTCGAGGTCTACAACTACTTCGAGGAGCATCCACCTCCGGACACCACAGTGTTCAAGCTGCGACGGTTAGTCAACGAGTACCAAGTCGAACTCGCGGATCATCGGTGGAACGCGGACTTGAGCACGGCACTTGACACATGGGACCAACAGAACCCGGCGCCATCAGAACGCGGGCGAAACCGCGAGCGAGAGCAGAACGAGCATAAGTTGCAACGCGATGCCGCTGAGCGGTCGGTCGTCGAGGAAATGCGCGCGGATCCTCGGTATCAGAGCTACAAAATGACGCCGTACTCTGCGAGGGTTGCGTGCAAGGTAATCGCCCGCTTGCGTGCCGGGAGCCGACTTTCGAGAGATGAGCAGGACAGGCTTTCGCAATGGATAACCCAGACTCGTAGCGTCGAAGTCCCCGGCAAGCATGCCTCAGCCGACGAGCTCATGCGAACCTGGCATCTTGACCGCTTCGCCGACGAGATTCTGGATCCCGAGTTCGATCAGCGACAGATGATCGAACTGCTGGAGAAGATCGCGAAAGACGTGGATCGCCAGGGCTACCGGATCAGCGAGGTGCAGAACGACGTGCTGAACCTCCGGTAGCGGCCCAGCCGTTCCCATTCAGGCTGGGTAGACGCACCATGGATGGCTGTAGATGCTGCCTTCGGGTTCGCCGCACAGCTCGCAGATCCGGACGACGCCCGGCACCCGCGGTGGAGCTACTCGCCGTTCGTCGGTGTCCACGAAGCCGCCGACTATGGCTGTGCGCGCCTCGATCGCGTCGGGCTCGGCGTGGACCGGGACATCGAACAACGTGCCTTGGCTGTCGTCAAAGACCGGCGCGACCGGCGTCGAGAAGCTCATGCACCACCGGTGTGCGGCGCAGCCTGCTTCCGGACCGGGTGCGGTCCACCCGACCATCCGGTGGGTGGCACGGTGATTCCTGGGTTCGTCAGCCTGACGCGGATCAGCCGGTCCCCGCGGACAGTCCACTGGATTCGGCCGCGGGGATCGTGGCGGCCGCCTGCGCCGAGCGGATCCTGTCGCGGTACTCGTCGACGATCCGGGCGAGCACCCGGTCCCGGACCGCCGGGTCGACGCCGAGCTGCGCACCGCGGCGCGCCGCGACCGCGAGCCGGTCCGCGCACTCGTTCATCGGCTCCCCCGAGTGCCCCGGCACCCATTCGAAGTCGACGTCGCGGCCGAAGACGGCCTGACGGAGCCTGGCCACCACGTCGAGCGGGACGCCGAACGTGTCGCCGCGGCCCGACCGGATCGCCTGCGCCAGCCGGACGGCGACGACCGAGTCGGACCTGACCAGCAGCCGGCGGGAGCAGTGGTGGCTCTTGATCGCGGACAGGAGCGCCCGGACCTCGGCGACATTGGCGCCGGCCCCGCCGCCTTTCACCCGGCCGGTGCCGGCACCGAACCGGCCCTCGCCGTCGACCCAGCCCCAGCCGCCGATCGGCCAATGAGCCCGCATGTCGCACGACCCGTCGGTCCCGACCAGCAGCCGCGGCAGCGCGGCCTGGATCTCGTCCCGCGTGCGCGTGTCCGCTGCGAGTCCCAGAACCCGCAGACAGGCGTCGCGGGCATCGGCGGCCTTCGACAGTCCGCAGACGACCTTGGCCGCGGGTAGCGCGAGCGCCTCCAGTGCGGCGCGCACCTGCGGATCGTCGACCTGCAGCTCGACCGGCCCACGGCACGCCCTGACCAGGTCCGCGACGTCGTCGACCGCCGCCAGATGGCCGGCCGCCATGTCCCGTCCATCGACGGTGCCGCTGCCCGTCAGCGGCCCCGCCCAGCCGGGGAGGCCGTCACCCGGATCCGCGGCCCACGCCCAGGCCACCACACCCTGCTGCTTGTCGGCAACGGCGTCGATGCCGACCCGGACAGGACGGCGCAGCGCGGTGGGCCGGCGCGGCACGATCGTTGCCACGACCGGGGACGCGGCTGAGGTTGCCAGCTCGGAGCCGCCTGCTGCGGGCTCTGCGCGGAGTGGTCTCCGCGCGAACCGCGAACCGCGGCCCGCGTACGCCGACCAGCTGATCGACGGCGGGCGAGCCGGCGCTGAACCTCGCAGGGCCGCCGCAGACAACGAAGGCCGGGAAGTGGCGGGCGGCGGGTTCACGGCGAAGCTCTGCGCACCAGGTCGAACAGAATTCGGCGTGACGCCGCCCGGCTCCCGTTCCGGGTCATCGCGGCGCCGCGTGTTCCTCTCATCTGCCACCATGTGCCACCGGTGTGCGGCATCGCAGATTTGATGGACTCGGGGCAGTAGTATCGGAGTAGTATCCGGGTATGAAGCTGAGTGTGAGTCTGCCGGATGAGGATGTGGCGACGCTGGACGAGTTTGCCCGTGCCGCCGGGCTCGCGTCCCGTTCGGCGGCGGTGCAGTACGCGGTTCGATTGCTGCGGCTGCCGGAGCTGGAGCAGGACTACGAGGCTGCCTGGTCGGAGTGGGCCGGTTCGCCCGATCACGAGGCGTGGGAGGCGACCTCGGGCGACGGGTTGGCCGATGCTGCGCGGTGAGATCCGGCTGGTCGACCTGGACCCGGTCCGCGGGAGTGAGGCGAACAAGCGTCGACCGGCCGTGGTGGTGAGCAACGACCGGGCGAACGCGGTCGCCGCGCGCCTGGGCCGAGGTGTGGTGACCGTGGTGCCGATCACCAGCAACACCGACCGCGTGTTCCCGTTCCAGGCGCTGCTGCCGGCCGAGTCCACGGGCCTGCGCCTGGACTCGAAGGCGCAGGCCGAGCAGGTCCGCTCGATCGCGGTCGAACGTCTCGGCGGGGTACTCGGCCGGATCCCGGCCGACCTGATGACGAAGGTCGACGACGCGCTGCGCCTGCACCTGCAACTGTGAACGCCGCCATGGCTGCAGCGCGCCGAACGTAGCACGGGTGCAGGCGCCTCGGGCCGCCTTCCGCTGCTCAGTGCCGGCGTGGCCAGGCGTCGGCATCCAACCCGGCTGCCCTCGGCGCAGCACGGAGCGGACACGGTCGAGCCGACCTGCGCGGAGCTCTGAGGCCAGCCGGTGTCGGCGAACCCGGCGGTTACGCACACGGGTCCTCATCGACGGCATTCCGGCTGTCGAGCCGCACCGAACCGGAGGAGCAGCTGATGCCCGTTCCCGCCGACCGCCTGGCATTCTTCGAGCACGTCACGCTGACCCGCGAGACCCACGACCGGCCCGGCCCGCGGATGTCCGCCGGCGAGTCCATCGCATTCCTGTCCGGGGAGGATCACATCGGCACGCCGGAGACGGTGTCGCGCGCGGCGGCCGTGTGGGCGATCTGCCTCGGGTCCGCCTTCGACGACGTCCGGCGCCAGGCTCTCAAGCCGCACCTGATCGCGGTCGCCGCCTCCGGCCGCGACGTGTTCGAGGACGACCGCTGCTATCTGATGATCGACTGGCAGGTCCGCGTCTTCGCGCCGCGCTGCCTGGACGCGGTCGGCGCCGCCGAAGCCGACATGTTGGCCGCTCGTCTTCGCGGGCTGGACCCGATCCTGGGTGCCGAGAGCGCCGGGCGGACCGCCCCGGTCACGGACGACGTCTACCGAGCCACGAACCGGATGCGCTCCAGCGCCGAGCACCGAGTCCATCAGGCGCGGCCGGTCGCCGATCACAACCACCCGAGCGGGCTGGTCGGCGCCCGCGGGGCCGACGGTCTTCCCGAGCCGCAGCCGGCCGCGCTGAGCGCGATCGGGGTCGCCCGCGGCTGCGGCGCCTGGACCAGCTGTGAACTGTTGAGCCACGTGCTGTTCCGCAACGGTCCGAGACTCAGCATGTCGCTGCCGGAACTCGCCAACTGGCAGGCCGCGCTGAGCGTCGGGCTCGACTCGCTGTTGCTGGGCGCCGGCCGTCTCGGGACCGCCGGACTGCTGGACCTGATGGTCGAGCTGCAGGACTCCGCGCTCGACCGTCTCGACCGCATCTCCTGCATCGGTCGCCTCGACTGAATCGAGGTCGGGATGATCGTGGACGGCTCATGTCGGCGGACATCGTGACGCGCTGTTCATGCGTCACGTGCGTTCGCGCCACGGATCCCGCGCGCCGGCCGCGCGTCCGAGATCAGGCGGATCGGGGCCTTCGGCGCATCCGCATCCACCGAGGCTGGACAGCGCCGATCTCACGCGGCCGAGACAAGACGGTTCGGGATGTGCAGCGGCGGAACGGTGTCTTGCGCGATCTGGTCGTGAGCCGGGCGTCACTCACACCAGCCAATAGGGCATCTCGTCGACGGCAAGCCAAGCCGGTTTACGATTGCGGCTGTGCTCCAATCGCAGAGGGTCGAGGCGTGAGCTACTTGCGATTTGATGTAGGCGCCGACCATACGATCCTGGTCGAGGTGGACGCTAACGAGATCGTCTCGTCGGGCGTCGAGAAGGCAGGGCTTCAGAATGTCGTGCGCGGTGCCGCCGGAGCAGTCGCAGCCGCTGAGAGTTCGCTGGAGGACGCTGTGGCGGCCGGCGTCGAGCGGGTCGCCACAACGTTCCAAACGGCCGTCTCTCGCCTCAGCGCTCGGCCGAGCGAAGTGGAAGTCACGTTCGGGCTCAAGGTCACTGGCGAAGCCGGAAACATTGCTATCGGCAAGGCGGGGGCCGAGGCAACCTTTCAGGTGCGAATGACCTGGAAGGGTAGTGGGGACTCGGAGCAATCATCCAATTCGGGTTGAGCATCGTTCGCGTGCTGGCGGCCGACGGCGGCACCGCCGGCACGGGCTTTGTCGTCACCCCGGTCGAACCGGACGGGGATCGACTGGTCGTCACGTGTGCGCACGTCGTAGCGGCCGCGGGTTCGGGTCCAGGCGGGACCATCTGGCTGGCTTCGCGGGGCGACGGCGGCTGGGACGGTACGGCCCAGGAGGCACTCGTCTACGGGGATTGGTGGCGAGAGCCGAGCCGCGAGGATGTCGCGTTTCTGCGGCTTCCTCGCAGTTCGCTATCGCAGGCTCAGCCGCTCACGATCGGCGGCACGTCGACTGCCGCCCCTGGGCAGGTGTACGAGACGTTCGGCTTCCCACTCGTCAAGTCTGTCGAAGGACTGCCGGGACGCGTCAAGGTGACGGGTCGGACCACCGAAGGAGGCGCACCGGTCCTGGCGGTTCGCTCGAACGAGGTCTCGCGCGGATTCAGCGGCGCGCCGGTCTGGGATCCTGAACTCGGCGTCGTGGTGGGGATGATCATCAGCACGATCCCAGCGGGTGCGGACCCGGCCGGCAAGCAGAGCGAAGTGGCCTTCGTGATCCCGGCCGAAACCCTCATCGCGGTCTGCCCGGCACTTGGCCTCGCCACGACTTCCCCGTACCGTGGGCTGGCCGCCTTCGAGGAGCGTCACGCCGCGTACTACTTCGGCCGAGAAACCGCCAGCGGACGACTCCTCGAACGGCTGGAAGCGCATGACGTCGTGACGGTCGTCGGCGTCTCCGGCGCGGGGAAGTCTTCGCTGGTTCGCGCTGGTCTCGCACGTGCGCTGGAAGCATCGCCCGGAAGTTGGTTGGCATCCGTTCCGCGACGGATCTTCCAACCGCGGAGTGCGCCTCTGCACGAACTTGCGCTCGCTCTCGGTCAGCTCGATGCCGTCGACGGCTCGGCCGCGTCCTCGGAGAGCGTCGCGGGCGCTTCGAGTTTCGCCCCGAGGACCGAGCCTTTTTCGGCAGCAGCGCTGGCCCGTCGACTCGCTGAGTCGTTTCGCGCAACGGGCCTGATCCTGATCGCCGACCAGTTCGAACAGCTCTTCGCTGCGGGGGTCGATGAGGAGCGCCAGCGCGAGCTCGTTGAGGTTCTGCTCGCCTTGGCCGCGCACGGGGTCAAGGTCGTCATCGCGCTGCGAGCCGACTTCTACGGCCACGCGCTGCAGCACGCGGGTCTTGCTCGTGCCGTCCAGGAGGCGCAGCTCATCCTGCTGGCGATGACACGGGCCGAGCTGACGGAGACGATCCGCCTTCCGGCGCGACGTGCAAACCTGGCGCTGGAGCCTGGGTTGGCCGAGACGATCACGGCCGACCTGACCGGACAGGCCGGCGACCTGCCCTTACTGGAGTTTGCGCTCACGCTGCTGTGGGAGCATGACTCCGCTGGTCGGGTGCTGACCCTGCGGTCGTACGAGCGGATCGGCGGGCTCCGCGGGGCGCTGGGCGGACACGCGGAGCGTGTCTGGCGCGAGTTCGCTACCGACGCCGAACGCGCCGCAGCCCGGCGAGTGTTCCTCGCGCTTGCCGCGACCGAACCGGACGACGGTTCGGCCGTCGCGCCGGTCCTCTACGTTGGTCGCCGCGTCCGGCCTGACGTCGAGTTGCAGGGCGCGGAAGTTGTGCTTGAGCAACTCATTCATGCGCGCCTGCTGACCGCCGGGCGTGACGCCGGCAGTGGACGCGGAACGGTCGAGCTTGCGCACGAGTCGCTGTTGCGCGCATGGCCGCGACTGCAAGCATGGGTGCGCGAAGAGCACGCCTACCTCCGCTGGTTCAACCACGACCTGGCGCCGTACGTTCGGCGGTGGGTGGAGTCGGGCGAGTCGTCTGACTTCCTTCTGCCGAGCTCGCTGGTGCATGAAGCGCGGCGTTGGCTGAGTGACCGCGGGGATCTGCTCACCGGTGTGATGGCGCGCTACATCAATCGCAGCGTGGAGGCCCGGGAGGATGAGCGCCGTCGCCTGGAGCGTCAGCGCGACGAACTGATAGCCGCGCTGGAACAGGCGCGCCGCCAGCGACGACTGGCATTCGCGCGAGAGCTCGCGGCACACGCGGAGGTCGAAGCCGCCAGGCCGAACGGGCTCGAACGAGCTGCGCTTCTGACGCTCGAATCGCTCGGCGCCGCCGACACGGCGGAGGGACGCCGAGCGCTCGACAGGGCGTTGAGCTTGCTGCCGCTACCCCGACTGCGCATCAAGCACCATGGGATCGTGACGGCCCTCGCGTTCAGTCGCGACGGCCGTCTGGTCGCGTCGGGGAGCCAGGATGGGGCGGTAGCGGTCCACACCGTCGCGAGAGGTCACGTGGTTCTAGCGATTTCCCACGACGACAGAGTCAACAGCGTCGTGTTCAGTCCAGACGGCCGCACCCTTGCGAGCGCAAGCGTCAGTGGACGGGTGCTCATCCACTCACTCGACGATGCCAGTGTCCGTATGCGCATCGAGCATTTCGGCTCAACCTGGCGGGTCACATTCAGTGCTGACGGTCGCCTGCTGGCCACGGCGAGCGACGACCGCACCGCGCGTGTGTGGGACACGCACTCGGGGGCTGAACTGCTCCGGATCAACCATGACGGCGGGGTGAACGATGTGACCTTCTCTCCCGACGCAAGGCTCTTCGCGACGGCCTCGCGTGACGGAACGGCCCGCCTGCACGAGACCGCGACAGGCGTCGAGGTGCGGCGGTGGCAGGGAGGCGAGTGGTTCACGTTGGTCGAGTTCAGCGCGAATGGCGACCGTCTCGCACTCGCCGGCCAGTGGGACTCAGCGTCCGTCTATGAGCTCGCCGCAGGCGTCGAGATCGCACGCATCGAGCACCAGGGGTGGGTCCGGGCCGTCGCGTTCAGCCCCGACGGCTCGCTTATCGCCACGGGGAGCAGCGACGGCACCGCTCGCGTGTCCGAACTTCCCGGTGGACGGGAGGTCATGCAGGTTCGTCACGGGAAGGAGGTCTGGGACGTTGCATTCGACCCGCTCGGTCGGCTTGTCGCCACTGGCAGCGAGGATGGGATTGCTCGCATCTCCGTCGCACGCGACGGGCGTGAGCGAACGAGAGTCGAACACAGCTCACCGGTCCGGGCGATGGCATTCAGCCCTGTCTCCGCGCTCATCGCGACCGGTGATATGGAGGGTGAGGTCCGTGTCTGCGGAGTCGATCAAAGCGCCAGTCTCGCTCGAATCCGCCACGCGGGCCACGTCCGTGCGCTCAGATCCTCAGCTGACGGGGCCCGGATCGCAACCGGCAGCGACGATGGCACAGCGCGGGTTTCACTGGTCGAAGATGGGGTCGAGGTCTTTCGTACGCAACGGGCCCGTGAGGTCTACGACGTTGACCTGAGCTCGGACGGTCGGCTTATGGCGGTAGCGGGCCGGGACGGGACCGCCACCGTCCACGGAATCGATGCCGGCACCGAGCGGCTGCGAATCGAACATAGCGATGCTTTCAGAACGGTGCGGTTGAGCCGGGATGCTCAACGCTTGGCGTCACTTTCCTTCGGTCGACTCGCCATGGTCCACGACCTCGCCGACGGACGGGAACTCTGGCGATTCGAGCACGACGCGGCGCTCGGTGCCATCGCGCTCAGTCCCGACGGGACGCTGGTTGCCGTGGGCACGAGAGACGATTTCAGATCGGCTCGCGTCTTCCGTGTCGGCGGCATCGGGGCGGGCAGGCGTTCGCTCGGGCGCGACGCCGAAGTTTTCCAGAATGATGACTACCTCGGACCGGTCGCCAGCCTCGCGTTCAGTCCGGATGGATTGTTGCTGGGCGTGGCGAGTGACTACGGGCGGGCGGGCGTATGGGAGCTTGCGAGCGGAGACCGGGTGCTGTCCGTGGACCATCTGCGCACCGCTATGGGGATTGCGTTCAGCCGAGACGGCCGCCTTGTCGCCGCGCCCGGCGCCGATGGAACGGCGCGTGTGCTGGCCCTCGGCACCGGCACCGAGGTCGCGCGAGTACACCATGACGGTCCGGTCCGTGCGGTGGCGTTCAGCGACGACACGCGACTTCTCGCGACCGGGAGCAATGACGGCACACTGCGAGTCCTCGACCTTCAGACCGGGGTCGAACTGCGGCGCACTGAGTTCGACGACATCGTGACGGCGATCTGCTTCACCCCAGACGCGCGCCGACTTGTACTGGCGGCGGGCAACGACGTGCAGATACTCGCCCTCGACGCGGCACTGCTCCTCGATGTACTGCGTGAGCGCGTCTCGCGTGGCCTAACGCCAGCCGAGCGCGACCGATTCCTGTCCGACGCACCCATGGACGAGCCCGACGCACCGGGTCATTGACGATTCGGAACGGCATGACTTGCCAACTCCACCCTGGAATGTGATGAGCCACTTCGCACCAACGGTTTCCCACGCGCCTTCCCACGCGGCCCGAGGGCGGTCTCAAGGTCGGTCGGCCATGCTGCCTGGTCGAAGTGGTCCGTCGACGACCGCACCGACACCCCAGTACATCCAGCTGCCGTCGTCGAGCTGGATGAGCGGGCCGGGGTCGGTGAGCTGAGTCCCGTCGCGCCAGAACTCGATGGTGCCGTCGGCGCGTTCCACCGCGGGGCCGCCGAGCCGGTGCCGGTTCCCGTTCAGCCACCATTCGCGCTCGCCGCCGACAGTCTCGACAGCCGGTCCGCCGGCTCGGTGACGCTGGTCGCGGAGCCACCACTCGGTTGAGCCGTCGGGGTAGACGACCGCCGGCCCGTCCGCCCGGTGCCGCCGACCTGACACCCACCACTCGAGCGTGCCGTCGGGCGATTCGACGGCTGGCGCTCCGACCCGGTGCGGGCGGCCGTGCCGCCACCACTCGGTGGTGCCGTCGGGCAGGCGGACGGCGGGACCGTCGTCGCGGTGCAGCTCGCCGTCCAGCTTCCACTCGCGCCGTCCGCTGCTGTCGACCGTCAGCACCGGGTGGCCCGACGAACTCGACGGCGCCGACTTGGGCCTCATCGGCGGGCCGCCGCGTCAGTGGACGCCTGACGGCTCGCTCGGTGGCTCGACCTGCCTGGGTTCCGGATGCCGCCCGCAGTCACCCCCGTACATGAGGCCAGGGTCGAGGTCGCCGTCGGCTGTCGCATGACCGGTCGCCGCCGTTCAGGCGGCCCAGCGGCCCATCCCGACGAACAGGTCGGTGAACGCGTCGACGACCCGGCGGGGGACCGGCACGTCGCCGGGATGGTTGGTCAGCAGCGCCGCGACCGCGCCCTGGGCGATGTCGGGGAGGCCGTTCTCGGCCATGGCGGACAGGGCGTTGATCGCGCCGAGCCAGGTCGTCTTGTCGGCCCGGTTGCCGAGCGCGTAGGCGCGCAGTGCCCCGGCGACGGCGAACGCCCTGTCGGGCCGCATCGCCGCCCAGTTGATCTTGTCGGCGTCGGCGATGACCTGTTCCGGGGTGGGCAGGTCCAGCTCGCGGCGGAACGTGAGGTACTCCCGGGCGGGACCCTCGCCGACGGCCCCGGCGAGCAGCAGGCAGGCGGCGTCGGTGTCGTCGGGCCGGATCTCGGAGACGGCGGCGATGGCGTTCGTCCACGACCGCCGCGACGGCCACGCGCGCCCGGCCTGCACCGGGTCTGAGGGCACACCCGGTTCGATCAGGTCGGGTCGGGTCCGCAGGAACGCGGTCACGGCCCCGCGGACCTGGGCGCGGTGCTGGTCGTCGCCGGGCCCGATCAGCTCGTTCATGCTGGGCTGGGCGACGGTGTCGAAGCCGCCGGTGAGCCCGTCCAGCCAAGCCGTCTGGGCGAAGTCGAAGTCGAGGTGGATCAGCCGGTTCGCCATCGGCGGCTCCAGGTCGTAGCCGTCGACGGCCGACTCGGGCGGGTTCGCCGCGGCGACCAGCGCCACCGTGTCGGGCAGCGCGAAGTCGCCGGCGTAGCGCTCCTGCAGGACCCGCAGCATCGCCTTCCGAACCGACGGCGGGGCCGTGGTCAGCTCGTCGAAGAACACCAGCGCCCGGTCGGCCTGGGCGGCGGCGCGGGCCCAGCCGGGCGGGGCGTAGGCGACGTGCCCGATCCGGCCCTCGCCGCCGTCGACCTCGACGCCGAAGCCGAGGAAGTCGGTGGCTTCGCGGATCGAGCCGATCACCGTCTCGACGTGCCAGTTCCAGGCCGAGGCCAGGCTGGTGACGACGCTGGTCTTGCCGATTCCCGGATTTCCCCAGACCAGTGCCGGAACTCCGGCTCGGATCGACGCGGCGAGTGCCCGCATCATCGGGGTGCTGGTGCTCATGATCGTGACTCCTGTCGTCTGCGCCGCCCGCGACCCGGGCCGGCTCCACAGTCGCCTCGTGTGCGGCCAACGGAGGATCGCCGACAGGACGCGCCGGCTTGCCCCCTCTGCCGGCATCGGGCGGGCTCCATCGCGCCGGCCGGTGATGACGCCGGGCCCGCACGCGTGGGCACCATGAACTGCGAAGAACGGCAGCATGCGAGGACAACGCATCCGCGCCGATCCGAAACCAGGTGCGCACTCGTGGGGGGAGCACGCGTCCTCGATCACATCGACCACGCACTGGGCTATGGGACGCTCGGATCGCGTCGGCGTTTCGCGTACGTCGTCGGCCGAGTCCGCTGACCGCGACTGAATGTTGTTGCCCGGGCGTCTTGGTGGCCGCGCTCCTGCCACGGCGCTGGCCGGTTCCAGGGTCACCGGCCGCTTCCTGAGAAGTGCTATGCCTACAGCGCGCGCCTGCGGTTGCCGGGGGCTACTCCCGGGCCGATCGACGCCGCTCGGCAATTCTGACGGGGGGCGGTGGTGCTCTCGTCGCCGCACCCGGTTGGTGTCCGCAAGGATTCACTCACCCGTGCTGTCGTCGGATGTGGCGGTGCATACGGGGACAGTGAAGGCGATCTGGCAGTGGCTGACGAGATCCTACGTGCGCACTGATCATCGCGGTCCGTGACCTGCTGCCAATGACAGGTGGCTACACCTCGGCCATGCTGCGTGGAACGGTGAGTGCCGGTACCGGGGAGCTGCGGATGATGGTCGAGGCGTACGAGCCGAGCAGGACCATGCCGACAAGGGTGGTGCTGACACCGATGGCGAGGACGTCGGTCGGTAGCCAGGTGATTGAGCCGACGGCTTGTGGCCAGCTGGTGCCGACCCCGATGGCGATGTCGACGTCGTTGCAGCAGATGTCGGGTTGCAGCCAGCGATTCATGGATCCGGGCGTGGACCCGATCGGCCCATTCGGCGGCGACCTACCGGGTCCAGTGACCGCAGCTCCCCGCCAGGAGAGCCACCAGGAAGGTAACGGGGCCGCCCCACAACACGAGGGATTCGACAACCCACCCGATCCGCGCGGAAAAGTAGACGCGGAAGCGGAAATGACCCCGCTGCCGCCCGCACTTAGATGTCTTGACAAGCTAACGGCCGGGGGTGAGTCTTGGCTTCGGTTCAGTCCGAGAGATGCTCGCGTACTTTTCGCTAGTTCTCAATCTGTTTGGCTCACACTCCTGGTGGAGGTCTTGGTGGCCCTCTCGCGCGGTTTCCGTTGCACCCTCGCTCTCGCCGCGGCCGGACTCACAGCGATGGTGCTCACCAGTCCGGCCGGCGCAGTCGGGCCCGGCAAGAAGTTGCATCCACTGTCGCTCCTGACAACCGGTACGCACGCCACCATCCGGGCGCAGGAGCAGGACAGCGACGAAGCGGAGTCCATCCAGCAGCGCGCCGAGTTCGAGCAGTCGATCGCCGCCGCTCCGGCGGAGACCGCGCCGACCGCCGGCCTGATGGCCGCCACGCAGACGGCGAATAGCCTCGCCGTTTCCGGGGGAACCTGGCGTCCGGTCACCAACAAGCCGTTCCTCAACGATCCGATCGCCCGCGGCGCGAACTACGGCGAGGGCTACGGCCTCATCACCGGGCGGATGACGTCGTTCACCTCCGCCGGCCGTTATGTGTACGCCGGTTCAGCCAGCGGCGGCGTCTGGCGCAGTTCGGACAACGGGGCGCACTGGCGGACCGTCAACCGCGGGCTGCCGCGGCTGGCGGTCGGAGCACTGGCGACAAACTCGCGGGACGGGTCGGTCTGGGTCGGCACCGGCGAGGCCAACAACGCCAGCGAGAATCAGTACGGCACCGGCATCTACCGGCTGGCCCGCGGCTCCGACCACTGGGCGCGCGTCGGTGGTACGGAACTGTACGGGGCGGGCGTGCACCGAATCGCGTGGATCCGCGGCTACGTCTACGCGGCGACCAGTCATGGCCTGTACCGGCGATCGGTCTCCTCTGCCCGGACGTCTGGCTGGCGGCCGGTGCTGCAACCGGCGGGACCGCAGCTCTATCCGCCGAGCTCGGATGTGACTGACATCATTGCCGTCCCCGGAAGTCGCGGTCGGCAGGTTCTCGCCGTCGTCGGCTGGTCCGGGTACTCCGATCCACCTCAGACCCAGTACAACGGCTTCTACGTCGGCACCGGAGGCCGCGGTAGCTTCAACAAGATCGTGCTGAGCGGCGATCTCGATTCCGCAGCGCAGGGCCGAACCACGTTCTCGTCCTCCCATGGCTGGCTGTACGCGGTGGTGTCGGACACCGAGACCGGCGACCTCCGGGGTGAGGGTGCCTTCGTGTCCAGGAGCGGAAGGCCGGGAGGGCCCTGGGTCCGGATCGCCGACGTCGACAAGCTCGCGGCGTCGGGATCTGCGCTCGGAGACTCCACCAGCAGCTACTACCCAGGCGTGCAGGCCGACTACAACCAGTACATCCTCGCCGACCCGGGCAACCGGCGGCACGTCTACCTGCTGCTCGAGGAGGTGTTCGAGTCGACCGATGGTGGCGCCACCTGGCTCGCGGTGGCGCCGTACTGGAACACGGCCATTCTCAGCTGCAACCCGACGGGTGACAGGCCCTATGCCTGCCCGCCCACGACGCACTCCGACCAGCATGCCGCGATGATTCGGCACGGCCAGTTCTGGACCGGAAACGACGGCGGGGTCTGGCGGCGGCCCCTGTCCTGGCACCAGCGGGGACGGTGGACAGACCTCAATGCGACTCTCTACACGCTGCAGAACTATTCGGTGGCGGTGGGCAAGGTGGGCCGCGGCCTGGCCTACTGGGCCGGCGTTCAAGACAGCGGGGAGCCCTACACCAGAACGGACATGTCCCAGGTCGAGCAAGCCTTCACCGGTGACGGCGGCGACACCATCGTGGACCCCAACGACGGGAACAAGGCGGTCGAGGAATACGTGTTCCTCGACATGTTCCTCACCACCGATGGTGCCGTGAACACCTTGACGGAGATCTCGCCCTCCTGCTTCAGCCAGGGCACACCGATCGCCAACTGTGATCCGAGTCCCCGGTTCATCGCGCCGATCGAACAAGACGTCATCAACCCGAACCACTGGGTGGCCGGCGGCCGGTATGTGTGGGACGACACCAAGTCCTGGGCAACCGTCTGTGGACCGTCCCACTGTGATTGGCAACAGGCCTACGACACCGGCCAGGGCCACTCCATCACCGGGCTCGCAGCCAACGGCAACGTCACCTACGCGGCCTGGTGTGGTCCGTGCAACCCCGGCGATGCGAATCCGTTTGTCCGCGGGATGGCGACCAACTACGGCGGGACCTGGCACCAGCTGTCGCTGAGCCAGCTGCCGAATCGCTACATCACCTCGATCGCCGTCGACCCGGCCAACGCCGCCCATGTCTACGCCAGCGTCGGGTCGTACAGCCGACGATGGATCCCGGACGCCGGCGTCGGTCACGTCTTCGAGTCCGTCAACGGTGGAGCTTCTTGGACCGACATCAGCGGTCAGTTGCCGGACGCTCCCGTGTACAAGGTGGTCCTGCACGGTAGCGACCTGGTGGTCGGCACCGAGGTCGGCGTCTTCGTCGGGCATCGCTCGAGCGTGCTCGCGGCGGCTGTGACAACCTCGTCGGCGACCGCCCGTCCGCGCTGGCAACGGCTGGGGAAGGGACTGCCGAAGGTCACGGTTTGGGACCTGGCTGTGGGACCGAACGGGCAGATCGAGGCCGGCACCCACGGACGTGGCACCTGGGAACTTGCACGGACGTCCAGATAATGCCGTCCTACTGAACGACGTTGCCGGCCGGACTCGATACTGTGGCGACCAATCACTCTCCGCGACATCGGGCCAGCGGGAAGAGGGCGACCTCCGACCCACATATGAATTCGGCCCGGCGTGGACCGGCTGTACCTGGACCCGGCCGGCCACGCGGCGGCCCCTGGTCCGGCTGGGACAAGAGTTGGAGCTGATCCGCGTGAAGGATCTCGCGGGCTACTTCCTGACCGTCTCCTGACATCGTCGAGTTCGCGAATAGCAACGGGATGCTCTGCCAGGGCAGGGTTCGGCGGCCGCATCATAGGTCTGTTACGCGATCGGGATCGCCGCGATTCGACGTGATGCGGTTCCGGCTGCCGTTCGAACGGTTTCTGTCCAATGACCCGCGACGAGGAGCCCGACACCGACGTCGACTTCGACTCCGACCGGCGCGACGAGGTGATCCAATGGGTGTACGAGCGGTACGGGCGGCGTAACGCCGCCCAGGTCGCAAATGTGATCACCTACCGGCCCCGCTCGGCGGTCCGGGACATGGCAAAGGCGCTGGGCTACTCGACCGGGCAGCAGGATGCGTGGTCGAAACAGATCGACGGCTGACAACCCACGATCACCTCCGGCGGCATCGACGGTGATCATCCGATCCCGCCGAGGGTGGTGGAGCTTGCGAACCAGTTGGTTCCCACTCAACCCAAGGAGCCAATCCGCATGAGCATCGCCGTCGCACACCAGCATTCGCCGACCGCCAAGATCGCGCTCACCCAAGGTGCCTACGCGGTCCCTGCTGGAGCCGGGCGTGCGCCCCGCCAAGAATGCCGGCGGCAGGGCCGTCCATCCCGGTCAGCAGCACCCGGCTCCGACGAGCCTCGGACCTGCCGGTCACCTCCGTTGCCGCATCGTGCGCTCAGGTGTCTCACGCGTTCGCGAGCGTCTGTGCCGGCACCGGTCCGCACGTTGACCGATTGCTCGCCCATGGCTCACCTCTCTGCGGCTTTGCGGTGCCCAGTTACACAGTGAGCGGCGGTCAACATTGCGTGCACTTGGTTAACGACTGCCCTCAGGCAACCAGTCCATCCGCTGGCGGCGTGGATTCCATCCCCCGATTCGGGGTGAGACGGCGGTCTCGCCTCCACTGGCGCGGACAAACGCCTAACCAGAGCCACTTATCATGAAGGTCAGAGTCTTCTCACCGGATGCAATTTCGTTCTGTACATTCGATAAGGGACAGAATCGTGAGTAGTGACCGCTCGTGACAACCGTGCGGGCCGATTCAGGCCTTGATTGTCCGCGCGATTCGCGCCATCAATGCCGCATGGGCTTCGGATGTGTCGGCGGTGATTCGGGCGGCGTTCGCGACCGTTGTCGGGACTGATTCGAGTCGCGTGGCACGGATGGCGGCGGTGGCAGTTACCACCTGCTCGGTTGCCGCGGCGGCCGCGCGCGCAAGCCCCTGCACCGGCCAGGAGAGCGCTGAGTCACTGATGGCGGTCAAGGTGGCCAGTCCGCGGGCGAGCTGGTTGTCGAGCGCTTCGACTCCGGCCAGGGCTGCGGCCGCGGCGGCGTCGGTCTTTCGCGCGTCCGACAACTCGAGGCCGGCTTGTAGCACGGCGGTCTGCAGATCGGTCACACGTGCGACCAGGGTGGCCGCGCTCGCCCGCGCGGCCCGTTCCAGCTCCGGATCGATCGGGCCCACCGGGTGGAGGCCGCCGTGGACGAACTCGTACAGGCGGCCGTCGGCCGTGCTGCCGATCAGCCGGTTGTAGGACAGCCCCGGGCCGGGTTGGTGTCCAGGGCGGGTAGGCATGTGCCAGGTCGCTTTCCACGCCGACCGGCCCCAGGTGCCGGCGAAGAGCGCGATGCCACCGTTCGGGTAGCGGACGAATCGCAGATGGCCGAGGTGGACCCGTTTCGGCAGCCCTGTCGAGACGTCATGCCAGGGCGGACCGGTTCCGGGCGCCGCGAAGACGTGGTTGTCCGTTGCTGCGTAGAGCACACCCCACGGATCTACGTCCAGCCCGAAGATCGGAAGCAAATCGAGACCGGTACCCGGCCCGTTGAGGCGTGACCACGTGCCCGAGCCGTCGCGGTGGAGCAGTTGACCCGTGGAACATCCGGAGGCATAGCTGGACTGGTTGTAGGCGGCCGCGATCGAGCCGTCCGGCAGCACCACGATGCGCGTGATCGCGGCATTGGGGTCGGCCTGGCCGGTGACCAAGGTCGGCATCCCGGTCAGTTCGGTCGGCGTCCAGCCGCGTTCGCTGAGATCCAGTCGGAACACGTGCGGCGGGGCCGTGCCGACATAGATCGTGGCGTCGTCGGCGGCGGCGAAGCTCCAGATGGCGGCTCCTGCGGGCAGGCTCGCCAACCGCGCCCAGACGGCATCGGAGCCGTCGGGCTTGGCATAGCGCAGACCGAAGACCGTGGTCGCGTCCGGGCCGTTACCCCCGACCGCCATCACCGGGGGGCCTGCGTGGCCGGGCCGGGTGACAGCCTCGGCGACCGGATCGGGCAGCCCGTTCACTGAAGAGCCGTCAGCGGCGACGTATGGGGGTGTGAGGACCTTGGAGTACCCGGTCGGGCCCGGCGCGAACAGGTCGGCGCCGGCCGCGGACGCCGAGCCGAGAACGACCTTGTCGTCGCTGGTGAAGACCGCGGCCGCTCCGTCACCGCCGCCGATGGTCCGCCATGGCCCGCTGCCGGATCCCCAGACAACGCCGTTGTCCTGCAAGCCGGCAGCGAGGCGTCCCGGCGTGAGTCCGCTCGCGGTCATCGTGCCGTACGCGTTCCGGCACGGAACACTGGCGAACTGAAGGTTGGCCAGCGATCGGTTCCATGTGCTGGTGAATGTGTCGCCCAGGTCGGTGCTGCTGGCCAGGCCACCGTCGGAGCCGACGAACAGGGTCTGTCCCGACTGGTCCCGCGGATCGAAGTAGAGGCAGTGGACATCCGGGTGGAGGCTTTCCCGGTAGCCGCTCCACCGCAGGTAGTTGGCTCCATTGTCGGTCGAGACGAGCACACCTGACTGCCAGCCGATCATGACCGTCGACGGTTTGACCGGGGACACCGCTATGCAGTTGTTGTAGCCACCCTGACCGCCACCGTAGTCGGCGAGCGAACCGTGCACCGACGGGTCACCGTCGTTCGCCGTGCCCGGCACCGGCAACCAGGAACGCCCCGCCGTGTCGGAGCGGAAGACACCACCGATCGGTCCGCCGCCCTGCGCGACCACGCACCACAGATGCTGCGGTTGGCCGGCGCACACATCAAGCGAGGACCGTCCGCCGCCGGCCAAACCGGAGAACACCTGGCTCATCACCAGCGCCCCCCGCTTGTCCCACTCGCCGAACCAGATCGTGCCACCCGCGGCAGCCGACACGATCGGGTTCCCGTCGACGACCACGAGTGAGGTGCAACCGACCGCGGTCGCGGCACCGGCAGCCCAACGGGCGCCGCTCCAGGAGAAGACCCGCGCTCCCGCCGGGTCGGTCGCGGCCGGCAGATCCGCCCACCACACACCGGTCGAGGTGGCAGCCACCAGCCTCCGATCTGCGGCAACGCCGATCCCGTACACGCTTCCGAACCCGGCGCCGTCCATAATCACCGACCACGAACCTGGGGCCGTCGGCGCGGCCTCATAGATCACCGGGAAGGATGCGTAGTGGCCCGGCAGCTTTTCGGTGAGAGTCCGGCAACCAGCAAACGCATGACCCACACCGTCCGGACCCTCGGCGAGACAGAGGACATCCGGATTGTCCCATGCATCACTCAACGGATACGCCCGAACGAGGTCCGCAACTCCGGCCGTCGGCGCCAAATGCCACACGCCGCCGGTGTCAGCACCCACCAGGACATCACGACCACCCAGCGCGACCACAGCATTGACGTGCCCACCAATGTGGACCTGGCCCGTACCCGCCGCATCGGAGGTCGGAGCGATTCCTCGCGGGCTGCTCAACGACCACCCGATCGAGGGCGCCGGCGTCCGAAACCGGCCAGGCGGCCTCGGGATCGTGTCGAGCATCCCAGGAGCTTGCGCCGGACCGAACTTCGGTTTCCGGTTGCTCATCGCGGAGGCCGAGATGTCGCCCGGCACAACGGGTCGGTGATCACCGGATCAGGCATCGTCGGATCCTCGCGCCATTCCCAGACCCTGCCCGACTGCGTTGCCAGCCGGCGCGGCTGCTACGCCAAATCCGATCGCGACCAGCCCCAGCACGGCCACCACCAACGACTCGAAAGCACCGCTCCCACGGTCCGGATCCCAACCCGTGAAAACCTCGATCCAGTCCCGGCCGATCAGCCTCAAGATCATCAGCACGAACGCGGCCGCGGCAAACCCCGCCTGAAACCGGAAACGGCGGCCAACACCCGTTGCCCGACGGTTCATCGATGCTCCCGTCGACAAGTACGACCGACGCGGGCCGCACGTCAATCATCCACCCGGTCAGGATGAGATGGCCAGAGCGACAGTCCACCGCGTACACGCTACCGGCCGACCCGATGGAGGCGTTGCACGTAGATCACCAGCCGCGTCGGTTCAGAACGACGCAGACGATCAGAGTCCGGTCGACCGCCACAGTGGTGGTCCAAGGGTCGGCCCACGCGTGTGCTGCATAACCGGGATTCTCTGTAGCACGTTTCGGTGCGTCCTCCACGGCCGGCGGGCAGGGCGAGGAACCGTTGGTCCGACGGGAGCGACCGGTCGTCCTCGAACAGTGCGGGGAGGGCCACCACCTGGCCTCGACCGCGCTCGAGTTGGAGATCTGTTTGTGTCGGTGGCGGCCTGTGTGCGCGCAGGCGATCTCACGATCTGGATTCGCTCGGGTGCGCGGCTGAGCTCCTCTTTGGCTGCCTTTGTTCTTCCGACCCCACCGTTTAGCCGCGCAGACCTGGGCTCAAGGCAGACTGCCCGACAGACCGCTCGCAAGTCAGTGCTGCATAACGCGGATATGCAGCCCATTTCAGTGTCTACCGCGTCCCGTCCCGCGACCATGTTCGTCGCGGCTTGGTCGGGCGTCATCCCGCCGGTCGGGGAGTTGTGATGGGCAGGCGTCGTGGTCCCTCCGCCCCCAGGTTGATGGCACGTTCGTCGTGACCTGCTCCAGACACTGCCTCGAGGTAGGACGGACGCAGCAGATGGCAGGCATGGAGGCCACCGCCAAGCGCCCTGCTGCCCGGGGCCCCGGACCGGCACGGCCTTAGGAGGGCGCCCGGGAGTTGATCGTCGACGGCGCGATTGGGGGTCCGCTGGGCGGACGGAGCACGGAGGCCATCACCTTCTGGTCCGGGTCTAGCACGGTGAGCATCCGGGCGCTGATGGTTGACAGCTGCTCGACCTGTTCGGCGGTGAGGGTGTCGATGGCCAGTTTCCGGACGGTCCGGACGTGACCCGGCGCGGCCCGGACGACCTTGTCCCAACCGGTCTCGGTGAGCACCACGTTGGTGGCCCGGCGGTCACTGGCGCACGGCTCGCGGCGGACATATCCGGCGTCCTCGAGCCTGTTCATCACCCGCGACAGCCGGGGCAAGGTGGCGTTGGTCATCGACGCCAACACGGTCATCCGCAAGGTTCGGGCGGGTGCCTCGGACAGCATGGCCAGGCAGTAGTAGTCGTAGTGGGTGAGCTGTTCGTCCCGCTCGAGCTGGGCGTCGAGGGCCCGGGGGAGGAGTTCGAGAACGGCGGCGAACCTGACCCACGCCAGCCGTTCGGTGTCGTCCAACCACGGCCTCTCGGTCATGAGTGTCAGCCTAGCCGATAGTTGTAGATACAACAATCATGTGGTAGGTTAGTTGTACATACAATGAATACGATTCCTCAGGAAGGCTCGATGACGCACGTCACCATCTTCGGCAAGGGCACCATGGGCACCGCGATCGCGGCCGTGCTCACCAAGGGCGGCGCGACCGTTACCCACATCACCAGCGACGACACCAACGCGGCCGTCACCGGCGAAATTGTCATCCTCGCCGTCCCGCACCCGGCCACCGAGGCCATCGTGGCCGCGTACGGGGATCAGTTGGCCGGCAAGACGGTGGTCGACATCACCAACCCGCTCGACTTCTCCACCTTCGACTCCCTGGTCGTGCCGGCCGACGGCTCCAAGGCCGCCGAACTCGCCGAGCAGCTGCCGACCGCCAAGGTCCTTAAGGCGTTCAACACCACCTTCGCCGCGACCCTCGCCAGCGGCCTGGTCGGCGACGCGCAGCCAACCACCGTGCTTGTGGCCGGAGACGACGCCGACGCCAAGCAGTCGCTGATCGACCTGGTCGTCGCCGGCGGCCTGCACAGTATCGACGCCGGCACATTGAAGCGGGCCCGTGAGCTCGAGGCGCTCGGCTTCCTGCAGCTGACCCTTGCGCTGAGCGAAAAGGTCGGCTGGACCGGCGGCTTCGCCGTCATCAGCTGAGCACAGTCCCTGCGAGCCGTGAAGGAGGAGCCGTGAGTCCGGACCTGTTGGCCGGTGATACCCGGATGGGGGCCGTCACCCTTCGAGTGGCCGATCTGGACACGATGACCGCCTACTACCGCGACGCAGTCACGTTGAGCGTGCTGGCGGCGGCCGGCGGGCAGGTGGTTCTGGGCCGCGGTACTGAGCCGATTCTGGTGCTTGTTCACTCCCCGGAGCTGCAACACGCGCCGTCACGTTCGGCCGGGTTGTTCCACACCGCGATCCTGTTCGAGTCCGAGGCCGACCTGGCCACGGCGGTCTATGCGGTCGCGAGCCGTCATCCGGGCACGTTCACCGGAAGCGCCGATCACCTGGTCAGTCAGGCCTTCTACTTCACCGACCCTGAAGGCAACGGTGTCGAGCTGTACACCGACCGCGACCGGTCGACCTGGAGCTGGACCCATGGCCGGGTCGAAATGGCGACGTTGATGCTGGACCCGGACAAGTTTCTGCGCGATCATCTCGACCCGGCGGCCATGGCCGCGGCTTCGTCGCGTCCGGCCACCGTCGGGCACGTTCACCTGTGCGTCGGTGACGTCTCCTCGGCCCGCAGGTTCTACGTCGACCAGCTCGGCTTCGAAACCACTGCAGAGCTCGGCAACACCGCCTTGTTCGTCAGTGCAGGTGGCTACCACCACCACATGGCGATGAACACGTGGCAAAGCCGGGGAGCGGGGCGACGCCGGCTGAGTCTGGGTCTCGGGCTGGTTCGGATCGAGGTGCCGACCGCCGATGACATGGGCAGCCTGACCGAGCGTCTCACCTTCCACGGCATCGAGACCAGCGACGACGGCCGCACCGTCGAATTCGACGATCCCTGGGCCAACCGAATCCTGGTCCGTAGCGCCGGCTGAGCCAGCCGCCAACAGAAGTGGAACGGTGCCGGAAGCGGCTTGCCCGTCGGATCAGCCAACACCGTCGAGTAAACGCCGGAGGCACACCTGATCCCGACAACGCGGCGTTTCGATATCGAATCTCGGATTGTCCAATGCACCGCCAGGACAACGTTGCTCCGACACGACGCCGTTGCCGTGACACCCTCGGCTGGCACATACCAGACCGCCCGGACCGGCCGCGGTGATCTGGTCAAGATGACCCTCCGTCAGCCTTTCGCGCGCTGCAGCGGGCTCCGGGCCCTTCCACAGCCGTCGACGGAGACAGCGTTCGGAAACCCGGGGCTAGGCGACATGCCTCACGCCGACGGGATCGCGGCCCCCGCGCGTGAGCCATTCCTGTGGTTCGAAGGACTTCGTGAGCCGAGCCCGTTCGTGGTCCGTCGATCGCCACGAAACGGTGAGAGGGCGATCGTGGCCGACAGGGGGACGCGATCGCCGCCACGGCGGTGTCGTTGTTGTACCCGACCGGCGCTGTCGGCAGGGCCCCGGTGTCCAGCACCTCCCGGGTAGCCTGCAGACCTTCGAGCTATGACTGACCACCACGGGACGTCCGCACCTGGCGCGCCATCCCGTGGCGTTTCGTCGCTGCTGTATCGGCCTCTCGCCGCGCCGCCGCGATCACGGTGTCAGCAGCCCTTGATATGTGCCATCTGTCGATGCCCCAGCCCGATTAGGTGACGGGACGTTGGTGATGCATGGTCCCCGCACTACGTGGTCGGGCCTATCCAGTGGGTGCTGACCGCGAGCATGCTGATGGCATGACCGACCGCGACGACTTTCTCGCCTGGATCGAGACCGCGTTGTACAAAGCGGAGCTAGCCCTGCACAACGGTGACCCGGCCCCTCGCAGGGCGCTCTGGTCCCGCAACGAGCCCGTGAGCGTGCTGGGCGCGTGGCGGAACGCTTATGGGCAGGATGAGCTGAATGAGCTCTTCACCGCACTTGGGAACAGTTTCTCCAACTGCACGTCGTACGTGTTCGAGCTGCAGGCGTATGACGTGGTGTCCGACATGGCCTATAGCGCTGGTCTGGAGCACACGTCGGCCTCCGTCGATGGTGAGCCCCGCAGCTACAGCCTGCGCGCGACCCAGGTTTATCGCCGCGAGGGCGGCGAATGGAAGGTGGCTCATCGCCACGGCGACACTGTGACCGTGTCAGTCGGGCGTCAGCGGGAAGTCTTACTCTGAGGATGGCTGTCCGGCCTGGATTCGGGCACCGGGCTCGGGGTGGCAGCGGAGTTGATCTCGCACCATGAGGGGGCTGGAGATACTTGAAGACATGGAGATTCAGCTGCGGGACTACCGGATCGAACCGGGGCACATGGACGACTGGATCACAGGCTGGGAGGGTGGCGTCCTGCCCTTGCGGCGGCAAGAAGGCTTCGAGGTAGTCGGTGCATGGGTGGATCGGGCTCACGATCGGTTCGTATGGCTCGTCGGGTACTCCGGGGCGGACGGGTTTAGCGCTGCCGAGGCGAGGTACCACGCCCTGCCGGAGCGGCTGTCCTTGAATCCCGAGCCGTCCGGTTATATCCGATCCGCAACGTTGGACATGGTCGACAGGGTGCTGTGAGGCTGCCACCGTTCGTGGGACGCTCCGTGCGCGGCTCGTGACGCAGCTGGCCCTTTCTCGATACCCGGTTGGCCCGGGGTGAGATCGCGGGATCGGTGGTGGCGCTCCGCGCCGACCCGACCGGAGACCTGCAGGTACCCTGGCGCGCGCTCTGCGTGACCCGACCCTTCAGCTCGCCTACTGGCTGCCCGAGTTCGGTGGCTGGGCGGATCAGGACGGGACACCGATCGAGCTGCCCGATGCCGATTCCCGGCGCATCGTCCGGATGATCGATCGAGGCGCCCAGCCGATGGCTGCTGTTGTGTTCGACCGCGCGCTGGAGGACGAACGGGAGTTGGTCGACGGTGTCGCGGCCGCGGTAGGGATCGCGTTGGAGAACGGCCGGCTCCGATCCGACCTGCGGGCCCGACTCCAGGAGCTGAAGGGCTGCCGGATCCGTGTGTTGGATGCCTCGCGCCGGGAGCGTCGCCGGCTAGCACGCAACCTGCACGACGGCGCCCAACAGCGCCTGATCGCTCCTCCCTCGAGCTGAGCCTGCTCGGCCGTGGCGAGCACCGACTGCGGATGGTGGGCGGTGTAGTAGCCCAGATCGGTCTCGTGCGGCCCGTTCTCAGCGCGGTGTGCGGATCGGTCGGCGACCGACTGCTCCTACTGCTCAGGCTGGGCTCAGTGAGTCTGGTCTACGTTTTCCGCTGCCGTGGGGGTCCAGGCCGACCGGTGACCAGGACAAGTTGTTCAAGCCTGCTGAGGAGATTGTTCGGATGGCATCCAGCGTTGACACGGATCCACGTCGGTGGGCGGTGAAGGTTCCGGAGATCACGCTGCTGTTCTGGCTGATCAAGGTCCTGACGACCGGCACCGGCGAGGCGCTGTCGGACTTCCTTGCCGCGTGGAACATCCCGGTCGCGGCGACGCTTGCGCTGCTCGGCCTGCTGGGCGCGCTGGGCTGGCAGCTGTGGACGCGGCGGTATTCGCCGCCGCCGTACTGGCTCGCCGTGTCGATGGTGGCGGTGGCCGGCACGATGGCCGCGGACGTCGTCCATCTGATCGGGGTTCCGTACCTGTACTCAAGTCTGCTCTGCGTGGCCGCCGTCGTCGTGCTCTTCGTGGCCTGGCACCGATCCACAGGTACGCTGTCGATCCACAGCGTCGATCGGCGTTCGCGGGAGCTGTTCTACTGGGCGACGGTCTCGGCGACATTCGCGCTGGGCACCGCGGTGGGCGATCTCGTGGCGATCTCGTTCGGCTGGGGTTACCTCGTGTCGGGGCTGGTGTTCACCGTGCTGATTATGGTGCCGCTGGTCGGCTGGCGGTGGTTCGGACTGAACAGTGTCGTCGCGTTCTGGATGGCGTACGTCCTCACCCGTCCGTTGGGTGCTTCGTACGCGGACTGGCTGGGCAAGCCCGATGCCCGCGGCGGTCTGGGTCTGGGCGACGGGACGGTGGCCCTGGTCGGTGCACTGGCCATCGCGGCCGGGGTGGCCTATCTGACCGTCCGTCAGCGACGCACGCGTGACACCGCGGTCGACGATGTCGGAGCCGGCTACTCGGCCGCTGGGGACGCCCTACCGGCGGTCGAGCTGTAGTGGGCGATTGGGCGCTGTTTGCGGCGGTCTTCCTGGCCTGCGTGGTCGAGTCGGTCGAGGCGACCACTATTGTGCTGGCCGCCGGGACGACCCGCGAGTGGCGGTCCACTCTGATCGGCGTCGGCTGCGGACTCGCCGCGCTGGCGGTGATCGTGGTCGTGCTCGGTCCGGCGATCACCCTGCTCCCGTTAGGAGTTCTGCGGGTCGTCGTCGGGTTCCTGCTGCTGGTCTTCGGAATGCAGTGGCTGCGCAAGGCGATCCTGCGGGCGGCCCGCTACAAGTCGTTGCACGACGAGGCGGCCATCTTCCGGACCCAGGTCGAGGCGGCCCGGTCCGCGGACCTGACCCGACGCGGCGCGGTATCGGACTGGTACGCGTTCACCCTCGCGTTCAAGGGTGTGTTGCTCGAGGGACTCGAGGTGGTGTTCATCGTGCTCACCTTCGGCGCCAACAGCGGCAACATCGGACTGGCCGCACTCGCGGCTGTGGTCGCCGTGGTCCTGGTGGCCGCCGTCGGGATCGCGGTCCGGGCCCCGCTGGCCCGCGTTCCGGAGAATGGGATGAAGTTCGTCGTCGGCGTCATGCTGACCGCGTTCGGCACGTTCTGGAGTGTCGAGGGGGTGGGGGCGACCTGGCCCGGTGGTGACGCTGCCCTGCTCGTGCTCGTTCCGGCGATCGCCGTGTTCGGGCTCGCGATCATCGTCTGGCTCCGCAGGCAACGCCGTTCACCGCGGCGCTCAGAACCGGCGGCCACCCGGCCGGCGGCGTCGTGATGGGCCGGATGAAGGCCTTCGGTGCCTTCTGGTACGACTTCGTGGTCGGCGACGACTGGCTGATGGCTGCCGGGATCGTCGCCTCCTTGATGATCACCGCGATCGCGGTGAGAGTCGCTGATCTGCTGGCCTGGTGGATCGTTCCGGTCGCCATCGTCATCCTGCTCCCGGTCAGCCTGTGGCGGGCGGTCAAGGCCGACCGGGCCGCCGAGGACTGAGCCGTGCCCCGCGCGATCACAGGACGGACGTCCGCGGCCGGTGTCCTCGCCGTCGGACTCTTGGTGATCTTGGCCGGCTGCACCACGGCGCTGTCCGACCCTGTCCAGATCCCGGTACCTTCGAGCGTTTGGTCGTCCGGCTCGGTACCGATCCCACCGTCGGCGGCGTCGACTCACGGCGAGAGTACGCCGCGCCGGCCGCAAGACGGGACGCCGATTCCCTTTCGCGACCAGTTGCCCGGCATGCCGCCCGCGATCGGACATGATCTCTACAGCGCGACCCGGGCCGGAATGCTGGCGGAGCAGGTCGTCCGCGATCCCGCCCTCCTCTATGTTCCGGACTCCGGCGGGCGACGGGTCACCGTCATCTCCCAACGGACCCACCGCATTGTCCGCATTCTGCACGTCGGTGCGATGTCGCAGCACGTCACGCCGTCGTACGATCTGCGGCGGCTCTACACGAACTCGAGTGCGGCCAATGAGCTCGTCCCGATCGATCCGCGGACCGGGAAGCTCGCCGGTCGCCGCCTGCGGGTCCCGCGGCCGTACAACCTGTATTTCACGCCGGACGGCCGGCAGGCGGTGGTGATGTCGGAGCAACGTGACCAGATCCGGTTCAGCGACCCGAGGACATTCCGCCTGATCGCGGCGCGGCGATCACCGGCATGCCGCGGCCCGAACCACGCCGACTTCTCCGGCAACGGTCGATATCTTCTGGTCAGCTGCGAGTTCTCCGGGGTCCTACTGCGGATCGCCACCCTCAGCCACCGCGTCACCGGCGTGCTTCGCCTCGGCCGCACGAGCATGCCGCAAGACGTCCGGGTCTCTCCGGACGGTCGGCTCTTCTACGTGGCGTTGATGGGCCGAAACCGGATCGCTCTCGTCGACACTGAGCACCTGCGGGTGGTGGCGAACATCCGCACACCGTCCGGCCCTCACGGTCTCTATCCGAGTCGGGATGGCAGCAAGCTGTACGTGTCCGACCGCGGGGCGGGCTCGGTCAGCGTCGTTTCCTTCGCCCGTCGGCGGATCGTATCCACCTGGCGGATACCCGGCGGCGGGAGTCCCGACATGGGCGGGGTTTCCGCCGACGGGCGCACGCTGTGGCTGACCGGACGGTACGACGGTGTGGTCTACGGATTCGACACCCGACGCGGCCGACTCGTAGCGCGGATCACGGTCGGCGGCAGCCCCCACGGGATGGCGGTCTGGCCACAACCCGGCCGGTACAGCCTCGGACACACCGGCAACATGCGATGAGAGGGTCCGAAGTGTTGCGATAGGCAGTCGCCGGCCCCCTCGAGCGGCGGCCGCCGAATCCTCATGAGCGAGCGGTAGGCAGCCGCTGAAGCACCGGCGGCGACCAGGATCTCGTCGGTCACGAAACCGAGAAGCAGGCCGGCGAGGATGGTCCAGGCGATCAGCGTCTTGGCACGGGCTCCACGGGCGGTCGCGAGCAGGTCGATCACCACGTAGAGAACCGAGCCCGCAGCGAGGGCCAGGAACGCCACCAATACAGGCTCCCCGACGAAGCGTTGGCCGACAACCGTTCCGACAAAGGTGGGTCCGCCGCCTGTGCGACGATGCCGAATCCCTCGGTGGCGTTGTGCAGACCGAACCCGATCACCGGCAACAGCGCGAGCGACAAGTCACCGGCTGCCGCCGAACTGCCGATGGCCAGACCCTCCGCGAAATTGTGCAAAGATCCCCGTGGCGATCATGAACGCCAGCTGCATGCCCGCGGTCTCGGCGGCGTTGACCGGTTGGGTCCGCACCACCACCGTCCCGCCGGACGCAGGCACGGACGGGTCGCTGCTCGCAGCCGGCTCCGGGTTCGGGCGCGGTGGGCCGCGATTCGGGAGCCGACATAGGTGAGACCCAGCATCCCGGCGGCGAGACCGGACGCGATAATGATCAAGCCTTCCGCGGACGATCCCCAGTTGTGGGTCGCCAGAGCGGCGTCCGTCGGCTCCCAGGCGTGGGTGAAGATGTCCAGAGAAGGAAGATCAAGATGCCGATCGCCACGCCCTTTAGACCCGCCCGCAGTAGAGGGGAGGGTCGGCGCATCCTGTCGAACGGCAGTCCGAGGAAGATCGTGAAGCCGGCGATGGCGCCGAGTGGGGCAACCTGAGCGGACGACATGGGCAGCTCCATATGTGAGGTCAGGCTTACTGCGTTCCAGTCGGTCGGTCACACACCGTTGAAACGGTTGAGCGTGCCGACCAGGGCATGGAGGTTGTTGCTGCAGTTGGCTTGGCTGGTGGCCCTGGCCTGCGGTGGTCGACTCCTGCTCAGTGAGACAGCACCGACGACCGTCAGTCTGGTGATGCCGACCGATCCTTCGCCCCTGGGATGCTCGTCTTCCCGAAGATGGTCGCCCGATCGCCGATCCGGCCGACCTGGGCTGAGCGCCGTACCGTGGGGTCAGAGGATGGGCGGTCGGCCGAGGAGGCTCATTGTCGCCACCGTGCTCCATTTGATGGGGTGTCGTTGCGGTCGGGCGCGCCAGCCCGCGCGGTATCCGGTGACGACATCGCGCACGGGTGCACCGCGGACGATTGCAGCCGCGGTCCAGACCCCTAAGTAGGCTACGAGCAGAGGTGCGGGCAGAGATCTCCACGCCATCCAAAGGCGGTTGCGGGCGGTCAGGCGTGCATAGCCGGGGTGTCTTGTGGGTGTGGTCCGTGGGTGATACGCGGTCAGGTCGGCGGCATACCAGATCGACCACCCAGCGTCTAGCAGTCGCCAGGCCAGATCCGACTCCTCCATCGCATAGAAGAACCGGGCATCGAATCGGCCGACGGAATTGAATGCCGATGCCCGCACAACGCAGGCGGCCCCGACAAAGTAGGTGACGTTGCCCGACTTGTCGGCGGTTCTGTCGCCAAGGCGCGGCACGTGGCGTCGTTGGGTGTTCCCGTGCTCATCGATGAGGTGGAGTGCCATTGCGCCCATGCCGGGGTGGGCGTCGAACCGGCGGACGATTTCGGCAAGTGTCTGGGGGTCCAGCAGTTCCGCGTCATCGTCCAGAAACATGATCAGCGGCGCATCGGCCACCTCGGCTCCGACGTTGCGGCCGGCAGGGATGCCGACGTTTTTGTGCAGCATCACCAGTTTGTCGGGCTGCTCGAAGCCGGGCTCGTACGCGCCGTTCGCGACGAGGACGAGTTGACTTGATATGTCTTGCGACTGAACGGAGGTGAGTGCGCGGGCCAGTTCGACGGGTCGGTCGTACCGGGTGAGTACGACGACGGCGATTCGCGGACCCGGTCCTGACGTCTTCCTGGTGCGGCGCATCGGCTTGTACCGATCTGAAGACGGCTGATGTGTCGACGGTACGCGAACGCGTCTGGTCCGTGCGGTGGTGTCCACCGGTCCTCCTGAAGGCCGTCTGCGGTTTGGTGCCAATGTCAAGAGGGTGATCCTCCGAAGCTGAGACGTGACTGTGAGCCAGTGGACTCTCCACGGGAACTCGGATCCGGCGATGGTCACCCGGCGGGCGTAGAGCACCGACCTTGCCGCGACCTGATGCCGGGACCATCAACGGCACGGAGCTTCGAGGAGCGCTCGCGGGCGGGAGGTGACCGGCTGATTTTCCCAGGTCGCCAGCCTGTGGGGTTGGCGGTCTACCGGGGCGTCGTGTCAATCCTGTGAAGGCTGCGCGGCGTGGGGATGCTCGCTGATGATTCGATTGTGGCGTCGCACGGTGAGATAGATGCGGTGGCTGGTGATCACCATCGCCGTCCAGGCCAGACCGAGCAACCAGCCGGCCATGACGTCCGTGAGCCAGTGGTAACCGAGAAAAACCCGGGTGAGTCCGATCGCGACAAACCAGACGACGGCCAGTGTGACGGTAATGATTCTGGCTAACAGCGAGGCGAGGTGCAGCAGCAGCAGGTACGCGACAAGACACGCGACCACGGTGTTGTTCAGGGCGTGGCCGCTCGGGAAGGACGGTGATGTCTCGTACGGGGCTACGGCTTGGGCTTGCGGCGGACGGGACCGCCCGACCAGATCCTTGCCGACGGTGGTCATCAGCAACGAGCCGGCGGTACCGATGGCCAGAAGCAGGAACGGTGTTCGTGATCGCCACCGAACGGTCATGATCAGTGCAATCGATATGGTGATGATGGTCAGCCCGATCGGGCCGCCGAGGTTAGTCAGCACCTTGGCCACGGTGACACTCGTGGGGGTGCGGAGGCTGATGGCCAGATCGAGGGCTGGCTGGTCGAGCCCGGACAGGCCATCGGCGGCCTTGACGCTGTCGTAGATCTCCTCGGTTGCCCAGGTCAGCAGGACCGCGATCGCCGCTCCGAGAGCTGAGGTGATCAACAAGACGCTATGTGCGGACGTGTAGCGGCCAAGCCAGAGCGCGGCACTGACGAGGTGACGCTGCGGGCCGGACCACCGGGTTATGTCGCGTTTGCCGATGTACTCTTCGGTGGCAGGCTCGTCGAAGGTGGCGGCGGGGTCACCTTCGGTGTCGTCTTCTCCGCTCATGATGCGCCTCGGTCTTCGCTGATCGATGTTGCTGCAGATGGTTCACAGGTATGGACGGATCGTTACGCCATCGATTGTGAATGACGATGCCCTGCCCCGGCACGATGAGGTGGAGACGCCGCTCCTGACCGCCGCGCCAGTCGGGTCAGGGTGAGGCGCGAACGATGTCCGTCGGTCACACGCCGTCGAAGCGGTTGAGGGTGTCGACGAGGGCTTTTAGATTCGCCGCACAGTCGGCTTGATTCGGTGAGCTGGCGCGCAGGGAGGTGAGCACGCCGTCAATCTGGGAGTCCAGCGTGTGCCAGTCCGCGGAGTCGCGGGGCTTGAGGCCTGCCTCGGCGGAATCCCAAGCGACCTCGAGGTCTTTGACCCGGCTCGTGGCGCCGGGGAGGTCGTTCTTCGCGACCTCGGCCTGGACGTCTGTGGCGATAGTCGCGAATCTGCTGACGTCGCCGAGTGCTGTGGTCGGATGGGCAGCGTTCTGGGTTGCCGTAGATCCGGCTGATACGCTCGTCGCCGGTGACGGGGAGTTGACGCTGCTCAGTCCCAGGCCGACAACGAGCACTGCCGCGATACCGGCGCCGGCCCAGACCACATCCGCGCGCCGGCCACCGTGTGGTGCAGCGCCCTTGGCGACCACGCCATGACGATTGACCAGAACCTGTTCCCGAGCGACGAGGACGATGATGAGCAAGAAGAAGACGACGCTGGTCATGGTCGCACCGAGGCCGAGTCCGCCAAGGGTCGGGTCCTGAGTAAGGAGGTCGCCGAGGGACGCGCCGAGGGGCCGAGTCAAGACGTAGGCGATCCAGAAGGTTGCCACACTGTTCGCGCCCATGCGATTCGCAAGGAACGTTGCCGCCAGTAGCGCACCAAAGATCAGGACGCCGTTGCGGAAGCCCAGACTGAGTGCCTCGGTGGCGAGGTCACCGGCGGCGGTGCCGAGGGCGAACGTGACGAGGATCGCGGCCCAGTAGAAGGCCTCCCGCCGGCGTGTGTCGATCGAGGTGATCGCCAGCGTGTGCTCCTGCCGGTACCAAATGACGAACACGGCCGCCAACAACGTAGTGAACACGGCCGTACTGATATAGAGGCTGACGCCGAGGGTGTCGGTGAAGAAGTCAGTGATCTGAGTGCCGACGATGCTCACCAGCACCACGCACAACCAGTAGATCCACGGCGTGTACCGGCGGGTTCTAAGCTGGTAGGCGAGCGCAGCAGCCAGCACGGTGAGCATAGCAAGATCGGTGACAGCGGTTCCGAGCCCAACGTCCACGGAAAGGAAATCAGCAAAGGTTTCCCCGACCGTGGTGGAGAGGATCTTGATCACCCAGAACGTCGCGGTGATCGCCGGGACTTTCGTCGACCAGGCCGGTCGGATGCCGACGGCTCCGGTTTCACTCATCTGAACTCCTGCGGGTTTAAAGCGAGATCTGCGATCCGCTAACAATCAGAAGCTCACACGAAGGGCGCCACGGGAGTCAAAGGGAGCTACTCAGGCTCAGCACAGCACAAGCGATCTTGGTGCGGCTTTAGCATCCGCCTCTCGATACAGACCGCTTCTCGATACTGACCGAGGCCACGACCATGCGCTGATCAAGGCACCGAACAACAAGACGGCCACCAGAGGATCCATCACGTCAGGCGACATGCGGGCCCGATCATCCAGGCGATGATGGATGCCCCCCGCAACGACTATGATCAGGCAGGGGGTTGCGGCCCGGGTGCCCGCCGCGGTCAGCATCAGTCCGGCAGCCGAGTAGCTGATCGAAGACGCGCCAACCACACACCAGCCGCCCGGATCATGCCCGGCGCCAGCCGCTGCGGGGGACAGAAACCAACCGAGGATGGCAAGCAGCCATAGACCGGGTCGCCGTACGAACGGCAGGAGTCACTCGCCTCGGACCGACCGGGCCGAAGGGTGGACGCCTTGCCGCCCTCCACGAAAGCCCGCTGAGCAGAACGAGGACCACAGCCGCTTCGGCGAACACTCTGGTGGACACATCGCTGAAGCGCCGGAGCGCGACGATGGCTGCCATCACGATAAAGACGCGACAGCGATCTCGGCGAGGACGATGGGCAACATGATCACCGCGCAAACATAGCCGGCAGCGAACGGTCGACGCTCGGCCGATCGTCGATCCCGCTCAGTTCCGCACGTATAGCCGTCGCCCATTCGATCCGATCAGCGGGAAGGAGCCACGTCAAGGCTGCGAGCAATCGCTCAGACCCGCCGTCGGAGTGCCCGGTCGGCGGAGACCTCATCATTGGCTCAGACGACGGCTGCGGCCAGCTGGGACAGCGGCTCGCTGAGCGCGTTGACCGCACTGGACAGCTGCTTGACCTGGTCCTGGCTGAGCTGGTCGTAGGACACGAACCCGTCGCCCTGCTTGGTCTTGTCGAGTAGGGCCTGCAGCGCCGCGAACCTTGCCGCGAGCTGCTTCTCCAGCGCGGGACTCTTCGTCTGCAGCAGGGGCTTCAGCCCCTCGAAGGCGACGCGGGCACCGTCGATGTTGCCCTGGAAGTCCCACAGGTCGGTCCGTGACCAGTACTCCTCCTCGCCGGTCACCTTGCCCGTCGCGACCTCGTCCAGCAGGCCCCTAGCGCCGTTGGCGATCTGGTCGGCGGTGAAGCTCACCGTACGGGTCTTGCCGTACAGCGTCTTGGTGTTGGCCAGCAGGTCGTCGGCATACTCGGCCCGCTCGGCGGTGGTCATCGCCGCGTAGTCCTTGGCGCGCGCCGGCCACAGGTCCTTCTCGA
>NZ_BAABAB010000035.1:0-28898 GCF_039537205.1 Microlunatus ginsengisoli | reverse complement strand
GATGAGGATGCTGACCACCAGCGCGGCCTCGAGGCCTTCGCGCAGGCCGATCAGGAAGTTCGCGATCATCGTCTCTCCGTCATTCGAACTCAATGCCAACGCGGACGCAGGGAAGCCTGTCCTAACTTAATGACGGACGGTGCGACGGTTCAAGGTGTGCCGTGCTCAGGTTGCTCTAAGGTGTGATCTGCCGTTCCCAGACTCGGCCTCGCGGAGCGACCAGAACAGCTTTCGTCCCCCATCGGGGTAGGCTCTCGCCCCGCCCGGCCGTCACCGTCCGTGGCGACCGTGCTGCCGCAGGGCCGATCGCCGCTGCGGTCTCGGAGGTGGCGTCGCCTCGTGGACTCGCGCTACCGGCCGTGACCACGCTCCGCGTCGCACCATCGTTGGTCCCGTGACGACCTGACGCACACGCAGGGCATGGCGTCGCCTGGACCGAGCGCCACCGGCGCCGCGCGTTGGGACGGATCGCCGGCCCCGTTGCCGACCCGCCGCCAGTCGGGCTTCGGCCTGACGCTGATCATCGTGACCCGGCATGATCGGTCACGCATGCGGTACCACAGCAGACGGCTCATCGATGCGCAGTGTTGTGCTCGCCAGGCTGGTGTTCTCGCCGAACCCAGTCCAACATCGGAACCCGGAAGCGGCCGGGAGAGGTGACGATTCCCGAGCAGAAGCGGACCCACCCAGTTGGCCAACGGGCCGAGCCGCCCGATGATCTCAGATTCGTCTCAGCTGAGCCTCGTCACAATCCGCCCATGAGGGATGAGCGTGCCGACCAGACACTCGACCACCCTTCGGAGACTCCCGGCAGGGGCCCCGAGAATACGGCCGGATCTGGACTGCAGCAATGGGACCTGCCAGCGCCGCGCTTCTCCGTGGTCATCCCAGCGCTCAACGAGGCGGCACTGCTGCCGGCCACCCTCCACTCCCTTCGCGGTCAGCGATCGGCATCGCCGTTTGAGATCATCGTGGTCGACAACAACAGCACTGACGCCACCGCACAGATCGCTCGCTCGTTCGGTGTCCGCGTGATCACCGAAACGAACCCTGGGGTGTGCCAGGCGCGGCAGGCGGGAACCCTGGCGGCGCGCGGCGAGATCGTCGTTTCCGCCGACGCCGATACCGTCTATCCTCCCGATTGGCTGTCACGGCTAGACGCGACCTTCACCGCACAGCCGGACGCGGTCGCCGTGGCCGGGCCATGCCGCTACGCCGACCCGCCCTGGTGGATGAGGGTGTTCTGCCGGGGACTATTCGCCGCAGTCGGCAGGGTTTACCAGGCGACCGGACGAGTCGGATACGCGACCGCCACCAACCTTGCGTTTCGACGTTTCGGCTTCGACGGCTACGATCTCAATCTCACCCAAGGCGGCGACGAGCTGGACCTGCTCCGCCGGCTGCGCCGGCACGGAACGGTGCTGTGGGATCCGAGCAACACGGTAACGACATCCTCTCGGCGTCAGCAGCGAGGTCTGCTGTACACGTTGCTCGTCACGCTCGCCGTCTATTATCTGCTGGGCTACTGGCTGAACAGGATCTTCCGTCGGCCGGTGCTCGGGATGGCGCCGCCAATCCGCGGACTGGAGACCGAGACCGCGCAACTGCCCGCAAACGACGCGGCGGCGAACCTTAGTGCCGAGAAGCTGGCTCGGACCGAGGCGGCCGAGAACGAGGCGGGCCGGAACGAGATGTCTCCCTCGGTCTGTCTCCAGGTGGCCGGGAAGACTGGTGGGGGAGAGTTGACGCCACCGGCCGCCGGTGCGGCTCGATCCGTCGATTCGTCGATCGGGGCGTCGGGTGGACGACGTCGTTCTGGATGAGGGATGTCAGTGAGGCCCGTTTGATGCGGTCGGTGTGGCGCAGAGTGGCGGCTATTGCTCGGCAGCGCGGGATTCGGCTGCGTTCGGTGGCGGCGGCGGTGATCGTGGTCTCCATCGCCCTGGCCGCCGGCGGCGGCGCGCTGCTCTACATTCTGCAGACGAATCTGGAGACCACGGCGAGGACCGCCGCAACGACCCGCGCCGCTGAGGTCGGCTCGATGGTGCGCACCGAGGGAGTTAGGGAGGGCGCTGCGGCGATCGCGACCGAGTCCCGCAGCGGCCAGCTGGTCCAGATTCTGTCCGCAGCCGGCCAGGTGGTCGGCGCATCGAGTCGGGTGGTTGCAACACGCCCGATGTCACCGCAGCGGCCGCGGCCCGGGCAGACCAGCATTGCCGAGGAGGATCTCGATCATGTCGGTCGCGGCGGTGACTGGATGGTCGTCTCCACCGGCGTCTCCGCCGATGACACGTCCTACATTGTCCAGGTCGCGGTCCCGATCCAGGTCCAGCGGGACACTGTCCAAACGGTTGCCCTGTTCCTGCTCGCAGCCAGCCCTGCCCTGTTGGTCGCGGTCGCTGTCGCGGTCTGGATCCTGGTCGGTCGAGCGCTCCGTGCGGTGGAACGGATTCGGGCCGCGGTGGCGGCGATCGACGATCAACGATTGGGGCGACGGATCGCCGTACCGGCAACCCACGACGAGATCGCGGCCCTCGCGGTGACGATGAACACGATGCTGGATCGTCTGCAGACCTCGCAACGGGCCCAGCGGGCGTTTGTGTCCGACGCCAGCCACGAACTCCGCAGCCCCCTCGCCACCCTGACCACTGCCGCCGAGCTCGCCTCGAGCGCCGATGAGGCCACGCGGACCCGACTGCTCGTCACCATCGGCGGCGAACTTGCCCGGCTCCGCACCCTGGTCGACAATTTGATGACCCTCGCCCGGGCGGATGCGCACGATCTCCTCACCGTCCGTGAAGACGTCGATCTGGATGATCTGGTCGATGCCGAGGCCCGTCGGCTCCGGGCCACCAGCACACTTCAGGTACTGGTGCAGCTGATGCCGATCCGGTTGACCGGTGATGATCCCCAACGGTTGGCTCAGGCGCTTCGGAATCTGGTGGACAACGCTGAGCGGCATGCGCGCAGCGCGATCCGATTGACGCTTCGTGCGTCCGGCGGCCGTGCCGTGTTGTGGGTCGACAACGACGGCGATCCGGTTCCGGTCGAGGATCGCGACCGCGTCTTCGAACGATTCGTGCGGCTCGATGAGAGTCGCAGTCGAGATGCCGGTGGCAGCGGTCTCGGCCTGGCGATCGCGCGCACCGCGATCGAGTCTCACGGCGGCTCGTTGCGGGCCGTCGACAGCGACGACGGCTGGTGCCGGTTCGAGATCTGGCTGCCCATCCCGCGATCCGCCGTCGGGTCAGGTCTGGCCTTCTCTGGCAGTACTTATCCTCCTACGGTCCAGGACGAGCCGTCCACCAGTGGCAGGTGACTCTTCCTGGAGAGTGCAGCGCGGACGTCGCCTGGCTCGGACGTCCGCACTGCACGGGTCGGCGGTAACGACGGTCACATCGGCTCGGACCTCATGTTCTTCGTCGAACCCTGTGTTCCTCGACCGCCGGCGCGCTTCTGTGCCGGGGCGTGCTTCGGCACCCGACCGCCTGGGGTCATGGCAGGTCGCGGAGCTGGCGCGCTGACTCGGCCGCCTGCCGGTCGCGGAGGGGCAGGCACACGCCCTGCTTGCTGACGACTCTCTGGCCCTGCTTGCTGATCAGAACTGGGTCAGTTCCGCCAGGACCGGGTCGAGACCTCGGCCTGGCTTCTTGTTCAGGTTCAGATATCAGTCGGCTCAGCGGGTAGTCGGCTGAGGCAATGTTCTCGGTAGGTCGGGGCGTAGACCTGGCTGTTGGCATGGCTTTGCAGCGCCAGCACCTTCACCGGCTGGTCGATGTCGGCCATGCCGCTGTAGGCGATCCCGTACTTTGTCGGTGTTGACATGTTCGGCGAGCTTGAAGACGGTCTTGTCCCAGGTGACGTTCGGGTCGGCAGGGGGTGGCGCCGGTGGCCACCGTGGGGCGCCACTCGCCACGCTTGCCGTTGTAATTCAGCACTCGTTCGCGGGTTAATTCCTCGAACCCGTTCCACGGGGTGAGTCCGTAGACGTGGATCGGCTTGTCTGCTCACTCACCGGTCACGCCGAGATCGCCCCAGGTGCGGATCGTGGCGGCGCCGCGGTTCGGGTGGTGGACAGGATCGCGTCCAATCGGTCGCGACTGAGCTTGTCGGTCGGATTGTCCTTGTGCACCACGAAACCCATCGAGTCGAGGAACCCGAAGTGGCGATAGCTGCGTAGCCGACCTTCGCCTCGAACCGCTTCACCGTCGGTTGATTTCAATTCCCCGGACACGAAGTCGCAGTCGAGCTTGCCGTCGATCAGTGCCAGCGCGCCGAGGCTGCCCGCGTAGTGGGGATCGACGTTGATCGTCACGTCGAGGTAGATCTACTCGAACTCGCGCACCCACGACTTCGACAACGAGGCGAGCACATCGGAGGCGGCGCAGTCGAAGGAGCCTTTTGACCTTCTTCCGATTCTTGATCGGCTTGTAGGCGTCGAGGGTGGGCCGAAGCAGTCCGCGCTGGGGAAGCGGGCGTCCGTGCTCCTTGTTGTACGCGTCCTGCGCCTAGGTCTGGGGGATGACGGTTTGTTGCGGCGGAATGGCTCAGCGGCCCATCTCCTCGGCCGTGGTGTTGGGTGCGGCGACTCCGCTGCTCGCAATGCCGATCAACAAGACACTCGATAGGCCGAGGACAGCGACGAGCTTTGGTGATCTCTTCATCGGGATCTCCAGTTCGGGGTGGGGAGTGGTGGCTTCACTCTGGCAGCCACTGAGGATGAGTGTCAGTGTTTCGTGCATCGAGGTCATTTTGGCTTTTGTGGTCGGTGCCGGGAGGAGTCAGGTGTGGGGTCGCGGTGTGCCGTCCGGTATCGGATCATGTGCCGCGCGGTGTGGCCTTGTCCGGCGGTAACGTCTGCTCAGCGGTGTCTCAGCCACTCTTGGTGATCATGTGCGTCGTGAGTCGAGTAAGGGCCGGTCGGTCGCGGCGATCAGATCCGCGTCCGGCCCCGAACGGGCGACCGTCGTGATCACGTTGAGCGCTTCGACCGGGTCTGCTCGGTCCGTCGTGGCTGCGCCCAGGGTGTCTCGGTGACCGCCGGCGGCGAGGCGATGTCGGCCACCGTGGTGCTGGTGGAGGACGATCCGGTCATCGGCGGACACGTCATCGACGGGCTTCGTCGTCACGGATATTCGGCGTCGTGGTGTCGATCCGGGCGTGAGGCGCTGGCTAGCCTCGTCGAGGCCGATGTTGATGTGGTGTTGTTGGATCTGGGTCTCCCCGATCTCGACGGGGTCGCGATCCTGCGCCAACTCCGCCGGTTGCGGCCGGAGCTGCTGGTGATCATCTTGACCGCACGCACCAGCGACATCGACGTGGTCGTCGGGCTCGACGCTGGCGCCGATGACTACATTCCGAAGCCGTTCGAGCTGAGTGTGTTGCTGGCCCGTCTGCGGGCCCATCTGCGCCGGGGTGCCCGACGTGGGTCTGCTGATCCGGCGCCTCATCAGATTGGTGGCCTGACCGTCGATCCGGTTGCCCGCCGCTGCGTTGTCGGAACCCGCGAATTGTCGCTGCGCCCGAAAGAGTTCGACCTACTGGTCGCCCTCACCAGCCGGCCCGGCAGCGCGGTCAGCCGTGAGGAGTTGATGAGTGAGGTCTGGGACGAGAACTGGTTCGGCTCAACAAAGACGTTGGATGTCACCATAGCTGCGTTGCGGAGACATCTGGACGAGGCCGCCGGCGGCGAGGGGGTGGTCAGTGTGGCGGTGCCGACGATCCGGACCCTTCGCGGCTTCGGCTATCGTCTCGATCCGCCCCGATCGTCCTAGTCCCGCCCACAGGTGAGTGTGATCAGCTCTCGGTAGAACGGTCCGATTCGGCGGGTGCCCGGCGGGTCGGTCAGAGATCCCTGAGTTCCTCAACGGCGGGCCGCAGCGACGCCCGCGCCCCGACCAGGGCGGCGACGGTGAGGCCGGCGAGGACTGCCGAGAGCGTGGCGGCGAGATAGCCGATCGGCACGGCTGCGGCGGACGGGGGTGGGTCAAAAACCCCAGTCAACACCTTGATCAACATGATTGACAGGCAGATGGCGATCATGGTTCCACCGAGGATGCCGCCGGCGGCGACAATGGCTGATTCGGCTCCGACGAGTCCGCGGAGCTGGCCGCGGCGTGCGCCGAGCAGGGCCAAGATGGCGAGTGTGCGGCGGCGTTCGGCGAGGCCGATCAGCAAGACGAGCCCGCCGGCGGCGGTAGCGAGGAGCGCGCCGAATGCCAATTCGATCTTGGTCAGGCCGGCAAGATCGACCGCGGTCAAGCTCGAGCCGACACGGGAGCGGACCTGGGTGATGTCGGTTACTGCGGCGGCGGTGCCCAGCTGGTTGCGGAGGGCGGACGCGATGGCCGGCTGGTTGAGGCCTCCGGTGTCGATCAGGAAGGCGCCGACGGCGTTGGACCCGGTTTGCTGGGAGATGTAGTCGGCGTTGGCGACGAAGAAACTGTCCTTGGGTGCGGTGGGGAACTCGTTCACGATGCCGGCGTAGTGGAACGGCACCGTCCGCAGCTTCTTCGTTGAACTGTCCTGGAGGCGTAGGTTCAGGAGGTCGCCGGGGGCGAGCTGGAAGTCGGTCACGGTCTCGGCGCTGACCAGGATCGCGTCGGGCCGGGCTTGGAGGATTGCCATAAGTTGTTGGGCGGTGCCGCCGGTGAAGTAGGCGTCCTGCAAGGTCGTGACGCGGCCGACCGTGTCTGGCCGAACGCCGTACAGGTCTTGAAGATCCGCGCCGACGTAGGCGTAGCGGTGCTGCACGGGTTCAACGTGCACCACACCGGGAACCGTCGACAGGTCGTCGGCGCGGTCCGGGCCAAAGTGGGCGCCGGGGGCGGGGCTGACGGTCACGTCGGCCCCGTTGGTCAACTGGGCGTCCGCCTCGGCCTGCTGCCGGTAGGTGGCGTTGAAGACGGCCACGGTGGCGGCGAAGGAGACCGCGAGAGCGAGGAGCACGATGCACCTGGCCAGGAGGCGCCGCTGCCGGGTCAGGGCCGCCGCCCCGGGTCTGGCCAGCCGACCGGTGAACGGTGCCAGCATGGCGGTCAGCGGGCGACCGCTCCGAGACAGCACGGCCACGCTGAGCCGCCATAACAGCATCGCGCCGCCGACCCATAGGAAGAGGGGCGCGAGCGCCGCCCAGTAAGACACGGCGATGGTCGGCACCCCCTCCGGTGCAACAACCAGGGTGTAGGTGTTGGTTCCGGCCGCGGCGAAGACGGCAAGCGCGGCAGCGAGCAGGATCAGGTCGACCCCGAACCGTTCCCACCGGGGGCGCTTTGCTGGTGCGTAGCGGCGCTGTGTCGACGTGACGGTCGCCTGCCGTAGATCGGCTGCCGTGGGCACCATCGCCACCGCCGTCGCCGCCAGCAGGCCGGTGATCGCGGCGCCGATGAACCAGGCCGCGGTGGCAGCCGGGTCCACAGTGAACGTTGCAGCCCCGAACGCGGCCCTGCTGGCGACGGCGGCCAAACCGATGCCGACCAGGCCGCCGATCGTGCCGACCGTCAGCGCCTCGACCAGGCTCAGTCGAACGATCTGTGCGGCGGTCAGTCCCCTGGTGCGTAACAGGGCTTGTTCGCTGCGTCGCCGGGGGGCGCCCGCGGCCACCAGAGCGGCGGTGATCAACACGGCCAAGATCACGCCGGGAACGCCGAGGAACAAGAACAGCAGCTGGGCGTAGGCGGCGTCGCTGCGGGCGGCGTCGAGGGCGGCGCCCATGTTGTTGCCGACCACACCCGACCCGGCAAGTTTGGCTTCGAGATTGTGTGCCGCGGCCAGGATCGCCCGGTACGCGTCGGCCGGTGCAGGTTGGGCCGGAGGTTGGCGCGCGACGTGGATCTGGGTGGTTACCGCGGCGTTGGGCAACTCCCGGGTGAGCATGCGTTCCGGGATCAAGACGACGTTGTCGGGTGGTGCGGTGGGCTGGGCTTGGGGCGCGGCTCCCACCTTTTGGAACAGACTGTCGGCTTGCGGCAGATCGACCACCCCGTCAACCGTCACGGTGATGGAGCGGCCGGCACTGTCGATCCGGATCTGGTCGCCGGGCCGGGCCCTGAGGTTCGCCGCGGTCTGCTGGGCGAGCAGCACACCCACGTCTGCGCCGGCGAGGGTGCGGATCTGGCCGGGGAACGTCTGCCGGTAGTGCGGGGGCAGCGCCACGATCACTCCGGCGCCGGTGGTCTGCGTGCTGCCGGCTGTGCGCGCCGTGAACCGGGTGGTCGGGGCGAACTCCACCGGAACTGCCGCCGTCACGCCGGGCGCGGCTCGGACCTGATCGACCACGCCAGTCGGATCGGATCCGGGGTGGACCTCGACCTGCCAGGAGACGACCACAGACTGAAGCGCCCGGGCAGTCATTGTCGAGCGGGCGGTGACCAGAAAGGCGCCGAGGGTGGCGAGCAGTGCCACCGCGATCGCGATTCCTGCTGCCACGCCGGCGAGTTGGCCGCGTCGGCTGGTCAGCAGCCCGGCCAGCCACAGCCGGATCATCGGTCCGCCTCCGGGTTGGAGAGGGTAAGCCGTCCGGCGCGGATGTGCCAGTGTTCGACGAGCCGTTGTGCGACGGCGGGATCGTGGGTGCTGACGAGCAGGGCGGCTCCGGTCCGGTCGGCGACCTGAACCAGGACGTCCATCAGATGCTGGCCTGTGTCGTGGTCGAGCTGGCCGGTGGGTTCGTCGGCGAGGATGAGGTGTGGCCGTTGGGCCAGTACTCGAGCGGCGGCGACCCGTTGAGCCTGTCCGCCCGAGATCTCCTCCGGGAGGCGGTCGGCCAGGTCGGACAGCCCGAGTAGGTCGAGCGCGTCGCCGGCGCGGTCGTCCGGATCCGAGGCGCCGGCGAGTTGGGCAGCGAGGGCGGTGTTCTCGGCGACGGTCAACGGCCCGACCAGGCTGGGGCTTTGGAAGATGACCCCGATCCCGAACGTCCGCTCGGTCTCGTCGAGGGCTGGCCAGTCAACGGTCCCGGTCGTCGGCCGCTCGAGTCCGGCGAGCAGGTGCAGAAGGGTGGACTTGCCGGACCCTGAGTCGCCGATGACGGCGACGCGGGCGCGGTCGGTGATTGAACAGGTGGTGCCGTGGACGGCGACAACTGCGGCCGGGCCGGCACCGAACACGCGGGAGGCGTCGACACAGCGGGCGACCGGTGAAGGTGCGGGCATCAGACGACGCGCCCATCGACCAGGGTTACCACGAGGTCGGCGATGCGGGCCACCGGGGCGCTGTGGGTGACGACGACGATGGCCGTTCCGTGGTCGGCGTGGTCGGCGAGCAGTTGGAGGACTTGAAGCTCGGTGGTGCCGTCGAGTTCGCCGGTCGGCTCGTCGGCGAGGATGACGTCGGGGTCGTTGGCGAGGGCGACGGCTAGGCCGGCTCGGGCCAGTTCGCCTCCGGACAGGGTGGCCGGGCGTGCGGCGGACCTTGCGCTGAGCCCGACCTGCGCCAACAGTTCGTCGGGTGTCTTGGCGGGTTTGTGCCGCCGCGGTGCGTGTTGGACAAGGGCAATGTTGGCCCGGACGCTGAGGTGCGGTAGCAGGTTGCGGTGCTGCAGCAAGATCCCGATCCGGCGGGACCGGATCCGTGACCGCTCGAGCTCTGGGCGGTGGCTGATCCGTTCCCCGGCGATCCGGACGACGCCGCCGGCGGGCTCGTCCAGTCCGGCGAGGCAGTTGAGGAGGGTCGATTTTCCCGAGCCTGATGGCCCTTGGACGGCGACGATCTGGCCCGGCGCGGCGCCGACGGATACTCCGCGCAGGGCCAGAGTTTCCTCCTCGCCGGATCGGAAGAACCGGTACAGCTCGCGGGCGTCGACAGCCGCGGGGGGCCGTTGCGTTGACGTCATCGGTTCCAGCGAACCGAGTCGGACACGATCCGCCACGGGTCGACGTTGTCGGCCTTCACCGGACCGGACAGGGTCAGATCGAGTTCGACGCCGTTGTGGAAGTAGACGTAGCGCTCGAAGGCGTCACGGACGACTTTGCCGGTGACGGGATCCTGCGCGGAGTCTCCCTGGTAGCGCACGACGACGACCGATTGCCCGGCCCGCCGCGCGGCGCTGACCGATCCGGCCGCGAATTGGGGCACCGTTGTGCGCAGGAGGGGAACCTGTGCACGGCTGAGGGAGGCAGCCGTCGGTGCTGCGGCGGCATTGCTGGTGGTGATCACGATCCGATTCAGTTTGTCGGTGAAGGTCACGCTTGCGCCGTGGTCGGTCCGGCCCCACCCCTCGGGAACCTTCACGCTCAGCGCGCCGCCGGCCGCACCGAACCGGACGTACGCCTGGTTGTCGGGAATGTCACCGGGAGGGTTGGATTCGGTGGCCGCCGCACTGGGCGCCTGCGACGACGTCACCGCGGCGGTCGGGGTCGCGGCCGGGAGACTGGTCGCCGGGGCGGGTGCGGGTGGGCCACTGCTGCAACCTGCAGCGGCCAGCAGCACAATTGATACGAGCAGAGTTTGGTGCCGGCAACGACGGGTCATGCGCAGCCCTTCCGGTGATCTTGCGGCCTTCCGGTGATCTGGGGGAATGCCTCGTCCTCACGCTAGGCAGGGCCTGACCACAGGAGCCCCAACGCTCGGCAAGAACGCGGCAAAAGGTGCACTGCGACGTCTAGTTGTCGACGACAGCAGCCGGTACGGCTGCCGCTCAGCTTCGCCTCAACCCCGAGCGGGAAGGGTGGACGGGTGCGTCGTCGTATCGTCCGGCTTGCGGTGGTGGCGGTGGCGGTCGGGCTGGTGCTATTCGCTGTGCCGTTGGCTGTGGCGGTCCGGGTGGCCGTGATCGCCGGCGAGAAGCGGAGTTTGGAGCGGATAGCTTTGCAGGCTGCTGTGCGGGTCGGGCCGACGTTCGGGTCCGGGGATCCGGTCGAGTTGCCTCCCACGGACGGTCGTCGCGTCGGCATCTACGATCCGCGGCTGCGGCTCAGGACCGGCAGCGGCCCGGCGGGCGGGGACGTGGTCGTGCAAGCGGCCCTGTCCGGGCGGGTCGTCGAGGGTCAGGTCGGGGACGAGCTGGTGATCGCGGTTCCGGTGAGTTCGGCCGAGATCATTACGGGGGTGGTGCGCGCGGCGCAGCCGGCCGCCCGGGTCCGGAGCGAGGTGATCGGTACCTGGCTGGTATTGGCGATGCTCGCCGGTCTCGCCTGCGGGGCGGCCGGGATGACGGCGCAACGTCAGGCGCGACGGTTGAGTCGTCCGTTGGAGGAATTGGCGCGGACCTCGTCACGGATCGCCGCTGGCGACCTTGGCTGCCGGGCCGACGGGGGCGACGTGCCGGAGATCAGCCGGGTCGCTGCCGCGTACAACGCGATGGTCGACGAACTCGGCGACATGATTGATCGCGCACAGCGCTTCAGCGCTCACGCATCACACCAGCTACGAACGCCGCTGACCGGTCTTCAACTGGGCTTGGAAGAGGCGCGCCACGCCGCCTCCGTCGACACTCGCGTCGACCTTCGCCCGGCCCTCGACGAGGCCGCCGACCGCGCCGCCGCGTTGCGGCGCATCGTCGAGGACGTCCTCGACCTGACGAACCGGCCGCCCGTGTCGTGGGCCGAGAATCCGATCCCCGCCCTCGATGCGCTTGACCGCGCCGAGAAACGATGGCATGGGGCGTTGGCCGCCGACGGTCGCCGCCTCATCGTGTGGGCCGACCCGGACACGGGCCCGACGCTGGTGCCGCGGGTACCGACCGAACAGATCCTCGACGTGCTGCTGGACAACGCCCACCGTCACGGCCACGGCACGGTCCGAGCGGGTGCCCGAGACCTCGGCGAGATCCTCGCCTTCGACGTCAGCGACGAGGGCCAGCTGGCCGAGCCCGCCCTCTCCTGCGGGGACGGCTCCACCCGCGCCCAAGTCGGCGGCATCGGCCTGGGATTTGCTCGGTCGCTCGCCGAGGCTTGTGGTGGACGGCTGATCGTCACCGACACCGATCCGACGACCTTCAGCGTCATGCTTCCGGCGGCCGCCGCGCAAACATCGAGCCGTCGCGACGATCACACCCTGCCGATCAAACGGGGAGCCGGAACGCTTTCGACATGGACGCCGCGTGTCGTGCCTGATTGCGATGCCGGATATGGGCGACGTCTTCACACAACCGAGTCAGCGAGTAGTGAGTGAGCGCTGTCGTGACGATGCGGTGATGCTGGCTCGGATGGATCACCACGGTCAGCACAGTGTTGTTGGCGGATCGGTCATCCTCGTCGGCGGTGAGTACCACCGCGAGGTGCCCTGACTTCCAGTCCTTACCGGCATAGATCCGGCTCATCCACGTCCGGAACCAGTCGTCGGCCGTGGTCAGCGGGCAATCATGGGCGTCGTTGCACATGTTCGGGATCACCATGCCGACATTCGGCAGCCGTCCCGCGGTGATGTCGTGCGACAGCCGCTGGATCGACACGTCGTGGCGGTTGCAGGCGGCGCGCTCGTCAACGAAATAGGTCCACGGGTTGTGCCGGACCGCATACCGGTGACCGCCGTCCGATCTCGCGCACGATCGGGGCATGCCGTCGGCATAGACGGTTGCCGTCTTGCCAGCCCGGAGTGCCTGGCCGAAAACGGTCCGGCCGTGGAGCTTGTGCGCGGCCGGTGGCTTATCGTCGGTCACACCATGGGGGCGTCCGCTGATGATCGAGATGTAGTTCGGCAGCGACGGGTGTCGCAAGGCTCGATAGTGGGTTGCGTATCCGAACCGCTCCGCCTGGGCGAACGTATAGGGCATGCCCGCCCGCATCTGAGACAGGGAATGGTTTTCGACGACGAAGACGAGCAACTTGGTTACTCGGGGCGCCGACGCCGACTCGCCCGCGACGTCGGCTGCTGGTCGGGCCGCCAGGCTCACCATTGAGGTGTGGGTGGAGGGGATGGTCGCGCCGGAGCCTGACAGCACAACAAGGAGGACGATGATCAGCCTGTGCACGTGGCGCATGCGAGCATCGTAAGCTCGGCTGTTCTCGACGCCTGGTGTTATGTCCTCGGGTTGGTGTACTGCTCGACGGCCGTGCGGCGGCAGAGGTGTTTGGCGCGCCGGCTCCCTGGGTGGATCGGCTGCCTCGACCCTGTGGGGGCGGGCTGGATGGCTGTACGGAACCGGCACACCGATCCTGGCCCGTCGCCGCGAAGGCAGGAGATTGATCACGGCCGGAGCGCGGCGGCCAGGTCGGGTGGAAGGAGCCGACCCGCGCGGATCAGTCGGTCGGCGACGGCCACGGTGATGGTCTGCGCCGCGAGAAGACCAATAAGGACGAGGACCTGGGCAGCGCCCGCCTGGATCGCGGTGCCGCCGCCGAGCATGACTCCGACAAGGGCGCCCGGTAGGGTGACCAGACCCACGGTGCGGGTCTGGTCCAGGCCCGGCACCAGGGCCTCGGGCAGCAGGTGGTGGACGATCTCGGCGATCGCGTCGGAGCGGACTAGGCCGACTGACCTGGCCGCCTCGTAGGTGGCGTGGTCGTCGCGGAGAGCGGCGAAAGCGCGTCGGCCGGCGAGGGAGTGGGCGTTCATGGCGCCGCCGATGATGATGCCGGCGAACGGGACCAGGGACGGACCGTTGAACGGCACCGCACCGGTGGAGAAGATCACGCCCAACACGGGCACCACGCCGGCCGCGACCGCGGCGGCGGCCCACGGCCAGGCCCGAGGGGGCCGATCCGCCGGGAGGTGGTGAGGACGGCGACCGTGAACATCACCGCGGCGAAGACCAGTGACCAGGCGATCGATTGAAGGCGGCGGCGATCACGAGGGACACGACCGCCAGCTGCAGCACCGCACGACCGGCCGCGGTCGCGATCGGGTGTTGGGTCCGGAAGCCGCCGATCATGAAGGCGGCGATGGCCATCAGCAGCAGGAGCGCGAGTGCGATCAGGAGGCTGGGCCCGGGCTGGGTCGGCACTCCCAGCCTAGGAACCGTCTCGGGGCGCCGGATCGGCCGGGCGCGGAGTGTGGTCCGGCGCTGGCCGCGGGGGTTCACCGGAGAGCTGCCGAGACGCGGCGATCTGTGTCGACGGCTCGCTCACGACGTCACGGTCGGACGGATCGAGGTCCGGGAACGAAGTCCGCCCGTTCAGCATGGTTCGAAATGTGATCCAATCGATGACCCCGGCACGGCCGAGGTACAAGGCTAGACAGATGATCAAGGTCGCGATCAGCCAGCCGGCGATGACATCGGTCATCCAGTGATAGCCGAGGTAGACGCGGCTGAGTCCGATGGCGACCGAGACGAGGCAGCCGGCGATCACGGCGGCGCGGCGGGCCCATCGTGCTAGGTCGGCGGTGAGCAGGACGGCCACCAACATCCAGGTGACGGTGCCGTTGGCCGTGTGCCCGGAGGGGAAGGCATAGTCCCATGATGGGCTTCCGAGCAGCGCCGTGGTCGGCGGCCGGTGGCGGGCGACGGCGATCTTGAGCAGGAAGACCGTTCCGGCGACGGTGGCGAGACCCAGCAGCAGCATGGCAGATCGGTCGATCCGACGTGTCTGCAGCCACATCCCGGCGGCGGCAGCCGCGGCCAGTCCGACCAGCAGGGGGAAGGTGCCGAGACTCGTGATCGCGGTCGCCGCCACGCTCGTGGCCGGTCGGCGCATCCCGACTGCCGCCGCGTGGATGGTCATATCGAACTGAATGTTGCCGCCGCTGGACAACACCACAATCAGGACCGCGACGAACGACACCGCGGTTCCGCCGGCGACGAACAGCAGGGCACGGGACGGCCGTGAACGCGGACGTTGGGGTCCTTCCGGCGGGGCGGGAGCCGAATGGTGCACGAAGCATCTTTCGTCGAGGCGGGCCGTGATGCCCGGCCCGGTAAGCGTGAACTGACTCGGCTGAGTGATAGCTGAGCACAACACCGTCCTTGCGCGGTTGGCGCTGCCTGCTCAGCTTCGGCACAGAGTAGACGCGGGATCCTGGCAGTGTTGTTGTGCTGGGAGAGGTGAGCTGCGGGTGCGGGTGCTGTTGGTGGAGGACGAGGAGGCGCTGGCCCAGACCGTCAAAGAGGGTCTGACCGGGGAAGGATTCGTCGTCGACATCGTTCCCGATGGCGTGTCCGCGGTCTGGGCGGCGTCGGAGTTCAGTTACGACGTTGTGGTCCTCGACATCATGCTCCCGCGGCTCAACGGCTACGACGTGCTGAAACAGCTTCGGCAGCGTAAGGTCTGGACACCGGTGCTGATGTTGACCGCGAAGGACGGCGAGTACGACCAAACCGACGCCTTCGACCTTGGCGCCGACGACTACCTGACCAAGCCGTTCAGCTTCATGATCTTGGTCGCCCGGTTGCGGGCCCTGGTCCGCCGCGGGGCGCCGGAGCGGCCGGTGGTGATCACCGCCGGCTCGTTGACCCTGGACCCGGCGCGGCGTCACGTCGAGCGGCGCGGGGTAGTGATCCCGCTGACGGCAAAGGAGTACGGGCTGCTGCTGTTCTTGATGCGGAAGTCCGGCGATGTGGTCAGCAAGGCGGAGATCCTCGACAACGTGTGGGACGCCGCCTACAGCGGCGGCGACAACGTGGTGGAGGTCTATATCAGCTATCTGCGGCGCAAGATCGACGAACCGTTCGGCCTGCAGACACTGCGGACGGTGCGGGGCTTAGGCTACCGGCTGGACGCGGACGATCCAGCTGACGGTGGTGTACCACCGAGCGGTAGGCCGCCGTCAGCTCGGCGGTGACCTCCCGCCAGGACGCGACCGTGGCCGGGGTAGGTCGTGGCCGGCGCAGCAGACTCGCGACCGCGTGCGCCCAGCCGTCGGGGGACGCATCAGCGCCCACCAGTGCCGCCGGGTAGCCGTGCAGGGTGTGTCGAGTGACCGGCGTGTCAGCGGCGACGATCGGTGCGCCGCACGCAGCGGCTTCGAGCAGCACCAGCCCGACGGTCTCAGTCAGCGAGGGCATGATCACCGCGTCGGCGCGGCGGTAGGCGTCGGCAAGTTCGGCCGCGGTTCGGCTGCCGGCGAAGGCGGCCGGGAGTCCGGCGAACCGTGCATGCAGACGGCGTCGTTCCGGACCGTCGCCGATGAAGGTGAGATGCCACGGGAGCCGGCTCTGCTGTGCGGCACGGAGCACGTCGGCCAGCAGGTCGAGATTCTTCTCCGGTGCGAGCCTTCCGACACAGATGACGTTCGGCAGGCGATCGGGAATGCGCGGCCAGACCGAGACGGTGCCGGCCGGCGACGTCGAGCTGAAGGTGTCGACATCGACGCCAGGCGGCCACAATCGGGCAGTGACCCCGAGCCGGGCGAGTCGCCGCTGACCGGTGGGTGAGGTGGCCAGGGCCAGGTCGGCCCGGCGGTAGCTGTTGCGCATCATCGAGCGCAGCACCGGGCGGAGCAGACCGAGCCGGTACCGGGACAGGTAGGCGTCGAGGTCGGTGTGGAAGCTCGCCACGACCGGATATAGCGGGGCGAGTGTGCGCAGCGCGGCCCAGCCCATCGACACCGGGTTGACGACATGGACCACGTCCGGGTGGAAACGGTCGACTGCGGTGCGGATCGGGCGCGCCAGCGGGATGGCGACCCGGCGTCGCCGGTCGATGATCGGAATCTTTAGGCCGGGGAGCTCGAGCTGCCGCGCACCCGCGACGGCGCGACTAGTTGTGGGGGCCAGGACCAGCACCTCGTTCCCCGTGTCGGTGAGCTCGTCGACGGTGTGCCGGAGTCGGGTCACCACCCCGTCCACCGACGGCAGCCAGGTTTCAGCGACGATCGCAACCCGCACGGTTTACCGGTCCCCGACCGCTGTGCGCTCGGCGGCGCACGAGGGCGGGGCGGGGTAGATGGCGGGCAGCCGCTGTGGTCGCCAGGTCGCCTTCGGCCAGACCGCGTCGAGGTCGACCCTTTCGCGATGTTCGACGGCAATCGCCAGCAACTCTTCGATGACGGTATCGGTGAGCAGGTGGGGCCGGAGGCCGAGGTCCAGCAGTTTGGTGTTGGCCGCGTGATAGTGATGATGCTCGAGCTCGACCCGCGGATTGGGCAGGTGATCGAGGACGGCGCCGCTGCGCCGGGCGACCCGTTCGGCCAGGTCGAGGACGGTGAACGACTCGGTGAACTGGTTGAAGACCCGGAATTCGCCAGGAACGGCCGGATGCTCGGCCGCCAGCTGCAGACAGGCCATGGTGTCGGTGATGTTCAACAAGCCCCGGGTCTGGCCGCCCGAGCCGTAGACGGTCAGCGGATGCCCGGCGGCGGCCTGGACGATGAACCGGTTGAGCACGGTGCCGAAGACGGCGTCGTAGTCGAAGCGTGTCGCCAGCAGCGGGTCCAGCCGGGTTTGCGGCGTCGCGGAACCATAGACGACACCCTGGTTCAGGTCGGTCGCCCGTAAGCCCCAAGCGCGGCAGCAGAACATGATGTTGTGGCTGTCGTGGACCTTGGACAGGTGGTAGAACGAGCCGGGTTGTTTCGGGAACGGCAGAGTGTCCGTCCGGCCCCGGTGGGTAACCGTCAGCCAGCCTTCCTCGATGTCGATGTCCGGGGTGCCGTACTCGCCCATGGTGCCGAGCTTGATCAGGTGAATGGACTCGTCGACCTCGGCGATCGCCCACAGCAAGTTCAAGGTACCGGTCACATTGTTGATCTGGGTGTGCACGGCGTGTGCCCGATCGATCATCGAATAGGGCGCGGAGCGTTGCTCACCCAGGTGGATGATGGTGTCGGGCTCGAACCGTCGCAGGGTAGTGGTGATGAAGTCTGGATCGGTCAGGTCGCCGATGAAGGTGTCGATCGTGCTGCCGGTGACATCTCGCCAGCGACCGACCCGGATCGGCAGCGGCGAGATCGGAACCAGGCTGGCGACACCGAGCTCGGCGTCGTAGCGGCGCCGGAGAAGATTGTCGACCACCGCCACGTCGTGCCCGGCCGCAGCAAAGTGGAGGGCAGTGGGCCAGCCGAGATATCCGTCACCGCCGAGAACGAGAATACGCATGGACCGGCCTTCTCCGTCGCGGCCTTCGGTCGGCCGCCTGGTGATCAACACGATCGCGCGCCGACACTGAGCCGAACCTGAGACTGCTCGTCGGTCGGGGCAGGCTCGGCATCGATGGCGCGTTGCTGGCGGCGCTGCCGTTGCCGGCCGTATTCCCGTACTGTCAAACCGATCACCGCGACGTCGAACACCGTTAACACCACGAGCCCGACAGACGGTCGCTGGCTGAGTTCGTAGCACTGGAAGAGCACGAAACCGGCGAGCACGGTGATCATCACGGGGTAGGCCCAGAGCTTGTTGCGGAGCAGAGCGGCGACCAGCACGATCTTGACCAGCCCGTGGGCGAGCAGGTAGTACGCCCCGAACGCCAGCCCGGCGATCGTGACCCGCTCCGCGTTGGCAACCGCCCAGGCTGACACCGTGTCGGGCAGCCAGGCGGCGATCAGGCTGCCGGCGAACCGGCCGGCAGCCGTCTCGACCTGTTCCGGGGTGATCGGCAGCAGCGCCGCGCCGGCGAACAGCTCGAACAAACCGTCAAGACCTTTGATGGCGATGCTGACCGCGAACAGCCGGTCGAGACTGTCGCGTGGCTGGAAAGTGATCAAGCGGTGCGGTGTGGAGTTCATCTAGCTTCCCCGTCGGCGTGCGTTGGTGTCGCGTGGCCGAGGTCGGGATACGGAGCGGGCGCCGGCCACGCGACACACATCAGGCTGTCGGGTTGGCCCTTAGCCGTCGCTGAGCAGATCGACGGATGGCTGCGTCCTCAGCCGGATCACAGTCCGTTCCGTCCAGGCTTCGGCGCATGAAGGTCAGTGTGATCGTGCCCGTGTACAACCCGGGCCAACATCTTCGGCGGTGCCTGCGGTCGTTGGCGGAGCAGACGATGAACATTGCCGACTATGAGGTGATCCTGGTCGACGACGGTTCCACCGACGGCAGCTCAGCCCGACTCGACCAGGCCGCGGAACGTCATTGGCAGTTCCGGGTGATCCACCAGGCGAACTCCGGCTGGCCGGGGCAACCCCGCAACCGGGGGTTGGACGAGGCGCGTGGAGACTACGTCTTCTTCTGCGATCACGACGATTGGTTGGCGCCGTACGCGCTGGCAGTCTTGCACCGTTTCGCCGTCGAGAACGGGTCCGACATCGTCCTGGGCAAGATGGCCGGCATCGGCCGGCCGGTGCCACGGGTCGTGTTCAAGCAGACGCGTGCGATCGCGACCTTGGCCGATACCCCGCTGATGGACTCGCTCACCGTGCACAAGTTGTTCCGCCGCCAATTCCTGCGCGACCATGACATCCGCTTCGCCGAAGGCCGCCGGCGACTCGAGGACCACCTCTTCGTCACGCAGGCCTACCTGGACGCGGACGTGATCAGTGTTTACGCCGACCAGGTCTGCTACTTTCACGCCCGCTGGCCGTCGAACGCGTCCGCGCAGCCACCACATTGGGCATCCTACTTCACCAACCTCGAGGAGGCCGTCGGGGTGGTCGAACGCCGAACCGAGCCGGGACCGTTCCGTGACCGGCTCCTGACCCGCTGGCTGCGGGTCGAAATGGTCAACCGGCTGACGGGGGACAAGCTGTTGAATCGTCGACCACACGACGTGGCGGCTCTGTTCGATGCGGCGCACCGGGTGGCGGCCGCCCACTTCGGCGCCGGAGTGGTCGCCCGCCTCAACCCCGCCGACCGGCCGGTCGGGCGTGCCGTCGTCGCCGGCGCCCTGGCAGAGGTCTGGGAGCGTGCCGCGGCGATCGACCGTTGGCGTGTCGAGGCTCAGATCCTCCAAGCCGGCTGGCAGGAGTCGACCCTGCAGCTCAGCGGCACGATCAGCCTGAACGACCGCGACGCACCGGCCGACGGTGACAGTATTGCCCGCCTCCGCATGCTGCTGCCCGACGTCGACCCGCAGACCCTCACCGATTCCCTGATCCGAACCACGCCGACGCTGGAGTTGATGAACCCGGCAACCGGTGAGCGGTTCACACTCCGCGCCGGCATCCACGGCAGCGGCATGACCCGAAACTTCACCATCGACATCGACCCGCCTGTGATGACCTTGATGCCCAGGCCGAGTACGACCAGGTCGGTGATCATCTGCACGGTGACGATCAGCCGGGCCGTGTCGGTCTTGGCGGTGATGTCGCCGAACCCGACTGTGGAGAACACGGTGACGGTGAAGTACAGCCCGTCGGTGTGAGACAGGTGGCCGCCGAAGTTGCGCGGCGACAGCTCGGCCATCGCGACGTAGGTTCCGGCGAACAACAGCAGGAAAAACGGGACGCTGGTGGCCAGCGCCTCGACGGCCCGCAGCCCGGGGAACGGGGACCGGATGATCAGGTTGACCTGAAACGCGACGAGGACGACAAAACCGGCTAGGCCGATGACCAGCACCGTGACGGCCACCGGTGCGGAGGAGTGATCCAGCGGCAGCAGGTAGTACAGGGCCACCAGCGCCGCGACCGATCCGGCGATCCGCAGCACCATCCAGGCGATCCTGCCGGATGAGGGCCGAGTTCCAGCCTCATCCCAGGGCACGAGCCCGGGTTGGCCGGTCAACGTGTCCTCCGCGTTTTCCGGGCCGCTGCCGCCGGTTCGCTCGGGTCTTGAATTGCCTGGGGGTTGGTCAGTCACCCGCACAGTGTCTCCTGGCAGGGAACACCTGGATCGTGATCAGCTCGAACTGCAGGGGCATGGAACACGCGCTCGGAGACCCGGATCTTGCATCTGCAGTAACCCGAGGGAACGGTGGCAGCTGGACGTCAGTGCGAATCGGCGCGAGGCTGCGATCCAGGACTTCACCGCGGGCACGATCTTCGCCGCCGGCGCGATGGGGGTTCGCCGATCGCACCGATGATTCATGTGCTCTGACCGGGGTACCGGGCCCGCAAGTGGTCGGGAACGAGTGCACTCCGAACCGGCGAACCGCTCAGCCTGCAAAGCGGGACCTCGTCGCGTTGATCACGCGACGCCCGCCGGTAATGCCGAGCCGGACCCGACAGCCCACCCGGCACACCTCCGACACGTCCGCCGCGTCGCGGCCCAACCCCCGGATCAAGGCCCCCAGACATTCAACGCGGCGTTGAGGTACCGGATCGCGGCCGAGTCATCAAACGCTCGGCGTCCTCAAACGCGGCCACAACCGCCGTCATGATCAGCCACCGCCGAGCCGGCGGGCAGCAGCATCAACGCTGCCAGCCGGAACCCGACGCCGCCTCGAATGGGCAACAGTCCTCGCGGGTATTGGCTCGGGGCAGCCAGATTGGAGGAGGGCCCGGTGAGTCAACCGACACCAGAAGAGAAAACAGAACACGGCGGATCCGGGCAACCGCCTCCCGAAGGCGAGGCAACGCCAGAGCAGCCCGTCGTCCATCACGACGGGGTGCCCACTACCGCTGGCGATGCTGACCCGTCGCCGTCACCAAAGTCAAGCTAGGGGCAGTGCGGGGGGTCGGCCGACAAGAACAGAGGTCCCGATCCTGGACGGGCGCCCCCACTGTTGCGGGGTCGAACCACGCGACGTGCCCGGCGAACTGGCGGACATAGTTGAGCCGCTCCAGCACCGTGCCGCGGGAGAAACTGCGCCGCCCACGCGGTCTACAAGAAGTGCTTTCAGCTCTGAACGTGACGCAGTCTTGGCCGAGGTTCGACAACTTTCATCCGAATCACTCGCCGCCGCCGCGATCCAGGTGTGGTGAGTGCCCTCAGACGGGCACGTCCACCAGCGGCAACGCCCTACGCGCGGCCCTACGGGTGAATGTAGTTGAGGCGATCACCCGTCGATGACGGTTGCAGCTGTGGTTCGTTGGCCTGTTGCGTTGTCGTCAGGGTTGTTGAGATCGTCTGAAGCTTCGCAGGACGGCTTGTTGCGTGGTTTGGCTGAGCACTCCGGCGAACGGTGTGTGGGCACGCAGCTCGGTGGACCATGGGTCCTGACTGACGAAGGTTCTGGCGATCTCCTCGACCCAGGCGTCCAGCACCTTCTGCCAGCCGTCGAGGTAGACGGCGATCCGTGGTTGCCGGGCCCGCATTGTCGCCAGGTTCTGGCGTGCCTTGGCGATGGTTCCCTCGGGGTCGGTGACGAGCTCGCCAAGGACCGCCGCATGCAGCCACAGTGATCGGGCCCTGTCTTCGGAGAGTGGTCTGCTCAGCAGGGATTCGATGGCCTGACGCGGAATGCGGCGATGAGTGCCGATCTTGATGTGGTCCAGCTTCCCGACGTCACATAGGCGGACGACGTGCTGGCGTGAGATGCCGAGCACCTCGGCAACCTCACCTATCCTCAGCATCGCTGACTGCACGTTCCTCGGATGCCTCAGACGTAGAGCGGACAACGAGTGTGGGTGGACGTATTGATCGATGCCAACTGATTGAGGCGTCCTGGCACCGCCACGCGAACGGTCAGAGCTTGCACGTGGCCGACGGCGTCGGCCTGCTCCGACGCCGTCCCAGCCACGCCCTGTCGCGTGACGACTGGTCAGCCGTGCTGCGGTGTTGACGCGACCTTGCCGGCCGACGCCGGCGTCGGTGCGGTCGCTTCGTGTGACGTCCAGGTCGCGTACGCGGTGAGCAGCAGCCCGATGCCGAGGAGCAGGCCGTGGCCGATTCGACCGGCCGGGGGAAGGAAGAACTGCGGTAGGTAGGTGATCAGGGCGACGCCGGCAAGCACGAGCCCGGCCCGCAGCATCGCCTCTCCGCCGCGGCGGGCGAGCAGCAGCAAGCGGACACCGACCGCGCCGAACGCGATCCAACCGAGGGCGAAGATGGTGATGGCGACCGGCTGGTAGCGGAACATGTCCGACGCGGCAGTCATGTCCGCGTGCCCGGTCTGTATGGCGCGAAGACCGAGCGCGTGGAGCCCGAACGCCTCCGCGCCGTAGTAGGGCAGCACGGCGAATGCGCCCCACGTCGCCCAGCGTCCGGCGCGCTCATCGATCCTCGACAGGCCCAGAGCGAGAAGTGCGAAGCCGACCATGCCGAGCAGGTGTGCTGCCACCCAGGCCGGCCGTGCGTACAGTGCCGCGCCGGCCAGGCCGGTCTCGGAGCCGTAACCGCGGAGCATCGGATAGGCGGCGAACGCAAGCCCGGCGAGGCCCAGGGTGACCGCGGCCCGAGAACTGTCTGCGATTCTCATGATCTCCTCCAAAGTGTGAGCGCTGCTCTCTGAAAAGAGCATCCCACACGCCCTGCTCAGACGCAAGAGCACTGCTCACTCTTGCGGCTGGCGCTCCGATCAGTCAGACTCGACGGCGTGAACGGACCGACGCCGCGGGAGCGGGCACGAGCCGAAACCCTCGCGCAAATCAAACATCTGGCCCTCAACCAGCTGGCCGCGGCCGGCGCCGGCGAGTTGTCGCTGCGCGCGATCGCCCGGGAACTGAACCTGGTCTCAAGCGCGATCTACCGGTACTACACCAGCCGAGACGAGCTGATCACCGCGCTGCTGATCGACGCGTACGCAGACCTCGCCGACCAGCTCGAGGCTGTTTCCGCCCCCGGTCGACGTGCGGCGCGGCGCCGGTGGGCCGACGCCGCGGACACGCTACGGACATGGGCGAGGGCAGAACCCCACCGTTTCGCGCTGATCTACGGCACCCCGATCCCGGGCTACCATGCACCCGCCGATACGGTTGCGCCGGCCGGCCGCGTGATACGGGCCCTGGCCGAGCCGCTGACCGGTGGTAACCCGGCCGCCGGAGGCGCTCAGCCGCGGCCCGGCCGGGCGCTCCGCGGCCAGCTGGAGGTCACCGCCGCCGCTCTCGAACTCGACGTGGCGCCGTCGACGATGCGACTGATCGTGAATGCGATCGCCGGACTGATCGGGCTGGTGACGCTCGAGCTGGGCGGCCACTTCGTGGGCGGCTTCGAACCGGCCGACGACCTGTATGCCGCCTACCTCGACGACGTCGCGGGCAGCCTTTCCCTCTGAGCCGCGACGCGGCCCCCGACTGATGTGCCCGTCGACGATCAGCCGCGCCTTACAGCTGAGCAGGGTATTCCCCGGCGAGCCGGCGGAGAGGGCGCTCAGCCGGCGAATCACGGCAGAGTCCTGAGGCGAACCTCGCCGACGTACTTGTTCGGGGCGTGGCGGACCTGGAGTATGTTCGCGTCTTTTGCTCCGCATCCCGCCAGGGCCTTCTCATTCGAAACGACCGCGATCCCGCAGACGTGAGCATTGCGTACGTTCATCGGGTTCGGGGGGCTGCATCCTCGCACCACGGCTGCCGGGCCAGCGATGAGCTGGCAGGAGTCGCGTTGGATGAACGCTCGACGCAGGAGTGGGAGGCCCGGCTGGCCGGCTGGCTTTCTCGACACCGCCGGCAGCTGCGGCCCCTCTGACCATCTGCTGCGCAGCAGAAGCCTGTCGACGAGCTGCAACAGAGATCAGGCGCGACTCGTGGTCTGGGCGAGTCCTTGACGGTCGGCTCGCGCCCAGCCCGGGTTGTCGGTGGCGACGGCCGCCGCGAGATCTTTCAGGAGGTCGGCCGGGCTTTGGTCGCAGCCGATACAGAGGCCGACGATCGATACGGCGGTATCGCCGTCGCGCGCCGCGCATGGGGCGCATTCGGTTCGCGCGTGTGGGCAGGCCAGCCGCCCGTCCTGGTGCCAGGTGTATTGCTGGATCGTCTTCATCGGCGTTTCCCTTTCGTGCTCGCCTCACGAGATGTTTTCTCGTCCTTACGACGGTTTCGGTGGCGTCCTTGGTTCGGCGCGGGGCTTTGTCCCATTGGGGGATTGAGGTGGCCGGGTTGGCCAGGGGGTCCAGTAGGCCGGGCCGGCGCGCAAGGAGGATCGGTTACCGGGTGGGGTTGCCGGGGTGAAGATGGGTCTGGGGGGTGTGAGGGTGAGTGGGGGTGGGTTGTGGTGTTGGTCGTAGGCGGCGCGGCGGCGCGGATCGTGGAGAACCTGGTAGGCGGCGAGGACTTCCTGCAGCGCAGCATCGGATGCGGCGTCGGCTGCCGGATCGCCTGACCGGCGGGTGTCGGGATGGTAGCGGCGGAGCAGGGTCTTGTAGGCGGAGTTGATCTGCTCCGGGGTGGCGTCGCGGGTCAGGCCCAAGATGGCGTAGAGATCGGTTCCTGATGATCGTGGTGTCGTCATGATCGTGGTGTCGTCATGATCGTCGTGGAGTTGGGTGAAGGATCTGGTCCCGGCCGGTGTGCGGCCGGGACCCGGTCCGTGGGCGGCGGTCCCGCACGGCCCGCGAGATGAGCGATGCGCGTGCGGCGCGGCGTCTTGGTCTGTGCATCCGAACGACTGGAAGTGCCATTGAAGACGTCGAAAAGAAGCGGTGCGGGCGGTGCGGGCAGTCGCCTCGGTCGGTTTCGTTGATCACCTGCCTTTCCTGCCTGCTAGTTCTGCCCTAATTGCGATTCAGGGCGGGGGTGAGCGTTGCCGCGGGCGGGCGTCGGATCCGGGGCGGACGGGCCGGCCCGTTGGTCGGCTCGCCGCGCGACGTGTCGGCCGCCGGTCCGGGTCCGGGCGGGTGTTCCGGCTGGGTCGGGCCGGTGGTGTGCCGGACCAGGCGGCGGCGATCAGCTCGTCGAACTCGGCCCGCAGCAGGTCGGCGTCGTCGAGCAGCAGGTCGTAGAACTCCTGCTCGATGCCGCGGGTGTCCGGTCCGGGAGGGGGAAGCATCTGCGGGATGCTCTGGTGGCGAGTTCAGGCGTTGATGGCGTGCCGGTCGTCGCCGTCGTGGGTGATGGCGATCTTGCGGGGCTTGGCCTGTTCGGCGACCGGGATCTGGAGGGTGAGCACGCCGGTGTCGTAGTTGGCGGTGATCCGGTCGGTGTCGAGGTTGTCGCCCAGGATGAGCTGACGGCTGAACACGCCGCGGGGGCGTTCGGCGGCGATCAGTTCGGCGTCGCTGGCCCGGGCCGGGCGTTCGGCCTTGACGGTGATGACGTTGCGTTCCACGTCCAAGTCGATCGAGTCCGGGTCGACGCCGGGGAGGTCGAACTCGACCTGGAAGGTGTCGCCGTCACGCCAGGCGTCCATCGGCATCACCGACGGGCGGGCCGTGGTGCCGTCGGTGCCGAACATTTGTTGGGTGAGCCGGTCCAGGTCACGGAACGGGTCGGTGCGCATCAGCATCATCTTCACCTCCATCGTGTCGTCTCTCAATGCCCCTTGTCGGGCCACAGCCGCGCTCTGCGATCTGTGGTGTGCGCTATAGATTCCTTCTAGCACAAGCAGAGACTCGGTATCAAGAGGGTCATCAGAAAATTCTTCAGATGACCCGGGTCGCGTACCCCTGTCGGTCGTTGGGACCGAGCCAGTCGGCTAACTTCTCTGGACGTGCGCCCGATCGGTGCTGCTAGGGGTGTGGCGGATTCTCGCCGGCGGTAGGCGGATCGGCTTCGGTGATGCTGTCGATCTGGCTGCGGAGGCGTTGGTTGTCGTCTTGCAGGTCCAGGACCTGCGCGATGCCGGCGAGGTTCAGCCCCTGTTTGAGGAGGACCTGGATCCGGCGGAGCCGGGCGACGTCGTGGGGGCTGTAGAGCCGGTTCCCACCCGTGGTGCGCGACGGCATCACCAGCCCGGCACGCTCGTAGGCGCGCAGGTTCTGGATCGCGGTCCCGACCAGGTCGGAGGTGACGCCGATGCCGTAGACACCTTGATCGGCCGACGGCTGACCGGATGCCTGTGGGTCGGGTTGACCGGCTGCGGTCGGATCGGTTGTCATCGCGGTCCTCTAAGGCGTGGCGGTGGGCTTGACAGCCCACTACCGCGAGGCTATATCAAATCTATGCCAACGACTAGAGATAGTACGGGGCATGTCATCACGTTTCATGCTCGTTCGTCTCAGGAGGTGACTCATGGTGTTGATGCGCACCGATCCGTTCCGTGAGTGGGATCGGCTGACTCGGCAGGCGTTCGGGACGTCGGTCCGCCCGGCGTTCATGCCGATGGACGCCTGGCGTGAGGGGGAGCGGTTCCTGGTCGAGTTCGACCTTCCCGGGGTGGAGTCGGACTCGATCGACCTGGACGTGGAACGCAACGTGGTGACCGTGCGGGCGGAGCGTCCGGTCCGACACGGCGTCCGAGAGCAGCTGGCGGCGGAACGGCCGCGCGGCGTGTTCAGCCGGCAGCTGATCCTCGGCGACAACCTGGATCTGGACCAGATCGCGGCCAGCTACCGGGACGGGGTGCTGCGGCTGGTGATTCCGGTGGCCGCGCGGGCCAAGCCCCGCCGGATCACCGTGGACACGACAGCCGATAACGTCCGAACCATCGAGGGCGGCACGATCGAGGGCGGCACGGTAGCGGAGGCACAGGACACGTCGCAGCAGGCGGTCACCGTCAGCTGAGCGACGGGTCGGGCCGGCCCGCACGCCAGGACCACCCGGTCGAGTCGGTCAGGAACGGGTTTCGACAGCCGCAGAGAGCCGGACCCCACCCGGGGTTCGACCGGGCGGCGACCCGACTGACCCGCTCAGGTTGACGGGTGGTCACCCTGGGGTGGGGTCGCCGGCCGGCCCGACCCGCCCGCAAACGGCTCGTGTGCACGCACGGATTGAGGTTGGGAAACGGAGGCGTGGTGGGGGAACGCACGTTGGAGTTCTTCTCCGGTGAGCAACGCGTCGGTGTCGGCCGGTTCCACTTCGACCCGGCAACGCACCGGTGGTGGTGGGACGAGGCGGTCTTCGCCATCTTCGGCTACCCGGCCGGAGCGATCGAACCGTCCTGGAAGCTGATCCTGACCCACGTTCCGGTCGAGGAGCACGAGCTGATCCAGGCCGCGCTTTCGACCGCGGAGCGTCAGCCCGGCCGGTTCAGTTGGTCCCATCGCGTCCTGTCAGCAGACGGCCAAACACGATCGGTCCTGGTCGTCGGGGACAGCACACCAGGCGCTGACCCGGCCAGTTGCGGCTCACCGGTCCAGCGCAGGGACCACCACACCGACACCGGGGACGCGGTCGGAGAGCTCGTGCTGTCCGGGTTCGTCCTCGACCTGACCGAACTCAGGGGGCAGGCGGCCCGCGCGGCGGGCACCGACGCCGTCGACCGGTCCAACGCCCATCGGGCCGTGATCGAGCAAGCCAAGGGAGTGTTGATGCTGGCCTACCACATCGACGCGGACGCCGCCTTCGCACTGCTGGCCTGGCACAGCCAACACACCAACCGGAAGGTGCACGCGATCGCTCAAAGCGTCGTCGCCACCGTCACCACCGACGGCCTACCCGACACACACCTCCGGACCGCGCTCGACCGCATCCTCGCCGAGACAACCGACCCCGCCCCGGGCCCGACCACCTAGGAACGGGTCGACTGAGCCCCCCAACCGAACCACCCGACCGGGACCGGTGGCGTATACGGCATCTCGATCACCGCCGAACCGGTCGGCACCGGATGGCCTCCCCGCTACAGCGCCGACGAGCTGGACCGGCTCAAACCGTCGGTGCCGCGCTCAGTCTCGCCCCGGACTGATCAGCGCCGGTTCGGCCGGTCCATGGCTATAGGGGTGCGTCGTGTGATCATCGCGACGGGCGCCTGCTTTGCAGGCTGGCAGTTTGACGGTTGGGAGCTCTGGACGATGGACGTCTCCTGCGCGGGAAGAACACCAGGTCAGCCGGTGGCCGTCGGCGTGACCAGGCCGCCTCTGGTGATGCCGGCGTATCGGGTTAGCCCGGACCGCAGTGCCGAGGAGTTCGAGGTCGCGCGGACGACACTGCCGGGTCCACTCGACCTGAGTCGGTGATCCGGTGCCGTCCTGCCGTGTGGGGCGGCATTCTGTCTGCTCCGCCGGGTAGTCGCTCAACGCGTGAAATGTGTCTCGGGGAGCGGGATTGGGGTAAGTCTCCGCTTTCGCGGATACCGATCGACGGCGTGGACGTCGGGGGTATCGGACAGCTGTCTCAGGAAAGGAGATGTTGTCGTGACGAGTTTTCCGAGTTCGGGTGATCGGCCGGAGGGGATCGGTGCAAGTGCAGGGGATCCCGGGTTGGAGGCGCTGCCAGAGGCGTCCAGGGCGGGGGAGGCGGTG
>NZ_BAABAB010000034.1:0-1714 GCF_039537205.1 Microlunatus ginsengisoli | reverse complement strand
CGGCGTGAGGGTGCGCAACCCGCCGGGCCGCCGCCGGCCCCACCCAGTGCCGCCGCGCTGGCAGCCGGCGTGGCGGTCGAGCTCGAGCGCACCGTGACCGCGATCGGACTGGTCGCCTTGGGCGGCCGGTTCCTGCAGGTCGGATCCCCGCTGGCCGGGCAACGCGTCACCCTGCGGCTGGACGACCATCTGATCCATGTCATCACCGACGGCCGGCTCTGGCGAACCCTTCCCTCACCGATCGATCCGGCCACCCGCCGCCGGCTCCGGGGCGCCCGCGTCGCCGGACCCCCGCCACCCATCGAGCACGATCCGATTCGGGTTCAACGGCGGGTCTCCTGCCGAGGCCAGGCTCAAGTCTGCGGTCAACGGATCCAGATCGGCCTGCCGCACGCCGGCAAGATCGTCACCATCGAGATCGGCGACGATCACTTCAACATCTACGACCAGCACGAGACGATGCTGTGCATGGTGCCGCGCACAACCACCAAGGAGGTGACCCGCTACAAGGCCTACGGCCACAAGGCCGCGAGCGCCTAGAAAGTGTCAAGGATCATCCGAAGCCGATCCGTCCACCATCAAGTGAGTCCAGACACGGCGGTCCAGACAGGCGGTCCAGACACGGCGGTTGGGCTTCCCCTCGTAGCGTGGAGACATCGCCTTAGGGAGGCGGCGGTGGCAGAGGTACGTCGGAAGTTCGATGAGGACTTCAAGCAGGGTGCGGTGCGGATCGTTCGGGAGACCGGGAAGCCGATCGCGCAGGTGGCCCGGGACCTGGGGATCAACGAGGGCACGCTGGGGAACTGGTGTGCGGCGGAGCGTCGGCGATCCGGTGATCCGGGCGGGGCTCTGGATCCTGACGAGCGGGCCGAGTTGGTCCGGTTGCGGCGGGAGAACGCGGAGCTGGCGATGCAGCGGGACGTGCTCAAGCGCTCGGTGGCCCTCTGGGTCCAAGAGGCGATGGGGGGCCGGTGAGCGTGGCCGGCTTCATCGCTACTCAGAGGGTCGAGCACGGGATCCCGCACGCAACCGCGTGCCGGGCGGTGGGGGTGTCACCGGCCTGGTTCTACAAGTGGTGCCACGGCGACCCGTCGCCGCGGCATGCCCGCCGGGCTGTGTTGGCGGTCCGGATCGGTCAGTTGTTCGCCCAGCATCGCGGGCGGTATGGCTCACCACGAATCGCTGCGGATCTGCGCGCGGAGGGGTGGCGGGTGAGTGTGAACACGGTCGCGGCGATCATGCGGGAGCTGGGTCTGCGGGCCAGGCCGAGGCGGCGTCGCCGGCAGACCACCCGGCCGGGTCGGGGCAGGTGGCGGGCGCCGGACCTGATCGGCCGCGATTTCGCCGCTGACCAGGTCAATCGGAAGTGGTACGGGGACGGCACCGAGATCGTCACCGACGAGGGCAAGCTCTATTTGGACAGTGTGCTCGACATGGCGTCGCGGCGGATCGTCGGGTTCGCGATGAGCCCGCATCACGACACCGCCACCGCCTATGCCGCGTTGGCGATGGCGGTCGCGGTGCGGGGTGGGAAGGAGGCCGTGGCCGGGGTGATCCTGCACACCGACCAAGGCAGTGAATTCACCGCTCGCTCCTTCCGGAACGCCTGCGGGCGGATCGGGGTGCGGCAGTCGATGGGCCGGCCCGGATCGTCCCTCTTAATCGGCTAATAGTTGCGTTCTGCCTTGTCAGCGACACGCCGCGGACGGTGACT
>NZ_BAABAB010000033.1:0-89820 GCF_039537205.1 Microlunatus ginsengisoli | reverse complement strand
ACACCCTCACCGACACCTTCCCCACCGCCGACACCTACCACATCTACAAGATCAAACTCAGCTGAATCGTCATCAGCCGACCGCGGTGGGGCGATGTCGACCGGCCTCAGGCCGGCAGACGGCTTCGCCGATCTTGGGTCCAGCGACGGACGGCGCGAGCGGCCGCGGTCATCCGCCGAAGCAGTTCCGACGGGTCCTCGGCCGGAGGCGGACGCCATCCGCACCATGCGGTGCGGTCCAGGGCGGCTAGCCACCGCGACGTGGCGGGATGCGTGCTGCCGGGCATCCACGGCTTGTCTCTAAGTGTGTAATGCACAATCGCAGGAGCGATGACGGCGGCCTCAATCTCCTCACGCCATAATGCCCAAGCGAAGCTCGAGTGCAGTAGGTCCGGAGTCTGGACATTCCACTTTCGCGGAAGCTCGCGCCACCGCTCGGCCAGCACTACGTTCAACGCGTCCTGGTCACCCCAGCGCGCTCGGGCGCGACTGAGCAGGTCGAGGCACTTCTGACCCACGGTCTGAGATCGCCAAAGGCTCATATCGATCAGCAGAACGCCCGAGTTGAAGTAGGATGCACCGGGATTCAGCTCGAGCGCCTCCCAATCAGGCCCACAGACGCCGGCTGCCCAAGGTGACCACGCGTCGCGTACTGCGCCGAGGACTCGGCCATCCAAGGGCGTAGACCAGAGCTCGTCCAGGTCGGAGCACACAACCGTGTCCGAATCGACATAGATCACGCGTCGAACCGAAGGCGGAAGGACAGAACCCAACATCAGCCGGAACAGCGCGGCCGTGCTCAGGAACTCGGTGTTGTGCACCCCCACCAGGTCTTCCTCGTCGATCGAATACCAATGAACATCCAGCCCTGTCGATCCCAACTCGATGCGGCGCTTCAGGTCGTCATCGAACCCGGATTGGAGAACATGCACGGTCGTAGGCGTCGTCGCTGCTGTCGCTAGGCTCGCGACGGCCGTCGCGAGTGGCACCGCGAAGCCGGCGTCGGCGCATAGGGCAACATGAATCTGATCATTGCTCATTTTGGCTCCGAGCGTGGATATCGATTTAGGCACACATCCGTCATACTGTGATCTCCGGCGCAGCCTCGGACGGTGTGGTCTCGCTGGCCCAACCCCGCCCGGTTGTCCTCCGGACACGTTTTCGCATCATTGCTACCACGGCCTTCAGCGGCTCGGGTAGCAGCACACGGACAACTGCGAGGTGCGCCAAAACGATCGCCAATCCCACGAGCACCAGCGACAGGAGAGGCGCGATCCCGCGAGTTGCATACAGAACGGCCAACCCTACGGCACCGCTCATCGCGGCGGCGCATGCCGTCGGAATGAATGGCTTCAGAATCTGGCTGGTGGTCGTCTTAAGCAGTCGAGCCACCAAGAACCAGCGCACGACGGTAGCCAGCGCGGCGACGAACACAAAGCCCACCGAGACGCTAACCAGTCCGAAGCGGACCGTCGCCGCCGTCGTAGTCACCGTTAACGCATCGACTAGGATCGCATAGACGAGCCATCGGCCTGGCCGCCCGGTGCCGTAGAACAAGCCATTATCGAGAGACGCAGCGATGGTGAAGATGCCAGCAATCGCGAGAGCCCTAGAGGGGGCGACGCTCGCACCCCACTGCGGTCCGAACAACATAGGGATGATCAACGGCGCGGCGATTGCGATACTGACCATGATCGGAGTCACCAGGACGTACGTGATTTCCACCGCGCGACGATAGGCACTGATGAGACGGGTTGCCGCGTTGCGAACCTGCGCGAAGACCACGGTGGAAACCGGAACGACCGCCGCTGCGGAGAGGTCCTGTGCTGCCTGGATCAGACGCTGGGCGATGTTCAGATAACCCAGGCCTGTTACACCCAACACGGCGGTAACTATCGCCGTCTCCGCCCACACGCGAGCTAACGCTACGAACTCGATGGCGATCACGTTGACCCCGAAGCGAGCCATCTCCATGAACTGACGACGAGAGAACTCCCAGGTGGGCCGGAAACGAGAGAATACCCACGCCAGGGTTCCGACGACTGCCTGATTGACCAGTAGCTGAGCAACCAGTGCCCAGACCCCGAAGCCGGCAAGGGCCATCCCGATGGCGACAACTTGGCCCGCCCCGCCGGCGACAAAGGATTGGATAGCGAGAGACCGGAACGCGAGTCGTCGTCGTAGCAGAGCTGTCGGCACCGAGGATAGGGAAACGATAAGGATCGTCGGCGCAATCGCCATCAGCACGGGCGCGACTGCCGGCAGGTGAAATACCGACGCGATCAGCGGGGCTGTGCCCAGGACGATTGCACCCAGCACGACACCTGCGACGGCTGCATACCAAAACGCAGTGCTAAGTACCCGAGCGTCGATCTTCTCCACCTGAACGACATACGTCGAGAACCCCAGGTCAGCAAGAAGATAGATCACGGGCACAAAAGCCATGGCCACCGCGACCAGGCCGAAGTCCTGGGGTGTCAGTAGTCGCGCAAGGATAACAATAGTCAGCAGGCCACCGATGCGGACGGCCCACCGCTGGGCGACGCTCCACAAGACACCGGTCGTCGCGCGGTCGCCGAGAGAGCTTTCTGCGCGAACTGGTCGTCGCCTTTTCACGTCGCCTCCGAGCCGGGCATCGGGACTGCGGTTCGCGAAGGAGCACTTGACTGCTGGAGGCCGGCGGCCGCTGACCTGCGCTTCGATCCCCAGGCGCGCGCGAATCGGTGCGACGGACGCTCCACCAGCCGATAGAAGATCCAGCCGACGAGCACCGCCGCGACGAATGCGAGCGGCACCTCGAGCCACAGCGGGATGCGACCACCAGAGACGAAGGCGAGCCCAACAACGACGGGCTCCTGGGTCAGATACAGGCTGAAGGAGATTCCGCCGAGCCAGGCAATTGAGCGGTGACTAAGGAGCCGTCGGGCTGCCCGGCATCCGATCGCTACCCAGACGAGGCCCGCGGCACCTATAGACGCGATGGCGATCCACGCTCGGCGAGCTGGGTTGTTCAGGTCGACGCCGGCGACGATCCATGAGTTGGTGAGGAGGACGATCGACGCAGTCACTACGATGCCCCATGCGAAGGGCGGGATACGCGACGCCGCGTTCGACAAGGCGTCGAGGTTGTACGCCATCAACACACCGAGCGAGAAGACGCTGATGTACACGAGATCTGGATAGAACCATCCGACCAGAGGCCAGGCTGCGCAGAAGAGTAGGACGACGACCGCCTTGCCAAGATCCCAGCGACTGCACCACGCAGCCAGTATCAGGAAGATCGGAAGCAACAACGAGAACATCACCTCCCATCGCAGCGACCACAGAGAGGTGTTGAGGCCACCCCAGCCGGCCATCAGTGACGAACCCAGGAGGATCTGCATTGGCCCGGTCGGTTCGGACGCGTGGTGGTTCAGCCAGGGACTACCACCGGAGATGATCCGACGGTGGACGATCAGCGTGGTGATCCAGGCGAAGATCAGACTCGCAATGGCCGGCACGTACAGCCGGATCAATCGACGAGGATAGAAGACACGCCAGGAGGGGCCACGGCTTCGGGCGAACGGGAGCGCCAGCACGAATCCACTCAGCACGTAGAAGACCACCACAGCCTCTGACCCCGCCCACGCGACCCTGAGCGGGGTGTAGTTCAGGGCGTAAGCCCATGTCGACATCGGAGCGTTGTGGTCCAGCTTGTAGACCCTGCCGGCGCTTGCGTCCGAGATGACAATGTGAAAGACCACGACGACCGCTGCAGCCAGACCCCTCAGTCCGTCCAGCGACTCGAGACGCGCAGGCCGAGCACCGTCCGGCCGATCCACGAGGGGCCGCTTCGCAGGTGCGGATCGCGTCACCTCGACGCTCCGGATTCGTTCTTGATCGCCCACGGCGGCAGCGATCGGGATCCAACTGGGCGACCGAGCACAATGCTGCGCGCGGCGGCGCGATGGGCCGGGCTGACAGCGCGCAGCCCGTGTCCTGCGACCACTGCGACGCGAAAGGCTAGTTTGCTAGCAGCGCGACGACTAAACCTGTCAAAGTACCGGATACGATTCCGCGACATCAGGGCGAGCTGCCAATCGGAAAATCCGGAGCCTCCACCGTGATGCACAACCGTGGCGGCCGGTTCATACAGCACGGTGAAGCCAGCGTCACGGGCCCGACGCGCGTAATCGGTCTCTTCGGAATACAGGAAGTAGGTCTCGCTGTCCCAAGCACCGACGGCTTGGTCGCATGCACTCGAAACCACCCAGGCTGGGGCTCCGGCCCAATCGACCGTTTGGGGAACAGAGTAGCTAGCCGGTTCGCGGATAGTATCCGCGAGCGCGGCCGGGCGTCGAGGGAACCGCGCACCGAAGAGCGACTCACCGATTGCATTCAGCACGGTCGGCTCGCGCCGAAGATGAGTGAACAGTGTGCCTTCTTCGTCGATGACCCGCGGGGCGACGATGCCGACTGATCCTTCCAACGCCGCGACCAGAATCTCCAGACTGGCCCGCTCAAGCGTGAGATCAGGATTGAGGATCGCGAGATTGCCGGGACCCAGACGTTGACGGGCGACGTTGATGCCACCGGAGTAACCAAGGTTGACGCCGGTTTCGATCACGTCGACGGGGAAGCGCTTGGCGACTTCCACCGTTGCGTCGATTGAGCCATTGTCAACTAGCACCGTGCGCAGCACAAGTTGCCCGGCCGCCGCGGGCAACGACTCGAGCAGCGCCTCGATGTACTGCTCGCTGTTGTAGGTCACAATCGCGACGTTGAGCTGTCGCTCTTGGATCCTCACTGTGATGCCTCCTGGCTGCGGCGGCGCACGGCCAGCATCGACTTCACCCGATCCAGGCCGTCCTTACCGCCGATCACCATGATCATCCGCTTGATCGCTCCTCGACAGAGCTCACGACCGAATCGCGTTGGGCCATCGACAAGCCGATCTCTCGCCAGCGCACCGCGGTCGGGATGCGGCGCGTTCTCGACTAGCGTGCCGAAGCGCGAGACGAATGGGCCTGGGCACACCAGTCGTCCTCTGACTCGGTTGCTGACGTTGGTGTCGTGCACGACTTGGAGCCACGCAGGAGCACCACCAAGGTGCACAGCGGGCATACTCTCGGGCAGCAGGTTGTGCCAGTTGGACCAGCAGGTCTGCAAGGCGTCCCAGGACTCGCGGACGGAGCAGAAGGCGTTCACTCGATCCTTACGGAGATAGAGACCCTTGGGGCTGAGTATCAGGCCGTTCGAGAGGTATATGGCTGTCCGCGGCCCACGCGCCGACGCCCGATGGAGCAGTTCGACGAAGTCGACGGCCAGTCCATCGTCGTTGTCAACATTTGTTGTGATCACATCTCTATGCCGACGATCGAGCAGCCGGCCGGCATCGGCCATGATGTCCGCGGCAGACACCGTCTCGCGAAATATGGGTTTGAACAACCCCTCGCGCTCGTACGGCGCAATCCACTCCATCAGCCACTCTGGACTCTCGGGGTCGAAGTAGACGAACCACTCGAAACGGCGCAACGTCTGCGCGCGGACCGACGGCACGGTGTAGGTCTCGAACAACGCAACCCGGTCACGGAGCCAGTTGTCCTGAGCACGGACCAAGCGCTCGACACCGGTCGAGGGTAGGTTGAACCGTGTCAGCAAGATGTGGTCGGCCGTCGGCCGGGGATCGCTGATCGGCCGGGCAGCGCTCTTGGCGATATGGGGTGCGACCATCTGGCGGGAGGAGTCGTCGCGCTCCCAAACCGTTGCGCGCCGCCCACCGACCCGGGCCACGGTCACCATCGCAGCGTAAACGGCCGCGTCCACAACGTCGCCTGGCCGGCGGCACGCAGATATCAACTGCCGAAAGCTATCTGCGCTACTCCCCGACTGCTCCGCCGTGCCGAGCAGCGCGGTCACCTCTCGGTTGCCCCGATACGTCCGTCGCAAGACAGCCACCAACTGGGCGGTGCTGCGCGGAGTCCGTACCAGGACCGGCTCAACGTTGAGAACGACCTTCTCGTCCGCGCTGAAGAGGGTGTCGATGTACAGGTCGTCGGCGGTGATGCTAGGGAACTTGTCGAACCGCGACCGACCTGCCGCACTGGTGCCATACACGCCAGCGCCCCATAGGTGTTTGGCGGTGATTCCAGTCCGCTGGCGAGCACGGTAGAACGCTCGGACCGGCGCGGTCGCCCCATCGGTGTTGTACCGAAGCGCCGGACGGCCGGCCAGCGCTCCGGATCCGTCCAGCGCAGAGATGACGGTGTCGACCGACCCTGGCGAAATCTCGACATCGGCGTCGAGGTAAATCCGGACGCCTGCCACGGCGACCGCATCCCCGGCGTTCAAAGCACCTGCCTTCGACCCGTGCGCTATCTCGATCACCTCGACACCGGCGTAGCTTCGTGCGACTTCCGCGGTATCGTCCGAGCAACCGTTGCAAGCGACGATCAATTGCCACCGTCCCTCACGGGCTCCCGGAGCCAACGCGCTAAGCAGGCGACCGACTACCGCCGCTTCGTTGTTAGCCGGAATGATGATGGACGCCGAGACCGCAGCCTCGCGCACAGCTCCGGCAGAGGAGTCGGATACAACCGATGTCATCGTCGTGTCCTCGGGGGCAACAGCAAGCGAGCGTTGGATCCACGCCTCATCGTTGCCATTGGCTCGAACCACACGTTGCCGCCATGCGACGTTGCACGAGCTATGTAGTCGTTGACCACCTCGAGTCCGTCTCCGGGTCGCCAGTCGCCGACCCGATGGTCAACGTTCCAGGGCACCATCAAGGCAAGCTCGTTCGCACCGTCGGCCGGATGTGCATATCGATAGCTCCTCGCCTGCCAGACCGTCCCGCTGATCCAACCCGGCCGATTTCTCAGCCCGTCGACAAAGATGGCGTCACCGACTGTCCGCATCGGCGAATGAGCACGCATGAGTGTTGGTTCGACCCATCCACCCCGGTCCAACAGCCGCGGAAGCGCCCCTACTACATCGTCGTGGAGCAGCCGCTGTGCAAGTGCCCGCAGAGAACCTCTTTCAACCAGCAGACCCGCGCCCAGGATGAGCACGCTCTGCGCCTCGCCGAGGGCCCGTCGTCCCTCGTTGATCTGTTGTCCTATGTCTCGTCGAGCAGAAGTGCGTACTACAACGACATCGCTCTCGACATCGACGGGGTCGTCAGGACCGACCACGACGACCACACTCAGGCGTTGCGACGATAGTTCATCCCGCAGCGAGTCGATCTGGCTACCTAGTGCGTCCAATCCACCCACGATCACAACTCCGACGTCCGGACGGGTGCCAGGTTCAGCGAACCGCCTCGCCCCGACGGCTCTGAAGCGATGCTTGGTCGGCGTTGAGGTGTCCGGAAAATACGTGGTCGGCAACACGGCGAAGCTGTCCCGTTGCAACGCAACATACGCCGGCGGTCCCTGGATCAAATATCGACGTGCCAAACGTCTCGGCTCGGCGGCGAGACGCCAAGCCCATTCCAGGCCGTGATCAGCAATCCATCGTGGCGCCCGATCGACGCGACCTGCGAGGAAGTCGACGACCGCTCCAAAGGCAAGACAAACGGCAGCCCCGGACTCGGCGCCATACTCTGCGATCCAACGCTCTTGGCGGGGCTTGCCCAAGCAGACCGCTAGCACGTCGACCGCGTTACGCTTCACCTCGGCAGCCAGAGCCGAGGCTCGGCCGGGATCATCGAGGTCCGATCGCGTAGGCGCCCAATAGCCGGCGACACGCAGGTCGGGCCACCGCTTCTTCATCACCGGGCTCAGTAGGTCGTGAGTCTCTGGCGCTCCGCCCAGGAAGCCGACACTCAAGCCACGTTTCTCAGCCTGGTCGAGGATGGGCTCGATCAGATCGCTGCCGGCCAATCGCGGCCATGGTCGCCCTGTCAACTCGCCCGCTCGACGTACAAGCGGCGCACCGTCCAAGAGAGCCAGCCACCGTGCGTGACCAGTCATGGACAGGTTGAGCACGGCTGTGCGTTCGAGTCGAGCAGTCGTTCGGCCCGAACCGAAATGATGGACGTGGTCGAGATTGATCGACACCACGCCGAGGACCTGGCCATCCGGGTTCTCGGCGTGATCCATGATCAGGCCGAGCGCATCGTCGACATCGAACAAGTCCGTCGTCGCCCCCGCTAGTTGCACACGCGGCCAGTCCAAGGGCAACTGACGTTGCGGACGTTCGATTCGCTCGAAGAGTTCCAGATGATCGTGTGGGGAATCACTGATGGTCATTGAGCAAGCCCTCCTGACGTGGAGTCGGGCACACGTGGTGCATGGTCATGGCCTCACCACCGCGGGTGAGGAGGCGTCTTCGATGAAGACGCTCGGCTGGCCGGTGCCGTCGGCGGGCACCTGCCAGATGTCGGTGCTCGTGCTGCCGGCGCCGTCGCGCGGCAGCTGGTAGAGCAGGTGGTCGGCGTCGAGCCACTCCATTTGGTCGTCGACGCTGCGCTGCTCGGCCAGCACGGTTTCCTTGCCTGACTTCAGATCCAGCACCGCGAGGTGCCAGACGCCGAGCTTGGCACCGAGCCGCTTCTTGTAGGCGATCTTGGTGCCGTCGGGCGAGAGCGACGGGCACTCGGCGTCGGTGCGGAGTCCCGTCATCGTCTTGGCGCGGAGCGAGCCGCGGACCAGCCAGGTCGTGTTGCCCGAGGCTGCGGTCGCGTAGAACGTGTCGTCGTCGGCGGCGAAGGTGACGCCCCAGAAGTTGCGGTCGACGGCGGTCAGCTTGCTGCCGTCCGGCAGCGTGGTGGTGAAGTTCTCGATGTTGCCGAGGCTCACGCCGTCGCGCCGGATGATCGTCTCGGTGGAGAACTTGCCGTCGCCATAGGAGTGGCCGCCGACGAAGGTCGTGGTGGACACCAGCGAGCTGTCGCGCGACATCCTGGTCCGGCTCGGCAGCCCCACCAGCGGGGACGAGGCCACCGGCTGGAGCCGGGAGTTCAGGCTGACCAACGCGTACGTCGGCACCAGCCCGCGCTTCGGTGCGAGGCAGACACCGCCGCCCGCGGTCGCATAGGTCCGCTCGCACAGTTGTTGGCCGACGGCGCGCGGTCCGTCCGGTGCGCGCAGCGTCGACACGGCCACCATGCCGAAGCCGGCACCCGGTTGGGCGTTGCGGAAGACCACGTGCGGCTGCGCGAGCGCGGCACCCAGATCCAGCTGGGCCGTCGACTCCGACCCTCCCGGAGTCGGTTCGACGACCGAGCCGACCGCGGCGGAGTGCTTCGCCCACACCAGGTATCCGGCGGCCAGCCCGAAGCAGACCACCGACACCGACACCAACACCGAGATCCGGCCCGGCCTGTTCACGCCGCACCGCCCACGAGACTCGACCCGTCCGGGCGACGCACGCGCAACAACCAGGCGGCGATCGGGATCGCCACGGCCAGGCCGATCGCCATCACGACCAAGGCGGTCGATACGCCGGTGAACTGCCAGAGCACACCGAAGCCGACCGATGCCGCGAAGCGGGACAGCGCGACCGCGGTCTGCGCCGCCGAGATCCCCCGCGACCGGGACACCTCGGGCACGGCTCGGGCGGCGAGCGCCGCCAACACCCCGTCGGTGCAGGCATAGAACGCGCCGAGCAAGAGCAGCGTCCCGATCGTGCGGGCGAGGTCCGGCAGCGCGGACAGCGCGACCAGATAGGCCAGCAGCAGGACGACGTACCCGCCGACGAACACGCGCCCGCGGCCGACCCGGTCGGCGAGGCGGCCGAACGGTACGGCCAGCGCGAGATAGGCGGCGTTGGTGCCGACGAACAGCAGTGGGAAGTACTGTGCGCCGAGGTTTCCCGTTTGCGCCAACGCCAGATAGAGGAAGCCGTCGCCGACGGTCAGCAGGCCGAGCACCCCGGCCGCGAGCACGAGCCGGCGCAGTTCCGGTCGGGCGAGATCACGCCAGGCGCCGCGGCTGGCGGTGCGCGCCTCCGCTCGGGTGGACGGCTCGGCGGCGGTTCGCAGGTTCGGCACCAACACGGCGAGCACCACGACGCCGACCACCGCGAAGGCGGCGCTCATGACGAACACCGATCGATAGCCGCCCAGGCCCACCGGGATCAGCGCGATCACGGCGAACGCCAGCAGCGGGCCGGCCAGGGCACCCGCGGTGTCCAGCGCCCGATGGACACCGAAGTTCCGGCCGAGCTGGTCCGGCGGCGCGGCGGTCGCGATCAGCGCGTCGCGAGGACCGGTCCGCAGTCCCTTGCCCAGCCGGTCGACGGTCACCGCGCCGGTGATGCCGGCGAAGGAGGTCGTGAACAGCATCGCGATCCGCGACAGCGCCGAGCCGGCGTAGCCGGTGAACGCGACCCACTTGGGGCGCCGGGACGAGTCGGCCCACCAGCCGCCGAGCATCCGGACCAGCGCCGAGACACCCTGGTAGATGCCGTCGATGAAGCCGTACGCCAGCGGGCTCATGCCGAGCACGGCCGTGATGTAGAGCGGCAGGATCGCCGACACCGACTCCGAGGAGACGTCGGTGAGCATGCTGACCACGCCGAGGGCGATCACCGTCCGGGCGACGGCGTGCCGCTTCCGCCGGGGGGTTTGCCCTTCGACAGGCTGAGTGCGCCCTTCGACAGGCTCAGGGCACGTTTGTGAGTGCTCAGGGCCAGTTTCGACAGGCTCAGGGCGCCCTTCGACAGGCTCAGGGCTCGTTCCCGGGTGCTCGGGGCGCGTCCGGGGGGATCCGCGCAGCGTGACGTACACGAGTTGGTCCCTCAGGCGACCTGCTCGCGCACGACGTCGCCGTCGAGTGCGAAGGAGCGTCCGCAGGTGCAGTCCAGCGACTCGGGCAGCCGGAGACCGCACCAGCACGCCCAGCCGATCTGCCGAGCCGGATTGCCGACCACGAAGGCATGCGCGGGTACGTCCTTGGTCACGACAGCGCCGGCGCCGACGAACGCGTACTCCCCGATGGTCACCCCGCACACCACGGTCACTCGGGCGCCCAGCGTCGCGCCCCGCTCGACCACCGTAGGGAGCAGCTCGTCGCCGCCCCGCTTGACGTGGGCCCGCGGGTTCAGGTCGTTGGTGAAGGCGACCCCGGGGCCGAGGAAGACGTGGTCGCCGACGGTCACGCCGTCGAAGATCATCACCTGGTTCTTGACCGTGACCCCGTCACCGAGGACGGCGCCGCCCTCGACGTAGGCCCCGTCGCAGATGTTGCAGTTCTGCCCCACCCGGGCACCGGGCAACACGTGGGCGAACGCCCAGACTCGCGTGCCGTCACCGACGGACTCGCTCTCGCAGAGCCCCTGGGCATGCACGAACACCCCACCACGCTGCGTCCCCACGACGCCACCCCATCCCCGATGATGGTGCCACTCCCCACCGCGGCGTCGCCGGCGTCGGCGTTGGGGGAACACCGTCTTGCCCCATTACAGCGATGCCCATTCTGCACATTCGAAGGACGGCCGGCTGGGAATACGTGAAATTTGGATCACGTTCGTGATTTCGTCACCTGGCGGTAAATCCCGAAAGTCGTCGACGTCGGCGAAGGCAAGCACTTATGTGCTTCGCCTGCCGCCGGCTGGAGCGATCTTCCTGGTCAGGGCAGCATCAGCCAGTTAGTCTGGCTATCCAGCACATATTCAACTTTACATTCGACGTCGGACGAAAAAGAATCACCCGGACGGTCGCGGGGAATTCACCCGCACCTCGCCAATGCACGCACGAATAGCCGATAAACACGCCGAACACACCGGCCGCGCACGGAAGCTATCACAGCCGCGAAGGCCCCGCAGGGAATCCGCGGAAATCGTGCCGACCGGCTCAGCTCAACTCGGCGACGACCGCCTCCAGCTGGTCCAGCCCGCGGTCCAGCTGAGTCTCGGTGATCACGATCGGCGGGGCCAACCGGATGGTCGAGCCGTGGGTGTCCTTGGCGAGCACGCGCCGCTCGGCCAGCCGCTCGCAGACCTCGCGGCCGCTGGCCAGGGTGGGGTCGATGTCGACTCCCGCCCACAGACCGCGGCTGCGGTAGCCGACGACGCCGTGCCCGATCATGCCCTGCAACCGCCGGTCCATCTGCGCGCCGAGGTCGATGGCGCGCTGCTGGTATTCCCCGGTCGCGAGCAGCCGCACCACGGCGCGGCCGACCGCGCACGCCAGCGGGTTGCCGCCGAAGGTGCTGCCGTGCTGCCCGGGCTTGAGCACGCCGAGGATGTCCCGGTTCGCCAGCACGGCCGAGACCGGCACGATGCCGCCGCCGAGCGCCTTGCCGAGCAGGTAGACGTCGGCCTCGACCCCCTCGTGCTGGCAGGCGAGGGTCGCGCCTGTCCGGCCGAGACCGGACTGGATCTCGTCGGCGATGAACAAGACGTTGCGTTCTGCGGTCACCCGGCGGACGCCGGCCAGGTAGCCGGCCGGCGGGATCAGCACCCCGGCCTCGCCCTGGATCGGCTCCAGCAGCACCGCCACGGTGTCGTCGTCGATGGCCGCCTCCAGTGCGGCCACGTCGCCGTAGGGGACGGTGACGAAGCCCGGTGTGTACGGCCCGTAGTGGTCGTGCGCCACCGGGTCGTCGGAGAAGCTGATGATGGTCGTGGTCCGCCCATGGAAGTTGCCGGCGGCCACGATGATCTTGGCCCGGCCGTCGCGGACGCCCTTGACCTCGTACCCCCACTTGCGGGCCACCTTGATGCCGGACTCCACCGCCTCGGCGCCGGTGTTCATCGGCAACATCATCTCCTTGCCGATCAGCGCACACAGTTCCTCGGCGAACGGCGAGAGCTGGTCGTGCAGAAAGGCCCGTGAGGTCAGCGTGACCCGCTGCAGCTGGGCCTGCGCAGCGGCCACGAGGTCTGGGTGGCCGTGGCCGAAGTTCGCCGCCGAGTACGCCGCCAGGAAGTCGAGGTAGCTCCGGCCGTCGGCGTCGGTCAGCACCGCGCCCTCGCCGCGGGCGACCAACACGTCGAGCGGGTGGTAGTTGTGCGCCAGGTGATCGCCCGCCGGCGCGGCGACGACGGCGGAATCGGGGTCGGCCATGAGGGTCATTGTTCAGCTCTCCTTGTCGGCGCGGGCATAACGGAGCTCCTGGGTGCAGCACTTGACACTGCCGCCGCCCTTGCGGAGCTCGCTGAGATCGATCGGGACGACCTGGTAGCCGGCGTTGGTCAGCTCGCCGGCCAGCTGGTCCGCCCCGACGGGCAGGAAGACGTGGTAGCCGTCGCTGACGGCGTTCAACCCGAACGCGTACGCGTCCGCCGAGGTCGGGATGATCGCGTCCGGGAAGTGCCGCTCCAGCGTCCGCCGCGCACCCGCACCGAACGCGGGCGGGTAGTACGCGATGTGGTCGGACTCGTCGTCGAGCACCGTGAGCGCGACGTCGAGGTGGTAGAAGCGCGGATCGACCAGCTCCAGACCGATCACCTTCCGGCCTGTCACGGCGGCCAGCTCGCGGTGCGCCGCCTTGCTGGTCCGGAACCCGTAGCCGGCCAGGATCGTGTCCGACAGCACGGCGAAGTCCCCCTCGGCCTCGTTGACGCACCCGGGCTGCACGATCAGGCCGTCTGCGCCCTCGCCGTGATGGGTCGCATGCCAGGCGGCGTGCACACCCGACTCGGCGGCGCGCTCGACGTTGGCGAACCGGGCGATCAGCACCCGGCCGTCCACCATCGTCGCCCCGTTGGCGGCGAACACCTCGTCTGGCAGATCGGGCGAGGCCGGCAACAGCTCGACCCGGTGGCCGGCGGCGCGATAGGCCGCGACCAGCTGCTCCCACTGGCTGATCGCCAGCGCCGTGTCCACCGGGATGCTGGCATCCATCCAGGCGTTGATCTCGTAGCGCACGTCGAAATAGGTGGGCGGGCACATCAGGAAGCTGCGCGTCCGGGGTCGCCGGAGCGACGCGTGGGCAGGCGTCACCTCGAGACTCGTCATGTCGTCAAGGGTAGGATTTGCCTTACGCAAACTACACAGTCAAACGTACGAAGTCATGGAGATTGCTTTGCGTCTTGACGACATAGATCACAAGATCATTGCGCGACTCTCGGACAATTCCCGAGAGAGCTATGCGTCCATCGGGAGCATGGTCGGGCTGTCCACCGCCGCGGTCAAACGGCGGGTCGACCGGCTTCGGGCCGACGGTGCCATCCGGCGGTTCACGATCGAGGTCGAGCCCGCCGCCCTGGGCTGGACGATCGAGGCGTTCGTCGAGCTGTACTGCGAGGGCAGGGTGCCGCCGGACCGGATGCGCGAGATGGTGACCAGCATTCCGGAGGTCACCCGGGCCTACACGGTGACCGGCGAGGCGGACGGCATCTTGGTGGTCCGGGCCGAGGACGCGAGTCACTTCGAGCGGGTGCTCGGTGTGATCCGGAACTACCCCGGAGTGAGCCGCACCCGGAGTGCCCTGGTGCTCTCCGAGCTCTGAGCCCGAGCCGTGCGCAGTGCCGGCGACCGGGCCCGCACGGTGAATCGTTATCCAAGTCAGCCATCCGCCCGGACTACTGGCCGCCGGTGATGCGTTAAGTTGGCAGACGGACACTTTCCGTTCCGGGCCAGCGGCCGGTACAGAGGCCGGCCCGCCCGGTGGTGAGCCTCGGTGCTGCCGCGGCGCGTCTGAAGTAAGGCGGTTCTCTCGTGTTGCGATCCACGTCCGCAGGACGGATCGACTCCCCGGCCCAGGCCGTCGGCCTCGATCCGTTCCCCTCGGGGTGGCTGAGCCGTGGCTGAGCCGACTCCGCAGCAACCCAAGCGCATCCGCACCCTCGACCTGCAGGCGGCGAAGCGGCGCGGCGAGCGCTGGGCCATGCTGACCAGCTACGACCAGTACACGGCGGCGCTGTTCGACGCGGCCGGGGTCAAGGCGCTGCTGGTCGGCGACTCCGCCGCCAACAACGTCCTCGGCTACGAATCCACGCTGCCGATCACCGTGGACGAGCTGATCCCGCTCGCCCGGTCGGTGGTCGGCGCCACCCAACGTGCCTTCGTGGTGGCCGATCTTCCCTTCGGCTCCTACGAGGAGGGGCCGACCCAGGCGCTGCGGACCGCTGTCCGGTTCATGAAGGAAGCGCGCGTGCACGGGGTCAAGCTGGAGGGGGGCGTCCGCGTCGCCGACCAGATCCACGCCATCACCCAGGCCGGCATCCCGGTGATGGGCCATATCGGCTTCACCCCGCAGAGCGAGCACGCGCTCGGTGGCTACAAGGTGCAGGGTCGCGGCAGCGACCGGGACAAGATCATGGCCGACGCCAAGGCGGTCGCCGAGGCGGGCGCCTTCGCCCTGGTGCTGGAGATGGTCCCGGGCGCGGTGACCAAGGTGATCACCTCCGAGCTGCACATCCCGACCGTAGGGATCGGTGCCGGACCCGACTGCGACGCCCAGGTTCTGGTCTGGCAGGACGCGCTCGGCCTGCGGACCGGCTACCTGCCCAGGTTCGTCAAGCAGTACGCGAACCTCGCCGAGGTCATCGGCGAGGCGGCGGCGACGTACGTTGCGGAGGTCGAGGCGGGCACCTTCCCGGCCGAGCAGCACACGTTCTCGGCGGAGGTGCCGCACCCACCGGGTCAGGTGCCCCATCCGCCGACCGTCCAGCCGCCGCGCCCGGGAGAGCGCCGATGATCATCGCCCGTGGTCTGGACGAGATCGACCTCGCCCGGGCCCAGTTGGCCGCGGCCGGGCGCAGCGTCAGTTACGTGCCGACGATGGGCGCGCTGCACGACGGGCACCGCTCGTTGATCGCCCTGGCCCACGAGTACGGCGACGCGGTCATCGTGAGCATCTTCGTCAACCCCCTGCAGTTCGGCCCGGACGAGGACTACGCCCGTTATCCGCGTCAGCTGGAGGTCGATCTGGAGGTGTGCCGGGACGCCGGCGTGGACGTGGTGTTCACCCCGAGCGTTTCCGACCTCTATCCGGCCGGACGCCAGGTCACCGTCAGCGCCGGCGCCATCGGGTCGATCCTGGAGGGTGCCTCCCGGCCCGGTCACTTCGACGGCGTGCTGACCGTGGTGAGCAAGTTCTTCAACATCGTTCGCCCCGACGTGGCGATCTTCGGCAAGAAGGATGCCCAACAGCTGGCCTGCATCCGCCGGATGGTCACCGACCTGAACTCCCCGGTCCGGATCGTCGGCGCGCCGATCGTCCGGGAGCCAGACGGCTTGGCGCTGTCCAGCCGCAACCGCTACCTCACCCAGGCCGAGCGGACCTCGGCGCTGTCGCTCTCCCAGGCCATGATCGCCGCCACCCAGCAGCCGACGCCCGCCGCGGCGCTGCACGCCGCGGGCGCGACCCTCGCCGCCGAGCCGGCGGTCCAGGTCGACTACCTGAGCCTGGTGCAACCCGGGTCCCTCGCCGAGGTGCCGGCGGACTACACCGGGCCCGCGGTGATCCTGGTGGCCGCGCGGGTCGGTACGACCCGGCTGATCGACAACGCCGACCTGGTCTTCGCGCCCCGGCCGGAACCGGACCCGATCGCGGAGCCAGCCGCCGGCAGGGCGCCCGGCGACCCGGCCCCCGCGCCGGCCGCCGTCTGAGTCAGGCGAGGGGGCCTGACCCGGTGGATCTGGACGCGGCGATCGACCAGGTCTATGCCGCCACGCCCGAGGAGTTCATGTCCGTCCGGACCGCGCTCGTCGCCGAGGCCCGGCAGGCCAAGGACCGCGACCTCGCCAAGGCGATCGGCGCACTGCGCAAGCCCACCCGCAGCGCCTGGATGATCAACCTGCTCGCCCGCGAAGCCGCCGAGGAGGTCGGCGGCCTGCTCGACCTGGGCGCAGCGCTGCGCGAGGCGCAGCAGAACCTGTCCGGCCCGGAGCTGCGGCGGCTCTCCGGTGAACGCCAGAAGGCGGTGGCCGCGCTGGCCAGACGGGCCGGCACGCTGGCCGTCGAGAACGGCCACAAGGCCACCGACGCCCAGCTGCAGGAGGTCAGCCAGCACCTGCAGGCCGCGCTGGCCGCGCCGGAGCTCGCCGAGGACGTACGCGCGGGGCGGGTGGCGCAGATCGTCACCTTCGGCGGCTTCGGGCCGTGGGACGCGGGGGCGGCGGCCGCCTCGCCGGCAGCGCCGGCCGAGCCAGCGGAGCAGTCGCAGCCGAGCGAGCAGGACGCGGCGCCGGCAGGGCCGAGCGCGGAAGAGCTCCAGCAGGCTCGGGATCGGTGGAAGCGGACCCGCGCGGACGTACACGAGGCCGAGGAGGCGCTGGCCGAGGCGACCGGACGCGCGGAATCGGCGGCGGAGGCGGTGCAACGGCTGCGGGCCGAGCTGGCCGAGGCCGAACGGACCGACCGCGCGGCGGACCATGATCGTCAACAGGCGGAGCAGCGGCTGGCCGGCGCCAGGGCGGAAGCCGAGATTGCCGAACGCGACCTCGAGGAGCTGCTCGATGCCTGATGATGATCTTGTGCCAACGACACACCTGCCGACGGTGGTGATCGGCGGTGGTCAGTCGGGGCTCGCCATGGGCTATCACCTGCGCCGGACTGCCGAGCCGTTCGTCATCCTCGACGCCGAGGAGCGGACCGGTGACACCTGGCGCCGGCGTTGGGACTCGCTGCGGCTGTTCAGCCTGCCGCGCTACGCAAGCCTGCCCGGGCTGCCGATCACGACGCCGAGCTATCCGACCAAGGACCAGGTCGCGGACTACCTGGAGCGCTACGCCGAGCACTTCCAGCTGCCGATCCGGCGGAACACCCGGGTCCGCCGGCTGAGCCGCGACGCGGATCGCTTCGTGATCGAGACGCCCCGCGAGACCTTCACCGCCGATCGGGTGGTGGTGGCCACCGGATCCCTGGTCCGATCCGAGCGACCGGCGTTCTCCAGGTTGCTCGACCCTGAGATCGCCCAGCTGGACGCGTCGGGCTATCGCTCGCCGGCGGGCCTGGAGGGCGAGGTGCTCGTCGTCGGTGCCGGCACTGCCGGCTCCGACGTGGCGATCGACGTCGCCCGGGCGGGCCTGCCGACCGTGCTGGCCGGGCCGCATCCGGGCCAGCTGCCGCTGGCGCTGGACTCGCTGCTCGTCCGCGCGGTGATGCCGCTGGTGATGTTCGGCTTCCTGCACGTGCTCACCCTGGGCAACCCGGCCGGTCGCCATCTGCACCGCCGGCTGCTGCGCCGCGGCACGCCGCTGATCCGCTACCGACGCCGCGACCTCGTGGCCGCGGGAGTGCGCCGGACCGGTCTGATCACCGACGTGGTCGACGGCCTGCCGCGGGCCGAGGACGGGACGGTGTTCCGGCCGCGCACGGTGATCTGGTGCACCGGCTTCCGGCCCGAGCACTCCTGGATCGACCTGCCGATCTTCGATCCGTACGGCCAGGTCCAGCAGGTCCGCGGAATCACCGCCGTTCCCGGGCTGTACTTCCTCGGACTGTCCTTCCAGTACAGCGTTTCCTCGGCCGCCCTGCACGGCCTCGACCGCGACGCGCGCCATCTGCTGCGAGACATCCGGCGGGAGCGGTCGGGACGGACGGTCGGTCTCGGGCCGGCCCGCTCACCGGCCCGGACGCGCCCCGATCAGCTCAGAAAGGGCGAGCAGCTCAGAAAGGTCGATCAGCTCAGAAAGGCTGCCGGGCGCGCTTCAGCTCCCTGAACGCCGGCACCTGGGAGAGGGCGAGCACGGCGTCGAGCAGCTTGTCGGCATCGTCGCCGGTGGGGATCGGGACCACGATCGGGCCGAAGAAGCCCGGCCGGCCATCGACGGCGAGGACCGGGCTGCCCGTCTCCTGACCGACGCTGGCCTGGGCCCGGGCATGACTCTCGGCCAGGGCGGCGGCGATGTCGGGCGCGCGACTGTCCTCGATCAGGTGCGCCGGCAGCCCGTCGTCGGCCAGCGCCGCCTTCACGGTGGCCTCGTCGGGCTGCTGGTTGCTGTCGTGCAGCCTGGTGCCGATCGCGGTATAGGCGGCGGCCAGTGCGGCATTGCCGTGCCGCTGCCGGACCGTCTCCAAGACGAGCCCGACGGTGCGCAACGCCTCCATCGGAGCCCGCGACTCCGCCGGGACCTCCTTGTCCTTGTTGAGCTCCCAGAGGCTCATCAGCTGCCAGTTCACCTCGATCCCGCGGCGCGCGGAGACGTCGGAGAGCCAGCGGCTCGTGCGCCAGGTGAAGGGGCATCCGGGATCGAACCAGAAGTCGACGGTGGGCACCCGGCCACGCTATCCCGACCGGCCGCGGCGCCGGACGGCTGATCCGGCGGATGTCGCTCAGCGACCGCGGACGTGGTGAGAGAACGCTTTCCGGGCTCTGTTCGCGGCGTGTGAGGTCGATCGACGACATCGGCCCGAGGTGACCGGTCGATCCGGTGGCCAGCAGACTGTCCCCCATGCGAACCGTCGGCGTCGAGGAGGAACTGCTGCTGGTCGACGCCGAGGACCATCGACCGCGAGCCGTCGCCGGCCTGATCCTCTCCGACGGCGACGAGGACGCCGGTGGGACGGAGTCGGGCGGGGTCGAGGCCGAGCTGCAGCAGCAGCAGATCGAGATCGGGACCCCGGCTACCACCGACCTCGGCACGCTCCGCCGGCAGCTGGTGGAGTTCCGCGCCCGTGCCGACGCGCTCGCGCTCGAACGCGGTGCGCGCATCGCTCCGATTGCCACCTGTCCGGTTCCGGTGGTGCCGCGGACGACGATCAAGCCGCGCTACCAGCGGATGGCCGAGCACCTCGGGCTGACCACGGCGGAGCAGCTGACCTGCGGCTGTCACGTGCACGTCGACGTGTCCTCCCCCGACGAGGGCGTCGCGATCCTGGACCGGATCCGCAGCCGGTTGCCGATCCTGGTCGCGCTGTCGGCCAACTCCCCTTTCTGGCAGGGGACCGACAGCGGGTACGCGAGCTTCCGGACCCAGGCCTGGCACCGCTTCCCCACCGCCGGTCCGACCCCGGTGCTGGGCAGCGCGGCGGCCTACCGGCGCTACGTCGACGCGCTGTTGCGGACCGACGTACCGATGGACGAGGGGATGATCTATTTCGACGCACGGCTGTCCCGGAACTACCCGACCGTCGAGGTGCGGGTGGCCGACGTCTGCTTGCGGGTCGACGACACCGTCCTGATCGCCGCGCTGGTGCGGGCGCTGGCGGACACCGCCGGCGAGGACTGGCGAGCCGGTCGACCCGCACCGGAGGTCTCCTCCGACCTGATCCGGCTGGCCACCTGGCGGGCCAGCCGGTTCGGGTTGGACGACACGCTGCTCGACCCGCTCGGCGGCGAGCCGCGGCCGGCCTGGGAGGTGGTCGACGGGCTGGTTGCGGAGTTGCAGGAAGCGCTGGTCGCCGCCGGGGACGCCGACCGCGTCCGCGAAGGGCTGCAGCGGATCCGGGCCGAGGGCACCGGTGCGGAGGTCCAGCGAGGGCTGGCCGGCGCCGGCGACCGGCCGACCTTCGAGCGGATGCTGCGGGAGGTGGTGCGCCTCGGCCTGACCGAGTGACCCCGCCCTGCGCCGGCCCCCGCCCCGCCCCACTCTCGCCCCGATCTTCGGATCCCCTGTGCCGCCTCGGATCCGTTGCAGGGGATCCGAGGCGGTCCACGGGATCCGAGTTCGGCCCGGATGCGTCCATGGGTGGAATCCGGGCCGAAGGGTAAGCGAAAGGGTCAAGACCGCGGCCCCGGCACGACCCGGAGCCACGATCCGAAACCACAAGCCGAACGACCACCCCAGCGCACCACCCACCAGGACGGGAGCAGAGATGACGACGGTGCTGGTGACCGGAGCCTCCGGATTCGTCGGCTCACGCCTCGCCGCAGCGCTGGTCGATGCGGGCCACGAGGTCCGGGCCATGACGCGCCGCCCGGACGACTACCGCGGCGCCGGCAAGCCGATCTACGGCGACGTGGCCGACCCCGAATCGCTGCGAGACGCCCTGTCGGGAGTGACCGCTGCGTACTATCTCGTCCATTCGCTGGCCAGTGACGACTTCCGCACCAAGGACGCGGCCGCCGCGCGCGCGTTCGGCACGGCGTGCGCCGATGCCGGTGTCGAACGGATCATCTACCTGGGCGGGCTCGGTGCCGACTCGCCGGAGCTGTCGGAGCACCTCCGCTCGCGGCGCGAGGTCGAGGAGCTGCTCGGCACCGGCGGGGTCCCGGTGACGGTGCTCCGGGCCGCGATCGTGATCGGTGACGGCGGGATCTCCTGGGAGATCACCCGCCAGCTGGTCGAGCGGTTGCCGGCGATGGTGACGCCGCGGTGGGTCGCGACCCGAACCCAGCCCATCGCGCTGCCGGACGTGATCGACTACCTGATCGGCGTGCTGGAGTCGGACGAGGCCGTGGGCCGGACGTACGAGATCGGCGGGCCGGAGGTGTTGACGTACGCGGAGATGATGGAGCGGGTCGCCCGGATCCGGCTGAACCGGCAGCTGCTGATCTTGGTGGTGCCGATGCTGACCCCGCGGCTGTCGTCGCGGTGGTTGTCGCTGGTCACCGACGTCGACACCGCCACCGGGCGAAACCTGGTGGACTCGATGAGCAACGAGGTGATCGTCACCGATCACTCGATCAGCTCGGTCGTCCCGATCGAACCGATGAGCTACGACGACGCCGTCCGGCTGGCGTACGCGGAACATGATCGTCGTGAGTCGGCCTGACGCCCCGGCCGAGCAACCGCCCGCCCCGGCGAGTCCCGCCTCGCGCCGGGCACGGCTGATCGGACGCGCCCTCGGCCTGGTCCGGCCGGTGCTGATCGACAAGGTCGAACGGGACCACCGCCAGTCCGACGGCCAGTTCCTGCGCCGGCGGATCGTCGTGGGGGTGACGATCGTGGTCGGCGCGACCCTGCTCGGGCTGTCGTTCTCGGTCGATCCGGGTGACCCCACGTTCTATCCGCTGACGTTCGGCCTCGCTGCGGTGTGGGTGATCGGCAGCTTCGCGTCCGGCCCGCTGCATCTGGGCCGGATCCTGTCGCGGGGCGAGCTGCGCCGGCCGATCATCGCCCCGATCGTGGTCGGCCTGCTGCTGGCCGCGGTCTTCATCGTCGGCGCGCTGGTGTTCCGGCTGATCCCACCGCTGGCCGGCCTCGCCGAGGACGTGCTGGGCTATGCCCGCTACGGCAGCATCGCGATCATCACCGCGATCACGCTGGTGAACGGCATCGCCGAGGAGCTGTTCTTCCGCGGAGCACTGTTCGCCGCGATCGGCGTCCGGCACCCGGTGCTGATCTCCACCTTGTTGTACGGCCTGGCGACCGTCGCCGGGGGCAATCCGGTGCTGGTCTTCGCCGCGCTGGTGCTCGGCCTGGTGGTGGGGCTGCAGCGGCGGGCCGGCGGCGGCGTGCTCGCGCCGATCCTGACTCACATCACCTGGTCGATGACCATGCTGTTCGCCTTGCCGCCGATCTTCGCGGCTTGACCCTCGGAAGGACGAGAAATGATCGGACGGCTGCACCACGTCGCGCTGGACTGCCCGGACCCGATCCGCGTCGCGCGGTTCTATAGCGCGCTGCTCGGCCAGCCGATCACGTACGCCGACGAGGAGTGGGTGGTGGTCGCGGCCGACGATCATCACTCCGGTCTCGCGTTCCAGCTCGCTCCCGACCACATCGCGCCGACCTGGCCGGACGCCGAGATACCGCAACAGGTCCATCTCGACGTGATGGTGGAGGACGTGGCCGCGGCCGGTCGGGAAGTGGTGGCGCTCGGCGCTCGGCACCTGCGCGACGACACCTACGCCGACCCGGCCGGTCATCCGTTCTGCCTGGTCAAGCGACCGGGTTGGGCGCCGCCGATCCCGCCCGGCTGACCCGGGCCTAGAGCAACCGACCGACCACGACCACTGTGACGCGTTCTTGCCGCTCGATCGTCGTTTGGGGCAGGAATCGGCCTCGAGGAGCGTTCGAGCGGCGAATTCGGGTCAGTTTCTCCGACCAGCGGTCTTCTTGGCCGGTGCGCTTTTCTTGGCCGGTGCGGTCTTCTTGGCCGCCGTCTTCTTGGCGGCGCTCTTCTTCTTGGCCGAGGCCGTCTTCTTGGTCGATGCCTTCTTGGCCGGGCTCGATTCCGAGCCCCGCTTGGCCCGGTTCGCCTCGACGCTGCGCTTCAGGGCCTCCATCAGGTCGATCACCTCGGCCCCGCCGTTGCCACCCTCGGACTCCTCACCGAACGTCGCTGCGGTGTCCAGAGCCTCGCCCTGCTCGAGCTTGGCGGCGACAAGCTGGCGCAGCTGCTCCTGGTAGTCGTCGCTGAACTTGTCCGGCGCGAAGTCCGCCGACAGGTTCTCCACCAGCGACGTGGCCATCTCGAGCTCGTTCGCCGACACCCGGACGTCGGTGTCCAGCACCGAGAAGTCGGCCTCACGTACCTCGTCGTCCCAGAGCAGCGACTGCAGCATCAGCACCTTGTCGCGGGCGCGCAGCGCGCCGAGCCTCGTCTTCTGCCGCAGCGAGAACTGCACGATCGCGGTCCGCTCGGTCTCCTCCAGCGTGCGGCGCAGCAGGGCGTACGCCTTCACGGCTGCCTTGTCCGGCTCGAGGAAGTAGCTCCGGTCGAACATGATCGGGTCGATCTGTTGCGACGGCACGAACTCGACGACCTCGATCTCACGGCTGCGCTCCTCCGGCAGCGCGCTGAGGTCGTCCTCGGTCAGCACCACCGTCGTGCCGCCCTCTTCGAACGCCTTGTCGATGTGCTCGTAGTCAACGATCCGGCCGCAGACCTCGCACCGGCGCTGATAGCGGATCCGGCCGCCGTCGGCGTCGTGCACCTGATGCAGATGAACGTCGTGGTCCTCGGTCGCGGTATACAGCTTCACCGGGACGCTGACCAGCCCGAACGTGATCGCGCCCTTCCAGATCGCTCGCATGCTCCAGTGTTTCCCGCCGCCGGCCGTCGGGAAACTGTGCAGCTCTTGCAGTCCTGGGCGGCGTGTCGCTGCAAGACGCGCACAGTTTCCGACGGAGGGAGAGGCGGGGAGGGCAGGATGGGGGCATGGCGGCCGACGCGGACAACCAGGCGGTCGTCGTCGACGGGCACACGATCAAGCTGACCAATCTGTCCAAGGTGCTGTATCCGGGGAGCTCGACCGGCAGCGGAGGAACCACCAAGGCGGACGTGATCAGCTACTACGCGTCGGTCGCGGCAGTGATGTTGCCGCACCTGTGGCAGCGGCCGGCCACCCGCAAGCGCTGGCCGGACGGGGTCGGCACCCCCGACCACCAAGGTCCGGTGTTCTTCAACAAGGACCTGGCCACGGGCACCCCGGACTGGGTGAGCAGGTACGTCATCGAGCACCGCGATCACGACAACGCGTACCCGGTGGTGAACGACCTCGCCACCCTGACCTGGCTCGCCCAGCTGGCCGCCCTGGAGCTGCACGTCCCGCAGTGGCGGTTCGACAACGACGGCACGCCGCAGCGCCCGGACCGGCTGGTGCTGGACCTCGACCCGGGTGAGGGGGTGAGCCTCGCCGAGTGTGCCGAGGTCGCCGGCTGGGTCCGCGAGATCCTGGCCGACATCGGTCACGACCCGGTGCCGGTCACCTCCGGCAGCAAGGGCATCCACCTGTACGCCCCGCTGGACGGGTCGCAGACCTCCGAGGAGGCGACCGAGCTGGCCCGGCAGCTCGCGCTCGCCCTGGAGGCGGACCACGGCGACCGGGTAACGGCGGTGATGAAGCGGTCCGGCCGCGACGGCAAGGTGTTCATCGACTGGAGCCAGAACAACGGGGCGAAGACCACGGTGTCGCCGTACTCGTTGCGCGGCCGGAGCCGGCCGACCGTCGCCGCGCCGCGGACCTGGGCCGAGCTGGCCGACCCGGACCTGGCGCAGCTGGAGTACGACCAGGTGCTCAGCAGGGTGGCCGACGGGATCGACCCGTTCGCGCCGCTGGCCCCGGTGGGCTCGGGCGGGTCGCGTTCCGGCCCGGACCGGCTGGCCACCTATCGCAGCATGAGGGACGCCGGCAAGACGCCCGAGCCGGTGCCGGCCGAGGGTGAGTCGATCGCCGTCCGCGGACCGGACGACGCGCCGACGTTCGTGATCCAGGAGCACCACGCCCGGGCGCTGCACTGGGACTTCCGGCTCGAACGGGACGGGGTGCTGGTCAGCTGGGCGGTGCCGAAGTCGCCGCCGACCGATCCGAAGGTGAACCATCTGGCGGTGCAGACCGAGGACCACCCGCTGGAGTACGGCAGCTTCGAGGGGTCGATCCCACGCGGCGAGTACGGCGGTGGTCAGGTCAGCATCTGGGACGCGGGGACGTACACCACCCAGAAGTGGCGGGACGGCAAGGAGGTGATCGTCACCCTGTTCGGCCGCCCCGACGGGGGCCTGGGCGGTCCGGCCAAGTTCGCGCTGATCCACACCGGCAAGGGCGGTGGCCGAGCCGAGCGGAACTGGCTGATGCACCGGATGGCGCTGGATCCGGCCGGGGAGCAGGGGCAGGGCCGATCGGCCTTCCCGGAGCCGATCAGCCCGATGCTCGCCACTCCCGGTACGACCTCCGACGTCGGCGACGAGGACGACTGGGCGTTCGAGATGAAGTGGGACGGCGTCCGGGTCGTGGTCTACCTGGCCGGCGGGGAGGTCAGGCTGCAGTCGCGGAAGGGCCGGGACGAGACCGCGACGTACCCGGACCTGATCGACGACCTGGCCGCGATCGGCTGCGACTCCGCGATCCTGGACGGCGAGATCGTCGTGCTGGACGGGCAGGGGGCGCCGAGCTTCGGGCTGCTCCAGCCGCGGATCAACCTGACCCGACCCGGTGACATCACCGCGGCCGCGCGAAAGTATCCGGCGCGGCTGATGCTGTTCGACCTGGTCGCGCTGGACGGTACGTCCTGGGCCCGGCGCCCGTATCTCGCACGCCGTGACGCGCTCGGCGCGCTGGTGCCCGACCGTCCCGGATCACGGGTGGTCGTGCCGCCGATCTTCGAGGGCGACCTGACCGCGGCAATGGAGACCAGCCGGGCGCTGCACCTCGAGGGCGTGGTCGCCAAGCGCCGCGACTCGATCTACCAGACCGGCCGGCGCGGGCACACCTGGCTGAAGATCAAGCACCGACAGACCCAGGAGGTGGTGGTCGGCGGCTGGCGACCCGGCCAGGGCCGCCGCGACGGCGGGGTCGGCTCGCTGCTGGTCGGCGTTCCGTCGCCGGAGGGGCTGCGCTACGTCGGCCGGGTCGGATCGGGGTTCAGCGACCACGGGCTGGCCGAGATCGACACGCTGGTGGCCCGGCTGGCCCGGAAGACCAGCCCGATGATCGACGTACCGGCGCAGGACGCGCGGGACGCGCACTGGATCACCCCGTCGCAGGTGGGCGAGGTCGAGTACGTCGAGCTCACCTCCGCGGGCAAGCTGCGCCACCCGGTCTGGAAGGGCTGGCGGCCGGACAAGTCGCCCGACGAGGTGGTCTGGGAGACCCCCTGACCCCCGCCCCCGCTCCCCCTCCTCCCGGCGAGTTGTCAGGTTCTCAGCGCGCTATAGCGCGCTGAGAACCTGACAACTCGGTGAAGGTCGCTACACGGAGTCGGAGTCGTCCAGCCGGAAGCCCACCTTGAGCCCGACCTGCACGTGGGCGATCTGGCCGTCGTCCAGGTGACCGCGGATCTCGGTGACCTCGAACCAGTCGAGCCCGTGCAGGGTCCGAGCGGCACGGTCGATGCCGTTGCGGATGGCGGCGTCGATGCCGTCGGAGGACGTACCGACGATCTCGGTAACGCGGTAGACGTGATCGGCCATGGGTTGGGTCCTTTCGGTGGGGCGGAGCTCGGAGGCTCAGGGTGGGGTGACGTCGATCTCGATCGTGTGCTCGGCTCGCGGCGGGCCGCTTTCCCAGGGCCGCCGCTGGCTCAGCCGGACGGTCACGTGGCCGGGCGCCGTTGCCGTCAGCGCGATCCGCTCGGGCGCGCTCGACCCGACCGGCCGGCCGCGCGCCTCCTCCGCCGACATGCCTCGCTGCCACTCGACCGCGACCGCACCGGCATCGCCGGTCAGCTCCTCGTCCCAGCGGTAGCCCGCGGTGCCGAGCCCCGGCATGGCCACCTCGTGCCGCTCGCCGACGCTCAGCCGCAGGGCGTCCGGCAACTCGCCCTCGGCGCTCACGCGCAGTCCACCGAGACGGTCGTGGCGGGCTCCCCGGTCAGGGCCGCGCCGAGGTTTCCGAACGAGCTCTGCCAGGTTCCGTCGGCCTGGCGCAGCGTGTGCCACAGCTTCCCGCCGGAGATCGCCACGACCTGCAGCAGTTTGCCTACGTCGGCGCAGGCGACCGAGGAGAAGCTGGTCGGCACCGCCGGGTTGGTCGAGGTGAGCTCGCGGTAGGAGCCCCAGGCGCCGGCCGCCGACCGTTCGAGCTGGTACGGCCGCCCGCCGCTGAGCGCCACCAGGTTCAGCCTGCCGTCGACGCTCGCCGCGCTCAGCGCGGCGAACGCCCCGGGCGTCGGACCGGAGCCCGGCTTGATCTCGGTCAGGGCCGTCCAGGTTCCGTCGCTGCGCCGGGTGGTCTGCCAGGGCCGGCCGCCGGCCAGCCCGATGACGTTGGTCTGGTAGCCGACGCTGACGCTGCTCAGGGCTGTGAACGCGCCGGGACCGCCACTGGTCGGGGTGACCCGGTTCCAGGTCTGCTGCCAGGTCGCGTCCGGCTGCCGGCGGAGATACCAGATCGCGCCGCCGGCCAACGCGATCACGTCGAGGCTGTCGCCGAGTGCGGCACAACTCAGTGCGGTCCAGCCGCTGACTCCGCCGGGCTTCGGAGCGCTCGGGCTCTCCCACGTCGCCCAGCCGGCACCTGCCCGCTGCCGGGTGTACCACAGCTTGCCGCCGACCAGCCCGACCACGTGCAACCGGTTGATCGACGCGGCCGCGCTGACCGCGGTGAAGCTGCCCGGGTCGCCCGGCGTGCCGGTGTCGAGCCGGTTCACCGCCGTCTGCCAGCTGCCGTTCCCGGTGCGCTGGGTGTGCCAGACGTTGCCGCCGCCGGCGCCGACCACGCGCAGTGTGGTCCGGATCAGCGGCGAGGCGATCGTGCCGTCGATCCCCCACATCTCGGCGTCGATCCCGGCACTGCCGTACGCGATCCGGAAGTAGCCGTTCTCGCCCCACTCCTTGCCCCAGCTGTTCTTGGCGATCCAGCAGTGCTGGGCGTCGTCGTAGCCGACGATCTGGACGCAGTGGCCGCCGATCACGTCGCCGGACGTGCTCTCGTGATAGGTGTAGACGCCGCCGGTGTAGTAGTAGAAGAAGTCCTCGTAGATCGTGAAGCAGGCCGACATCGGCCCCACCGTGGCGAGGTAGGTCTTCATCGCGGCGATGGTCGACCGGGTCGTCCAGTGGTCGAACGTCGTCAGCCGCGAGGACCAGTCCGATCCGCGCCGGCACGGCTGGTCGACGTCGCTGTAGCGGTAGTTGAGCTCGTCGGTGACGCCACCGTGGTGCATCGCGGCGAGGGCGTCGTCGGGCCACCAGCCGCCGTCAGGGCACGGGATGGCGCCGTGGTCGGGTCCGAGGCAGAAGTAGACGTACGCCTCCGACAGGTCCACCCGCAGCGCCGGCTCCTTCGCCGCGATCCGGACCATCGACTCGAGCACAGCGGTGGCGCCGAACGCCACGCACGACCCGCAGCCGGCCTGATCCACGACCGGGGAGACATAGCTAGCGCCCGACACGTTCCGCCAGTCGAACTTCGCCGGCGGAGCCGCCGCCTGCCCGCCGGCCCGGTCGGCGGCGCCGGCGTCGGCCGCAGCCAGCCCGGCGCGCGCTGCCTCCTCCCGTTGCTGCAGGGCGGCCGGGCCTCCCGGCGGGATCGCACCGAGCCGGGACCTCGCCTGCAGCCGCGACATCCCGACATGCACTGTCTCGCCTGGCTGCCAGCCGATCCGGGCCTCGTTCGCGGCCCGCCTGAGGGACGGGAGGTCAGTCGCCATCGAAACCTTTCCGGATCGGCTCGTGCCGGCTCGTCGGGCGCCGCGGCCGCGACACCGTGCTGCCGCCGACGATTCTCCTGTTCCGGGCGGCGCGCAAGACCCGGCTCGCGCGGGCCGTCGCCGTTGCCGGCCGTCGCACCCGGTCAGCCGGTCGCCACGCCGGCGAACTCCGCTCCGCGGTGAGCGGCCAGCCGCTCGGCCTCCAGGTCGATGGATCCACGCTCGGCCTTCGTCGGCCGCCGCCAGAAGGTGGCCTCGATGCCGAACCGCCGGCCCGACGCTCGTGGCCGCCAGGTTCCGACCAGCTCGGTGCCGACGAGCACGGCGCCGGGCCGGCCGAGCGAGGGCCACAGCGCCCTGCGCCGCTCCTTGTCCGGCAACAGCAGGGACCGATCGCGGGACTGCAGCAGCAGATCGAACGGACCCAGCAGCCGGACCAGATCGGGGCCGATCTCCGGCGGCTCGTCCCCGGCCAGCACCCAGGCCTTGCGGCCCGCGGCCTGTACCGCGATCGCGTCGGCCGGCCAGAGCCGCTTGACGTCGGTCACCGAGCCGTCGAAGAATCCCGCGACCTCGGCCGGGGTGATCGGACCGAGCAGCCGGATGATCGCCCGGATCGGCTGGAGCTGCTCGGGGGCGGCGCTCGGGTCGTCCACCGGCCCGGGCCGCCGCCGCGGCCAGCCACGGATCCGGTGCAGCACCGGTGGCGAGGTGCCAGGTTCGAGCTCGAGCCCGGCCTCCAGGGCGGCCAGCCGGAACGGCAGCTCCCAGACGTGGACCGCGTCGCAGCGACGGCAGTCGCGGACGTACGGTCCGCCGAGCCGATCGCTGACCAGGGTCGAGACCTCACCCTTGACCCGCGGCCGGTCGACCACGGCGCGGAGCTCGGCGGCGACCGCGGCCAGCGCGTCTCGCGCGGAAATGCCCGCCTCCGACCAGGGGCCCGACGCACCGATCACGCGCTTCGCGGCGTCGGCGTCGGAGAACGGTGAGGTCGCGGTGAGCACGTCGACCAGCTCCGAGCGCCGGTAGAAGTGCGGCGCGCCGCGAAGGGTCCAGGCCAGGGAGACGTCGGGGCATCGATAGAGCGCGGCCGGCGACTCCAGCGGGACGCCCCGGTTGACCAGCGCCCAGCTCGCCCCATCCCGACCGGTCTCCTGCACGCCCAGGTCGAACACGGCGGCATCGGTCGGTGCGCGTTCGGGCTCGGACCCGGCCGGCGGCGGCCGGTCCAGTTGCTGGGCATGGATCCGTCCGGCCACTACCTGGTCGCGACTCAGTTCCGGCATGCGGCCAGTCTCGCGGATACCACCGACAGTCATGATCGACCGGCGATTCGCCGGCGCCGCGCCGGTGACACGATCAAGCGCCTTTGCCGCGGGGCTCTGATATCGAGACGGTGATCAACCGGGCCGCCCGACCAGGGCACACTAGCGCGGTGTCTCCTGTTCGAGTAGCCATCGTTGGGGTCGGCAACTGCGCATCCTCTTTGCTGCAGGGCGTTGAGTATTACCGGAAAGCCCCCGCCGATAGCCAGGTTCCCGGTTTGATGCATGTTCAATTCGGCGACTATCACATCGGGGATCTCGAGTTCGTCGCGGCGTTCGACGTCGACGAGGCAAAGGTCGGCCTGGACCTGGCCGACGCCATCTTCGCCGGCGAGAACAACACGATCCGGTTCGCCGAGGTGCCGCCGACCGGGGTGCTGGTTCAGCGGGGACCGACCCACGACGGGCTCGGCGAGTATTACCGGGACGCGATCGTCGAGTCCGCCGAACATCCGGTCGACGTCACCGCGGCGCTCCGCCAGGCGGGCGTCGACGTCCTGGTCTCCTACCTTCCGGTGGGCTCGGAGATCGCCGACCAGTTCTATGCGCAGTGCGCCATCGACGCCGGAGTCGGTTTCGTCAACGCGTTGCCGGTCTTCATTGCCTCCGACCCCGAATGGGCCGCCAAATTCACCGCGGCCGGAGTGCCGATCATCGGTGATGACATCAAGAGCCAGATCGGCGCGACGATCACCCACCGGGCTTTGGCGAAGCTGTTCAACGACCGGGGAGTCCACCTGGAATCCACGTATCAGCTGAATGTCGGCGGGAACATGGATTTCCGCAACATGCTGGAACGGTCCCGGTTGGTCAGCAAGAAGATCAGCAAGACACAGTCGGTCACGTCGCAACTCGGCCACGACATGCGCGAGGGCGACGTGCACATCGGGCCGAGCGACTATGTCCCTTTCCTGACCGATCGCAAGCACGCGATCGTCCGTCTGGATGGGCGCGGCTTCGGTGACGTGCCGATCCTGCTCGAATACAAGCTCGAGGTGTGGGACTCGCCCAACTCTGCCGGCGTCATCATCGACGCCATCCGGGCCTGCAAGATCGCGCTCGACCGGGGCCTCGGCGGGCCGATCCTCGCGCCCAGTGCCTATTTCATGAAGAGTCCCCCGGTGCAGTACGACGACAGCACAGCCAGGGACCTGGTCGAGGACTTCATCCGGCACGCCTGAGCATGGTCTCGGGCCGGCTGTCGGTCAGGCCAGCTTGAACGCCAGGTCGGTCTCCCACTTGTCCATGTCGGGCTCCTCGTCCGGATCGGTCAGGTACTCCTCCAACCGTGCGGCCCAGCGCTCCTCGCCGCCGGCGTCGCTGACGTCGAAGCTCAGGCCGCGCTCCGAGGCCCAGGCCAGCAGCGCGCCGGTCGCGCCCTCCAATCCGTCCGGGTGACCGCGGTAGCGGCCGACGACGTACCGCCCGGCCGGCAAGACGCCGCTCTTGACCCGATCGTCTCCGTCGACGGGGGTGGCCACCGCGACGCCGGCCTCCAGCTCGAGCTCGCCGGCCATGTCGATCACGTTGTACTTCCACAGCGCGGGGCCGGCGGGGTCGATCCCGCGGGTGGCGAGCCAGCCGAAGACCTCGCCGTTCAGCGGCGGCACCACCTCGCCCAACCGCGCCATCGGCACCCGGGCCGTGATCGAGACGTATGGCTGCGCTGGACGGTCGACGATGGTCGGCTCCATGAGGTCTCCTCAGCCTGGATGCAGTGACTGCAAGTCTGGACCGTCGCCGCCAGCGGAACTCATCGGCCCGGCGGCGGGTCCGCGCGAACAGTGTCAGCGCAGCGGAGCGGTCGAGAGGATCTGCCCGGTGTGGGTGTCGCGCAGCTCCACCCGGTCGATCCGCCACGTCGCCAGCCGCGCGGTCGCGCTCGGCCGCATCACCTTGTTCGGCTTGGCGTACCAGCTGTACAGCTCGCTCTCGCTTCCCGAGCGGTCGCGGATCCAGATCGAGACCTCCGAGGTGTACGACCCGGTAACGGCACGGGCGTATTGGCACTCGAGCCGGAACTTGGTCTCGGTGCGACCCGGCGTGACGTCGACGTTCGCGGTGATCCCGCTCTCGACCACGGGCGAGAACGCGACCCGGAAGTCCGACTGGGTGCCGATCGGGAGGACCCCCTGGCCGATCAGCACGCCGACGCCGCCGATCAGCAGCACCAGTGCCGCCGCGACCGACCCGATCGCGACCGCGATCCGCCGCCGGCGACGATCCCGCACCCGCGAGGTGAGGTCGGTCAGCAGCTCCGGCATCGGCTCGGCGTCCGACGGTTCGGCGGCACCGGTCAGCAGCGCGGCGTCCTCGGGCGACACCTGCGCCAGCAGTCCGGGCAACCCGGCCAGCTCCGACACCGACCGCTGACAGCCGCTGCACCCGGCGAGGTGGTGCTCGTACTCCCGGCGCTCCGCCGACGACAGTGCCCCGAGGACGTACGCGGCGTCCCACTGCAGATAGCGATCGGGCTCCGGCGGGAGTGGCCGCGAACCGAACTCCTGCGTACTCACGTCGTCGTCACCCCCTGTTCCTGCAGTCTCAGCCGCAGCGTGCGCAGTCCATAGTGCAACCGGCTCTTCACCGTTCCCTCCGGAATTCGGAGCCGGACGGCGATGTCGGCCACGGTGCGGCCCTCGAAGTAGGCGGCCCCGATGACCGCGCGATGCTCCTCCGACAGCGTGCTCAGCGCCTCGGCGATCAGCCACCGGTCGAGCACCCGCGAGGTCGCGTCCGACTCCGACCGCTCGGGCATCACGCCGGACGTCACCTCGTGCCGGGACTGGGCGCTGCGCCACCGGTCGATGACGAGGTTGCGGGTCGCCGTGAACAGCCACGCCCGCGCCGCCGCGTCGTCGCGGTCGAGCAGACCCGGGTCCTTCCAGGCCCGGAGCAGCACCTCCTGCACCACGTCCGCCGCCTGCTCACGGTCGTGGGTGAGCCGCATCGCGAAGCGCCACAACTCGGCGGCATGGCGGTCGTGCAACGTGGCAAGGGCCGCCTCTTTGCCGGCCACCGCACCTCCTCCGTCGCCGCTCGAGTCGTAGGCGCCTCATCCAAGCAGACGACGTACGGCCGCGCGGGGTTCACGCAGGATGGGCCCTCTTCGCGCGGGTTCACCAGGACGCGGGTTCACGCAGGACGGGCCGCCGTCTTCGCGCGGGTTCGACCTTGTTCGCGCGTGAAGCGAGTAGCGCGGAGCAGGTCGAAGTCGCGCGAACTTGGCCCCCGGCCGCCCGAACCCGACTCCGCACCCCACCCAGCCGCACCGCCGCGACTCCGCACCCCGGACGGCGACTCCGCACCCGGCGCGCGGGGTGCGGTGTCCCCCTCCGGCGCGCGGAGTCGGAGTCAGGGTTGCGACGCGCGTGCCCGGGATCGACCACAGTCCGCGGCGAGCGGGCGGCCTGCCGGCCGAGGGAGACCGAAACGGCGGACCGGGAGCCTGACGACTCCCGGCCCGCCGCTGTGGCGTACGGCCACCGGGGGTGGCGGCCGCTCGGATCGGCTCCCGGCGGTCAGGCGGTGGGCCGACCGTCCTCGTAGAGCCGCGGGACCACGTGGTTCGCCTGGAACACGCCGTCCGGATCGACGACCGACCGGATCGCGCGCAGCCGGTTCCAGCTCTCCGCCGCATATCCCGTCTTCGCGTCGACCACGGTCTCGGCGAAGTTCAGGTAGGTGGATCCGTTTGCCCACGGCGCCAGCACCGCGTTCAGCCGGCGGGCGTCGGCCGCGACCTGCGCGCCCATCTCCGGGCTCAGGGCCATCCCGACGCCGAACAGCAGGAAGTCGCCCTCGATCCGGTCCAGCGCGCCGCCGTTCGGGTGCGGCCGGGACAGCTGCCCGCCGAGCTGGCGCAGTTCCGTGGCGAGCAGGCTGGTCGTCGTGTCCGGTCCGACCTCCGCCAGCAGCGCGTCGACCGCCGCGTCGGGCATAGCCGCCAGCAGCGAGGACTCCCCGGCGCTCGGGGTCGGACCCTCCGGGTCCATGTGCAGCCGGGCCAGCGCGGGCGCCGACACCCGTCCGAACGTGTCCAGCTCGGGCCGCAGCTCGCGCAGGCCGGCGACCAGCTCGGCACCGCGCTCGTCGCTGCCCAGCACCGCACCGTCGATGACGGCCAGCCGGCGGCCGCGGAACGGCTCGGGGATGTCCGGGATCGGCGGCAGGTTCAGCAACCGGAACGACGTGGTGATCTCGTCCGGTGCGCCCGGAGCCCAGTCGGCCCAGCGGCGCAGCACCTTCTCGGCGTCACGCTGGTCCCAGACGAGCATGCCGGCGTACGCGGTCTCGATCGGATACAGCCGGAACTCCAGCGCGGTGACCACGCCGAAGCTGCCACCGCCGCCGCGCAGAGCCCAGAACAGCTCCGCGTTCTGCGTCCGGTCGGCCCGGACATGGCTGCCGTCCGCGAGCACCAGCTCGACCGCGGTCAGGCTGTTCGTGGCCATGCCGAGCTGACGGGCGTACATGAAGATGCCGCCGCCGAGGGAGTAGCCGGCCACGCCGACGTCGGGCGAGGAGCCGTGCAGGGCGGCCAGCCCGTGCGCCGCGGCGGCCTCGACCACCGGCAGCCAGACCGCACCGCCCTCGACCCGAGCGGTCCGAGTCTCGGGGTTGATGCTGACCCCGGTCATCTTCGAGGTCTTCACGATCACCGTGTCGTCGAGCCGCTGGTGGGCCAGCGGGTGGGCGTTGTGACCGGTGCTCTGCGGAGCGATCCGCAGGCCGTCCTCACGGGCGGCCGCGACGATGTGCGACACCTCGCGGGCCGTGCTCGGGTAGGCCACCGCGGCCGGCCGCAGGTCTGCCGCGACGTTCCACGGCATCCGGGCCGCGTCGTACCCCGGGTCGCCCGGCAGGTGGATCTCGGCGTCGACGTCGCGCAGCGCGATCGCGGTCGCGGCGGCGATGTCGGTCTCGGTGAGCTCGAACTCGATGGTCATTGCTGTTCCCCTTCGTCGTGTCCTGCCCTGCCGGGATCGGCCGGCTGGCGATGACCCAACGATGGATTCGAGTCCTTGTGAGCGACTTGGAAGCGACTTGGGGCACCGGGCGAAGGAGCAGCCAAGCGGCTCAGAAGTACGACCGGACCAGGTCGATCACGGCCGGTCCGGCCGCCGACGCGGCTCCGAGGATCGGCGTCATGACTGGTAGGCGGGCACGCCGAGCAGCCGGTCTACGGTGGTGAAGCCGAATCCGCGATCCCGCAGGATGTCGATCAGCGGACCGATGGCAGCGACGGACTGGTCCCGGCGACCGCCGTACGACTCGTAGCCGTCGTGGAAGATGAGGATCGCACCGGGCGCGGCCAGCCCGGACGCCCAGCGAGCCATCCAGCCCGCCTTCGGCTGGAACACCTCCAGCGGGTGGGCGAAGTCACCGGAGACGACCTGCATTCCGGCGTCGGCGACCGAGCGCAGCACCCACGGCCAGTGGCACAACCACGGGGGCCGGTAGAGCGCCGGGGCCACGCCGCTGATCGTGCTGAGCGCGTCCTGGGCCCGGGCGATCTCGTCGGTCTGCCGGGGCGCCCGGAGATAGCTGGTGAAGCTGTGCCGGTAGCTGTGGTTGCCGAGGACGTGGCCCTCCTCCACCACCCGGCGGGTGGCCGAGGGGAAGCGCTCGGCGCATCGGCCGACCTGGAAGAACGTGCCCGGCACACCCTTCTCACCCAGGGTGTCGAGCAGCCGCGAGGTGTACGGCTCGTTGGGTCCGTCGTCGAAGCTGAGAGCCACCAGTGGCAGCTCGGTTTCGCCGCGGAACGGGAAGGTGCCGAAGTGCTGGGAACGCGCGCCGAACCCGGCCCAATAGGCGCCGGCCAGCAGGCTGGCTGCCGCCAGCAGGGCGCTCCGGCTGCGCGCTCGTCCGGTCGACGCGCGCGACCGGGTGCGCGCGCCGGTCACGAGGATCCCAACAGATACCGGGCGACGCCGAATGTCGTGGTGACCAGCACGGCGACCCCGACCCCGACCCCCCAGCGGAACCGCCGCCGGCGGCCGTGCTCGACCCGGAACACGGGCGCCCGGCCGAGCACGGGCCGGCGGGCGATCCGGTTCAAGAAGTACGCGCCGAGATAGAAGACCAGGAAGCTGACGAAGACCGTCTGCAGCATCCCGCTCTCCTGCCGGCGGGGGGAGGTGGCCACCTCGTTGTCGCGGTCCCAGACCATCCGGCCGCGCTTGCGCAGCCGGCGGAGCAGATCGAGCTCGTCGCCACCCTGGGTCAGGTGCAGGTCGTACCCGTCGAACGCCGACTTCAGAAACGCGGTATTGGTGGCGGTCACGTAGCCGAGCCAGCCGCTGGCCCGGTAGACCAGGTTCACCAGCCCGAACAGGACGGTGGTGAAGCCGCCGATCCACCACGGCGCGTCGCGATAGCGGCACGGCCCGCCGACCCCGACCACGCGATCCCGGGAGCGGAACGAGGCGTCGATCCGGGCCAGCCAGTCGGGCGGATAGAGAGTGTCCGCGTCGACGGACACCACGATCTCGCCGCGGGCCTCGGTCAGCCCGCGCTGCCGCGCCTGGCAGACGCCGGGTTCCGGTTCGCTGACCACCCGGACCCCGAAGCTGCGGGCGATCTCGGCCGTCGCGTCGGTGCTGTTGTTGTCCACGACGAGGATCTCGTACGTCCCCCGATAGTCCTGGTGGCGTAGCGATCGGAGCGTGTCGGCGAGGAACGCCTCCTCGTTGTACGCGGGCACGACGACGGAGAACCGCAGCTGCGCCGGGTCACTCATCGGCCCTCCCATCGATTCTAGCCCCGTCGGTTCTGTCGCACTGTTCCGGAATCGACCACGGCCGACGCCAGCAGACTATCGAACAGCGGCCCTCAGCGCGCTTCGACAAGCTCAGCGCCCGTTCAGCATCCTTCTCCTCGCCGGATCCGGAACTCCGACTCCGTCCGCCCACCCGCCCGGACACGCGAACGGGTCGGAGTGAGGGAGGGAGGAAGACAGCACCATCCCGGGCCCGCGCGGGCGCGAGCACGCCTCGCGGGCGAGCGTCGGGTAGCGAGGGCCCCGGTGCTGTCTGGACGATCGAACGAACTCCGACTCCGTCCGCTCACCCGGCCCGGACACGCGAACGGGTCGGAGTGAGGGAGGGAGGAAGACAGCACCATCCCGGGCCCGCGCGGGCGCGAGCACGCCTCAATGTAAGGGGTGATCTCCCGGGCACATGACCAGCAGCGACTTGCCCTCGTACGGGCCGAGGGTGATGGGGAAGCTGTACAGGTCGTCGACCTCACCGAGCTCGACGTCGGTCACCATGTCGACGAGCGCGCTGCCGGGAACGAGCTGCTCGGATCGGACGGTGCCGGTGATCTCGTTGCCGGAGAAGTTCAGCACGGTCACCTGCTCGGCCTCCGCGAGTTGGTGCACCATCACCAGCATGGCCCGGTTCGACACCTGCGGCACGTCCAGCTGAGTTCCGGTGGCGATCCCGTAGCGCTTCCGGATCTCCAGGATGTCGCGCAGCCGCCGGGCGAAGGAGCCCTCCTCGACCAGCTGCGACGGCAGCGACCCGTACAGGCTCTTGCCGCGCGGCATCTGCGAGCTCGACTCGGCAGCGTTCGGCCGATAGTCCATCAGGTCGTACGCCGCCCGGTGGATCCAGCGGGTGTCGCCGTCGGCGAGCAGCGCCTTCACCTGCGAGCGCTCGAGGGTGAGCATGCCGACCAGGTCCCAGCCGGACAGCGCGAACACGCCCGGTTGGAGCGCGTTGAACATCGCCAGCAGCAGGTGGGCGTTCTTGATCTGCTCGATCTGGTCGTCGCTGAGGTCGGACAGATCGGTGATGCCCAGCGAGGCGGCGATGATCGTCGCGGTCGTCGAGGCGATGCCGTTCTGCGTGAAGGTCGCGTTGTACGGCCCCGCCTCCCCGGTCAGCGCGTCCAGCAGGTCCTGCCGGATCCGGACCGCCAGCTCGCCGCCGGAGATGTTCGCCCCGCGGAAGGTGAACCGGTCGGCGGCATGCAGCGTGGCGAAGTGGACCAGCTCGTAGGTCATCTCGTCGTGGTTCTGCAGCGCGTGCACCAGCGACACCGGCTCAACGCCCAGCTCGGCGGCCAGGTTGAGCGTCAGCCGGAGGAACTCGGTATCGCCGGTGGCCAGTGCGTGGTGGTAGGCGGGCCGGTTGACGAAGTCGTACGACAGGTCCGCGCCACGCGCCGAGCCCTGCAAGATGTCGTCCATGGTGAGGTTCAGCTCCTGGAAGGTGAACCCACCGACCTTGCGCACCATGCTCGCGATGAACTGGTTCGCCGCCTCCGACAGCGGATGGCCCTCCGACCAAGCCGGCGCACCCTCGCCGGTCTTCTCGACCCCGAGGAACCCGTTGGCGTCCAGCCGCAGGCCACCGGTGCCGAGGTCCCCGAGGGAGTGCAGCGCGTCGCCGATCACCAGCCGCATGCCCGCGAAGGTCGGGTCCAGCCAGTTGATCGAGGGCTGGCCCTCCTTGAAGTAGTGCAGATAGACCCAGCGTCGCTCCACCCCGTCCGGCCCCACCACCGGCGCGGTGGCGCTCCAGTTGGTCTCCTTCACACCCTCCTCGAAGAAGATCACCCGCTGAAGCTTGCCGATGATGTAGCCGGCCTTCTCCAGCCGGTCCTCGGTCTCGGCGTCGCAGTTGGCCGAGTCACGGCCGCGGCCGACCCGGGGCAGCAGATGCCAGTCCTTGGGATCGATCTCGACCATGTGGTAGATGCCCGGGTAGTCGCCGACCTTCATCTCGGCCAGGCGGAAGTCGGCGCCCTTGCCGGTGTGGCCGGGCACGATGTCGTCGATCACCGTGCCGCCGTGGGTCGTCGCCACCTCGCACACCGTCCGGAACTCGTCCTCGGTGCCGAACGCCTCGTCGATGTGGGTGCTGATCCGGTCGAAGTGGCCGTCCACGCTGGGGGTGGAGTCCCAGCCGGACAGGCCGCCGGACACCTTGACCGGCCCGGTGTGAATGGCCTCGACCCCGATCCGCTGGAACACCTGCCACAGGTCCGGGTCGCCGAGGGTGCCGAGGAAGGACGTACCCGACTTCGTGATCATCGAGATCGGATACGCGGTGAACCAGACCGACGCCTTCTCGATCGCCGCCCGCGGGTCGGGATGGGCGAACGGGTTCTGCCACATGCTGCCCTGACCGGAGAACTGGGTGGCGATCGTGCTCGCGTCGGCGAGCATCGACTTCTCCCGCAGCCAGTCGACGTACTCCGGGTTGTCGCCGCTCGGCGACCCCTTCCGCTCGGGCCGGGCACGCCGCGGGAACAGCCCGCGCAGCCGTGCCCGCGGCCGCAGCCGCTTCGGCCGGGCCGGATACAGCATCTCGTCGAAACTGATCTCGCCGGTGATCTCGGCGGGCGACTCCGAGTCGACCGATCGTTCGACTCCCACCACCAAGGGGTCACGCGTCAGGTCGTCTCGTGTGATGTCGTCCACCCGAACTCCTCCCGAGGTCTCCACTGGGTGCCTCCCGGCACGCTAGTCCACCGCCTCCCAGCGCGAATCGTCAGGTTGTCGGCGCGCCACAGCGAACCGGCACCCGACACCGCGTGGGAGTGAGCTCAGACCCGGGCGCGTTCCGGCTCGAGCGCCCGCTGCGGGTCGAGCGGGCCGGCGGGCTTCGCCGTGCGGCGGCGGACGACCAGCTTCTTCAGCTCGATCACGATCGGCAGGACGAGCGCCAGCCCCAGGCACGCGAGCCACTGGTTCGCGGACAGCGAGGTGGTCTCCAGCAGCCTCTGCATGAACTGCAACTCCACCGCGGCAATCGTGATCAGCACCGGGATGGTCAGCGTCTTCACCGCGTCGAGCACCGGCTCGGTCAACCCCGAGTCCGGATCGCGACGCAGCACCAGCCCGGATCCGATGGTGCCGAACGCCATCACCACGAACGCCATCGTCATCCCGACGTTGTCCTGTCCGGTGGCGCCGCCGTTCTCCACGAACACGAGCGGGATCAGCGTCACCACGAACAGGATCAGGCCGTACGCGATCCACTCGGTCACCGCGTGCCGGTTGGAGATGGTGACCTTCGGATCCCGCGGCGGCCGGGTCATGATGCCGGGCGCCGGCCGGTCGCGCATGATCACGATCACCGGGAAGATGCTGATGAAGAAGTTCAAGAACAGCACCATCATCGGAGTCAGCGCGGCCCCGTCGTTGATGCCGAAGACGCTTGCGGCGAGGAACAGCAGCACCAGCGACAGCAGCTGGGTCATCTGGTAGCGGACATAGCAGACGATCTTGTCGTAGATGCTGCGGCCCAACCGGATCGCCGTCACCAGCGTGCCGAAGTTGTCATCGGTCAAGATCATCTTGCCGGCCTGCTTGGTCACCTCGCTGCCCGATCCCATGGCCACCCCGATGTCGGCCTGCTTCAGCGCGGCGGCGTCGTTGACCGCGTCTCCGGTCATCGCGATCACCTCGCCGTTCTCCTGCATCAGCTTGGCCAGCCGGAGCTTGTCCTGCGGGGTGACCCGGCCGAACACGTGCAGGTTCGGCAGCGCCGCCTTCAGTTCGGCGTCCGACATCGCGACCAGCTCCGAGCCGCTGATCGCGCCCGGGCCGAGCCCCAGCTCGGCGCCGATGGCCGAGGCGGTGATCGCGTGGTCACCGGTGATCATCCGGACGTCGATCCCGGCCGAATGGGCCGTGGTGACCGCGTCCACCGCCTCGGGCCGCAACGGATCGATGATGCCGACCATGCCGGCGAAGGTGAGGTCGGTAACGAAGGACTGGGGATCCGCCGCGACGGCGTCCTCCTGGCCGTCCAGCCGGCGGACGGCGAACGCGAGCACCCGGAGGCCCTGCTCCGACATCTCCCGGTTCGCCGCCAGCAGGTCCTCCTTCGCCTGCGCCAGCGGAACGATCTGGTTGCCTGCCACCAGCACGTGCGAGCACCGGTCGATGATGACGTCAGGTCCACCCTTGACCAGCTCGACGAACTGCTGCTCGCCGTCGATCGGGACATGGTGGAACGTCGCCATGTACTTGTACGCCGAGTCGAACGGAACCTCGGCGAACCGCGGGTACGTCCGGCGCGTCACCTCCGCGTCGACGCCCACCTTCGCCGCCAGCACGACCAGTGCCGCCTCGGTCGGATCGCCGACCACGACCCCGTCGTCGGACACGGTGGCGTCGCTGTCCAGGCAGAGCCCGTAGGCGAGCCGGGTGAACGACGGCGTCTCACCGCCGGCGGCGTGCAGGATCTGGCCGGTCTTGCCGTAGCCGTCGCCGGTCACCTTGAACCAAGTGCCAAGCGCGTACAGCCGGCGCACCATCATCTGGTTCATCGTCAGGGTGCCGGTCTTGTCGGAGTTGATCGCACTGATCGCACCGAGGGTCTCGACGTCGTTCAGGTTCTTCACCACGGCCTTCGCCTCGGCCAGCTGGCGCGCGCCGTAGGCCAGCAGCGCCTGGACGAACGTGGGCAGACCGGTCGGGATCGCGGAGACCGCCATCGAGATCCCGAGCAGCATCACCTCCGACAGGCTCTGGCCGCGGACGATGCCGAGCACGACGATCACCACCACCGCCGACCAGGCGATCGCGCCGAGCACCTTGGTGAGCTGGTTCATCTCCCGCTGCAGCGGCGACTTGGTCGGCGGCACCGCGGACAGCATCGAGGCGATCTGACCCATCTGGGTCCGCATGCCGGTCTCGGTGACCACGAAGGTGGCCGTGCCCCGGGTGACCGACGTGTTCTGGAAGAGCATGTTCACCCGGTCGCCGAGCGCGACGTCGGTGCCCGCCAGCGTCGCCGGATCCTTTGCGATCGGGGCGCTCTCCCCGGTGAGCGCGGCCTCCTGGGTCTCCAGCGTCGCGCTGCGGATGATCCGGCCGTCGGCCGGGACGAGATCGCCGGCCTCGACGTTCACGATGTCCCCCGGCACCAGCTCGGTGGCCGGAAGCTGGCTGAGGCTCCCGTCGCGGGTCACCTTCGCCTGTGGCACCTGCATCTTGGCGAGCGCGTCGACGCTCGCGCGGGCCAGCAGCTCCTGCCGGGTGCCCAGCACCACGTTCAGCACCACCAGGGCCAGGACCAGTACGCCGACGGGGACCTGGTCGATGAAGAAGCTGACGATCCCGACCGCGACGAGCATCAGGTTCATCGGGTCGCGCGCCTGCAACAGCACGATCGCCCAGGTCGAGGGCGGCGGCTCGGCAGCGATCTCGTTGCGGCCGTACTGCTGCAACCGGCTGGCGGCCTCGGCCGCGCTCAGCCCGCTCGATACGTCAGTCTGGAGGGTCGCGACGGCATTCGCGGCATCGTCGGCGTACCAATCACCGGGCTTGGCCGTCACCACTGGGGAGGTCACAGGCTCCATCATGGCCGCCCCGGTTCGCGGCTCGTCACGGGCGCTCGCGTAGCGCGTCTTGGAGCTGGTCGGTCAGGGTCCACAGCTGCCGGATCCCGGAGTCCCCACCCTCGTACGAGTCGGGCCGGTCGAAGAGCGGACCGACCGTTTGCTGCCAGCCGATGTTGTCCGGGTCGTCGCGCAATGCAGTCCGCATCGCGTCGTAGTCCTCGACGTCGACCAGGTGGAACACGTGCCGCCCGTCGCGCCAGATCCGCCAGTCGCGGACGCCCGCGGCGCGCAATTTCCGCGCGACCGTCTCGGGGATCTCCCGGTGCACGGCGTCGTAGTCCGCCTCGCACCCCTCCTTGAGCACCGTGTGCAGCGCGACCTCCATCGCACCATTCTGCTGGCGGTCCGCCAGAACCGCATCCGACCCCGGAAAGTGGCCAGCTATGGCAGATCTGAAACGATCCACATTGCGGTATCTGCACACTTTCCGGGGCGAGGTGCCAGCACCGAGCCGGGGCTAGGTAGCGCTCGGTGAGGGTGGTGAGTCACTGACCGGGAGGGCGCAGCCTGAGAGCTTGCATGCCGCCGTCGACGGCCAGGTCGACACCGGTGGTGGAGCCGGACCGCGGGCTGGCCAGGTAGGCGACGGCGCCGGCCACCTCCTGCGCGCTGACCAGCCGGCCGTGCGGCTGGCGCGCCTCCAGCGCGGCGCGTTCGGCCTCGGGATCGGCCGCGGAGGCCAGCAGCCGACCGATCCAGGGCGTGTCGGCCGTGCCCGGATTCACGCAGTTCACCCGGATCCCCTCGCGCAGATGATCGGCCGCCATCGCCCGGGTCAAGGCGAGCACCGCACCCTTCGTCGTGCTGTACAGCGCCCGCTGGGGCAGGCCGGCGGTGGCCGCGACCGAGCAGGTGTTCACCACGGCAGCGGCCGACGAGGCTCGCAAATGCGGCAGCGCTGCCCGGACGATCCGGACCATGCCGACCACATTGATGTCGTAGACCCGGTGCCACTCGGCGTCGGAGTTGTCGGCCACGGTGCCCTGGGCACCGACACCGGCGTTGTTGACCACGATGTCCAGCCGGCCGAAGTGCTCCACGACCCGCCGCACGGCGTCGACGCAGGAGGCGTCGTCGGAGACGTCGCACTGCACGCCGAGCAGCGGCGGCTCGACGCCGCCGATGTTCAGGTCCAGCACCGCGACGGCAGCGCCACCGGCGGCGAGTTCGGTGACGACCGCCGCACCGATCCCGGACGCGCCTCCCGTGACCAGCGCGACCAGGCCGTCGAACTCACCGCTCATGCCGGTCCTGCTCCCACCATCCGATGGGTCTGCCCGCCGAGCCCGTCGATCTCGATCCGCACCACGTCACCCGGCTTCAGGTACGGGAACCGGCCGGACAGCGCCACCCCCTCCGGCGTCCCGGTCAGCACGACATCCCCCGGTTCGAGCGCCAGATACCGGCTGAGGTGGCGGACGATCGTCGCACAGTCGAAGATCATGTCCGCGGTCGAGGAGTCCTGCCGCGGGTCGTCGTCGACGAAGCTGCGCAGCCGCAAGGCCGAGGGTTCGACCTCGTCCGGAGAGACGAGCCACGGACCGAGCGGGGTCGAGCCGGGGAGGCACTTTCCCTTGCTCCACTGGCCTCCGGACTCCTCCAGCTGGTACGTCCGCTCCGACAGGTCGTCGGCGACGGTGAATCCGGCGACGTAGCTCAACGGGTCATCGTCCGCCGCCAGCCGGTATGCCCGCCGCTTGATCACCATGGCGAGCTCGACCTCCCAGTCCACCTTCACCGCACCCGGCGGGATCTCGAACGGGTCGTCCGGCGCGGCGACGGTGTTCGGCGTCTTGAGGAACATCACCGGCGCGGCCGGCGGCGCCGAGCCGGACTCCGCAGCGTGCGCGGCGTAGTTCATGCCGATGGCGATCACCGCACCGGCCCGGTCGATCGGCGCCTCGAACACCGCGCCCGCCAGGTCCACGGCATCCAGCCGGCCGCCGGCCGCTGCCGCGGCGGCCTCGTCGAGCAGGCCGACCGTCTTCGGCGTGATGTCGCCGAGAAAGCCGGCGAGGTCGTACGCCTCGTCTTCGGAGACCACCACGGGTCTCGGTCCCTGCGCGGTTCTCAGCCGGGCGAACTTCATCGGTCTCCTCCACGCTGCTGGGACAGGTCGGTTCAGCCTAAGCCACCCAGGACACCCTGGCCAACCATACATCGGATCATCGGAAGGGAAATCAAGCAGGAGCCTCGCGGACGCAATCCTTGACGACACAGAGGTCGGATGTTTAGTCTGGTCCTCGTCGCCGACCAGAGGAACGTCGTGGCCAGCATCACCGCAGCGCAGACCGTGGACGTTCGCTTTCCCACGTCACAGCAACTCGACGGCTCCGACGCGATGAACCCGGACCCGGACTACTCCGCCGCCTATCTCAGCCTGGTCACCGACGCCGAGGACGGCCACCTCGGCGCGGGCTTCGTGTTCACCACCGGTCGCGGCAACAACATCGCCGCCGAGGCCATCCAGACCATCGCCGACGATCTGGTCGGCGAGAGCGTCGAGGACCTGCTCGCCGACATGGGGGCAACCTATCGCCGGTTCGTCTACGACTCGCACCTGCGCTGGCTCGGCCCGGAGAAGGGCGTCGTGCACATGGCGATCGGTGCCGTCGTGAACGCGCTCTGGGACCTCAAGGCCAAGCGAGCCGGCCGGCCGTTGTGGCAACTGGTGTCCTCGATGTCGCCCGAGGAGCTCGTCGGCCTGGTCGACTTCCGCTATCTCACCGACGCGCTGACACCCGACGAGGCACTGGAGATCCTGGAGAAGGCGGCGCCCGGACGCGCGGAGCGCACCGACCAGCTGGTCGCCCGGGGCTACCCCGCCTACACCACCACCCCGGGTTGGCTGGGCTATTCCGACGAGAAGATGGTCCGGCTGGCGCACGAGGCGGTCGCCGACGGCTTCACGCAGATCAAGCTGAAGGTCGGCGGCAGCGTCGACGACGACGTCCGGCGACTCTCACTCGCCCGGGCGGCGGTCGGCCCGGAGGTCAAGATCGCGATCGACGCGAACCAGCACTGGGACGTCGATCAGGCGATCGACTGGGTCGGCCGGCTCCAGCAGTTCGACCTGGCCTGGATCGAGGAACCGACCAGCCCGGACGATCTGGTCGGGCATGCCACGATCCGACGGGCGATCGCACCGACGCCGGTCGCGACCGGGGAGCACACCGCGAACCGGGTGATGTTCAAGCAGTTGCTGCAGCTCGAGGCGATCGACGTGATGCAGATCGACGCGGCCCGGGTCGCCGGGGTCAACGAGAATCTCGCCAACCTCCTGCTGGCGGCCAAGTTCGGCGTCCGGGTCTGTCCACACGCCGGCGGCGTCGGCCTGTGTGAGGCGGTCCAGCACCTGTCGATGATCGACTTCGTGGCGATCAGCGGCACCACGGACGACCGCTACATCGAGTACGTCGACCACCTGCACGAGCACTTCGTCAATCCGGTCCGGATCGTCGACGGTCACTACGTCGCGCCGCTCGCCCCCGGTGCCGGCACCGAGATGCTGGCTGCGTCACTGGCCGCGTACCGTCACCACACAGCGCACGATCGGTCATGAGCAGCACCGCGTCCGGCGCCGACCTCGCGTCCTTCACCCACGACCGGCTCGGCATGTTCATCCACTTCGGGTTGTATGCACTCGCGGGCCGGCACGAGTGGGTGCAGAACTTCGAGCGGATCGCTCCGGAGGACTACCTCAGGTACTTCGAGCACTTCGATCCCGACCTGTTCGACGCCGCCGACTGGGCGCGGCGGTGCAAGCGGGCCGGGATGCGGTACGCCGTGCTCACCACCAAGCACCACGAGGGCTTCTGCCTGTGGGACACCGAGTTCACCGACTACAAGATCACCAACACCCCGTTCGGCCGGGACCTGGTCGCCGAGTTCGTGGCCGCCTTCCGGGCCGAGGGAATCAAGATCGGCTTCTATCACTCGCTGCTGGACTGGCACCATCCCGACTTCACCATCGACGGCCACCACCCGCTGCGCGATCGGCCCGACGTGGCGGAGCTGAACGCCGGCCGTGACATGGCGCGTTATCGGGAGTACCTGCACCGTCAGGTGCGCGAGCTGCTCACCGGCTACGGCGAGATCTGCTACCTGTTCTACGACTTCTCCTACCCGGCGCACCTGCAGCCGGCGATCTGGGGCAACAAGACCACTGCCGACTGGGCCGGCGAGGAGCTGCTCGCGATGACTCGCGAGTTGCAGCCCGGCATCGTCGTCAACGACCGGCTCGGCATCCCCGGCGACCTGGTCACCCCGGAGCAGTACCAGCCGGCGGAGCCGATGCGGCAGGCCGGGCGTCCGGACGGCGAGCTGGTCGCCTGGGAGGCCTGCCAGACGATCAACGGCAGCTGGGGCTACTTCCGGGACAACACGCTGTTCAAGACCCCCGAGATGCTGGTCCGGATGCTCGTCGACGGCGTGAGCAAGGGCGGCAACCTGCTGTTCAACATCGGCCCGACCGGGCGCGGCAACTTCGACCCGGTCTCCGCGCAGATCCTGGCCGAGCTCGGCGAGTGGATGGACCTGCACGCCCGCTCGGTGATCGGCGCGGGTCCCAGCGACTTCGTCGCGCCGGTCGACGCGCGCTACACCCAGCGCGGCAACCGGCTCTACCTCCACCTGTTCGCCTGGCCGTTCGAGTACGTGCACCTGCCCGGGCTCGCCGGCAGGGTCGCGTACGCGCAGCTGCTGAACGACGCGTCGGAGATCGCGATGAGCACGATCGACCCGGACGCGCCGGCCCACAACGTGAGCATGGGCGGCCTGCCGGCCGGCACCCTCACCCTGAAGCTGCCGATCCGGCAGCCCGCGGTGGCGGTGCCGGTCGTCGAGCTGTTCCTGACGTGATGCTGCGGATCCCGCAGGACCTCGGCCGCCTCGGCTACGGGGCGGCCAGCCTGGGCAATCTGTTCCACGAGCTCACCGACGCGGAAGCGACGGCCGTCGTGGACAGCGCGTGGTCGGGTGGTGTCCGCTACTTCGACACCGCTCCGCACTACGGGCTCGGCCTGTCGGAGCGCCGCCTCGGCGCGGCGCTGGCGCGCTACCCGCGCGAGGGCTACCTGCTCTCGACCAAGGTCGGCCGGCTGCTCGAGCCGACGCCGGCGAACGCGGGCTCGCTCGACGACCAGGGCTTCGTCGTGCCCGCCGCGTACCGCCGGGTCTGGGACCCGAGCCCGGCCGGAGTACACCGGTCTCTGCGCGAGAGCATGGCTCGGCTCGGCACGGACCGGATCGACATCGCCTATCTGCACGATCCCGACGAGTACGACCTCGCCGGCGGGATCGCGACCGGGATGCCGGCGCTGGCCGAGGCGAAGGAGGCCGGGCTGGTTCGGGCGATCGGCATCGGCTCGAAGTCGGTTCGCGCGCTCGCCGCGGCCGTCCGCACCGGGCTCTGCGACCTGATCATGGTCGCCGGCCGGCTCACCCTACTCGACGACTCCGGCGCCGAGCTGACGGCGCTCTGCGAAGATCACGGAGTCGGCATCGTCAACGTCGGAGTGTTCAACTCCGGCGCGCTCGCGGCCGCCGAGCCGGGCCCCCAACTGAACTTCGAGTACGCCCCGATCACGCCGGACCGGCTGGCGGAGCTGACGCGGGTTCACCGGGTGTGCGACCGGTTCGGGGTCCGGGTCGCCGACGCCGCGCTGCAGTACTCCCTGCGGCTGCCGGCCGTCGTCAACGTCACCGTAGGCGCCTCCACTCCCGCCCAGTTCCGCCGGTCGCTGGAGGGGATGAGCGCGGCGATCGATCCCGCACTCTGGCCCGAGCTGGCCCGGGCCGCGCGTGGTGGCGCGACCCTCGACCTGGCATGATCGACAGCCATCTGCACCAGTGGCAGCTGGCCCGCGGCTGGCACGGCTGGAACACGCCCGAACTCGGGCCGCTACACGCGGACGCCGTGCTCGCCGACCTGGACGACGAGTGGGCGGCCAGCGGGATCGACGCGGTGGTTCTGGTGCAGGCCGCCGACGTCCTCGCCGAGACGGACTGGCTGCTGTCGATCGCGCGGGAGGACCGGCGAGTCGCGGGGGTGGTCGGCTACCTGCCGCTGTCCGACCCCGGGCAGCTGCGGGACCTGCTGATCGCGTACGCGGACACGGCCCTGGTCGGCGTCCGCCAGCTGTGGCACGACCATCCGCGGCCCGACGCGCTCGCCGACCCGGACGTCCTGACCGCACTCCGGCTGCTGGCCGAGGCAGGACTCGCGGTGGACGTACCGGACGCGTTTCCGCGGCTGTGGCCGGCCCTGACGACCGCCGTCCGCGGGGCGCCGCAGACCACCTTCGTGCTGGACCACTGCGGCAAGCCGCCGTTCGGCGACCGCCGGGCCTGGACCGGCTGGGAGGCCGACTTCGCTCGCCTGGTGAGGAATCCGAACGTCGTGGTCAAGCTGTCCGGACTGTTCGGTGGCAGCGGATCCACGTCCCCGGCCACCGACGCCGAGCTGGACCGGGTGGTCGACCTGGCTCTCGACCTCGCCGGTCCGCGCCGCACCATGATCGGCAGCGACTGGCCGATGACGCGGGGCACCCTCGGCTATGCCGCGACGATCCGGCGGCTGACGGCCCTTCTCAGCCGGCTGACGCGGGATGAGCTCGCCGCGGTCACGGCCGGCACGGCGCGCGCCGTCTACGGTCTGGACGCCGCGGGCTGAGCCCGCCGGACCTCAGCGCGGCGTCGCGCCCCGGTCGTCGGCGAGGGCGCCACGCACCCAGTCCTCGACCCCCGACACGTGAGAGATCAGCCGGGCCGAGACCAGCGCCGGGTCGGCCAGCTCGAGCGCCGCGACGATCAGCGCATGCTCGCCGAGCGTGCGCTCGATCGCCCCGGACTGCGTGATGCCACGCCAGACCCGCACCCGGCTGGTCCGCCCGGCGACCACGTCCAGCAGGTCACCGAGGAACTCGTTGCCACCGATATCGGCGATCCGCCGGTGGAACGCGACGTCGTTCGCCACGAGCTCCTCGACCTCCGACTCCGGTCCCACCTCGTCGAGCAACCTGCGTAGCTCGACCAGGTCCGGCGGCGTGATCCGGGCCGCCGCCTTGGCGCCCGCGGCGGCCTCCAGGATCCGGCGCACCTCCAGCAGGTCGAGGATGGTCTCGTCCGCGCGTAGCTCCAGCACGAAGGACATCGCGTCCATCGCGGTCCGTGGCTGCAGGCTGGTCACATACGTCCCGTCGCCCCGCCGAACGTCCAGCACGTTGATCATCTCCAGCGCCTTGACGGCCTCGCGGAGCGAGTTGCGGGACAGGCCCAACGAGCTGCTGAGCTCTTTCTCCGGCGGCAACCGGTCGCCCGGCCTGAGGCCGCCCGAGCGGATCAGGTCCCGGATCTTGCCGATCGCCTCGTCCGTCACCGCCATGCACAGATCGTATGGATCGCCGGCCGTGGGCGTCGGCGCGGCATCACGTACGACGTAAACAATTGACCCGAGAAGGCTGTGGGAAAGCGTTGACTCTCCTGTGAACGCCGGGTGATGATGAGCCAGGGTTCACGTGACCCAGCTCACGTTTGTTCGGCTGCCATCGGTAAGGGAGGACCGATCGCGGCCGATTTCCATCACAGTTCGATCCGGCTCGCATGGCCGGGTCATTCACGGGGAGAGCTATGCGCACATCCAAAATCATCGCCACGGCCGCAGCCGCCGCCACCGGCCTGCTGCTGATCGCACCCACCGTCGCGTCGGCGCATCCGAAGCCGGCGCCGACCCCGGTGGTCAAGTCCAACCAGCTCGCGGCGCCGTTCAACCTCGCGTTGAACCACGGCAACGTGTACGTCGCCGACGGTGGTCTCAACCTGGTCGGCAAGCTGAAGCGGGATGGCTCGATCAAGACCATCGCCGCCGACCAGCCCGGGGCCTCCGGGGTCGCGACCTCGAAGGACGGCCGGTACCTGGCCTTCACCAGCACGGTGACCAACGAGGACACGTTCGAGAACACCGCCAGCGGTCTGAACATCTGGGGACCGAAGGGCAAGCGCGTCCACGTCGACACCCTCGCGTACGAGACGGCCAAGAATCCGGACAAGATCAACCACTACGGCATCAACAATCCGAGCCAGTGCGTGATCGACGCCTTCACCGCCGCCGGGTTCCCGTACGACTACACCGGTCAGATCGACTCCCACGCGTACTCGGTGACCTCGTTCGGTAGCAAGTGGATCGTCGCCGACGCGGGCGCCAACACCTTGTGGAAGATCGACAACAAGGGCAACATCCGTACCCTGGCGGTGCTGCCGCCGCAGCCCACCAAGATCACCGCAGACATGGCCAAGGCGCTCGGCTTCCCCGACTGCGTGGCTGGCGTGACCTACAACTTCGAGCCGGTCCCGACCGACGTCGAGGTGGGCAAGGACGGCTACCTGTACGTGACCACGCTGCCCGGCGGCCCGGAGACCCCGGTGCTCGGCGCGCGGGGCAAGCTGTGGAAGGTGAACCCGTACTCCGGCAACGCCTGGGTGATCGCCAGCGGCTTCCTGGGTGCGACCAACCTGGCGATCGGCAAGCACGGTGAGTTCTATGTCTCCGAGTTCTTCGGCGGCGACATCGCGGTGGTCAAGCACGGCAAGAAGAGCACCTACCTGACCCTGCCGGGCGTGGTGGCGGTGGAGACGAGCAAGAGCGGCGAGCTGTGGGCCGCGACGCTCGGCAACGAGGATCCGCCGGCGCCGGGCACGATCGTCAAGATCGTCCACGGCAAGGCGTACAAGCAGGCGACCGTCAAGCCGTAGCAGGTCGAACACACGACGAAGGGGCGGTAGCGATCGGATCGCTACCGCCCCTTCCGTCGTCTTCCCGGCGTCACCGGCTCCCGCGCAGCCAGCCGCCTCACACCCCTCGCTGCCGCTGCACACCCCGGGTAAGCGGTGTGAGGCGGCAGTCCGGGGTGTGAGGCGGCGGTCCCGGGTGCGGAGCCGATCAGCGGGCGCCGGCGGTCACCAGCTCCCGCTCCGGCTCGGGGTCGACCTCGTGACCGTGCTCGTCGTCGACCATGGTGGTCTCGTCGAACGGATCCCGGCCGGCGAGCACGCCCTTCATCTGGTCGGTGTCGACGGACTTGGTCCAGGTGCCGATCACCACCGTGGCCACGGCGTTGCCGGCGAAGTTGGTCACCGCCCGGGCCTCCGACATGAACCGGTCGATGCCGACGATCAGGCCGACGCCGTCGACCAGCTCCGGCCGGTGCGAGGCGAGGCCGCCGGCGAGCGTGGCCAGGCCGGCGCCGGTGACTCCGGCGGCGCCCTTCGAGGCGATCATCATGAACACCAGCAGGGAGATCTGCTCGCTGATGCTGAGCGGGTCGCCGGCGGCCGTGGCGATGAACAGCGAGGCCATCGTCAGATAGATCGCGGTCCCGTCCAGGTTGAACGAGTAGCCGGTCGGCACCACCACGCCGACGGTGGAACGGGACACGCCCAGGTGTTCCATCTTGGCGATCAGCCGGGGCAGCGCCGACTCCGAGGACGACGTCGCCACGATCAGCAGGAACTCGCGGGCCAGGTACTTGAACAGCTTGAAGATGTTGATCCCCGCGACCAGCTTGAGCAGCGTGCCGAGGACGACGAACACGAACAAGGCGCAAGCGGCATAGAAGCCGAGCATCAAGATCGCCAGGCTCTTCAGTGCGGCCACGCCGGTGGCACCGACCACCGCGGCGATGGCACCGAAGGCGCCGATCGGGGCGACCCACATGATCATGGCCAGGATCCGGAAGACCAGCTTCTGCAGATGGCCGACCCCGCGAAGGATAGGCTCGCCGCTCTTGCCCATGGCCTGCAGGGCGAAGCCGACCAGCAGCGCGACCAGCAGGGTCTGCAGCACGACCTCGGTGGTCAGCGCCGAGAACAGCGTGGTCGGGATGATGTGCAGCAGGAACTCCGCGGTCGTCAGCTTCTCGGCCGTGGCGGCGTCCGCGGCCTTCTGCGCCACCTCGGGGGTGATGTGCAGGCCCTCGCCCGGGTGCACGATGTTGCCGACCACCAGGCCGATGGTCAGCGCGAGCGTCGACATCACCATGAAGTAGAGCAGCGAGATGCCGCCGACCTTGCCGACCTGGGAGGCCTTGCGAACCGAGCCGATGCCCAGCACGATCGTGCAGAAGATGACCGGGGCGATCATCATCCGGATCAGGCTGACGAAGCCGGTGCCGAGCGGCTTCAGCTGCTTGGCGAAGTCGGGAAAGATCAGCCCGACGGCGATGCCGAGACCCACGGCCACGATCACGGCGATATAGAGATAGTGGGTCCGGTCCTTCTTCTTCGCCGGCACTCCGCCGGCGGACCGTACGTCGGTCGTGGCCATCGTGGTCACCTCGCATCTTCGTTGAGCGACTTGGATCCCCGAGCGGGGATGACCAAATCCTCACCGCACCGGCCGACCTCGACCGCCTTTCGTTCATTGAGTTCACGGCAGGTGTGACAATGCGGAGATGGTCTGGCCGAGATCGCGCCGGGCGGGCAGCGTCGCCCGCCAGATCCTGGCCCTCCAGCTGCTGGTGATGATCGTGGTGGTGGTGGCCGCGCTCACCCTGGCCTATCTGGACGCCCGCGCCGACCAACGCCGGCAGGCGGAGGACCGGGTGCTGGCGGTCGCCACCACGACCGCGGACTCACCGCAGCTCGCCGCCGCGCTGAACGGCGGCGACCCGAGCGCACAGCTCCAGCCGTGGGCCGAGCGCATCCGGTCCGACACCGGCACGGACTTCGTGGTGATCATGAGTCCCGACGGCATCCGCTACACCCATCCCGATCCGAGCCAGATCGGTGGGCACTACCTCGGCTCGATCGCGGAGGCGCAGCGAGGGCAGAACCACGTCGAGCAGTTCACCGGGACCCTCGGTCCGTCGGTGCGTGCGGTCGTACCGGTCCGGCACGGGTCGGACATCGTCGCGCTGGTGGCGGTCGGGATCACCACCACCAGCATCCAACGCTCACTGCTCCCCAACCTGCCGGCCATCGGGATCGCCGCCGTGCTGGTGCTGGCGGTGGGAGCCATCGGCGTCTGGGCGATCAGCCGGCGGCTGAACCGGCAGACCCACGGGCTGGGCGAGCGGGAGATCACGCGGATGTTCGAGTACTACGACGCCGTGCTGCACGCCGTCCGCGAAGGATTGGTGCTGCTGGACCGCGGCGGGCGGGTCCAGCTGGTCAACGACGAGGCGCGCGAGCTGCTCGCGCTCGGCGACCAGGTGGTCGGCCGCGTCGTCGACGAGCTGGCACTGCCGGAACCGCTGGTCGAGAGCCTGCTGAGCGACGGAGCGGTCACCGACGAGATCCATCTGGTCGGTGACCGCATGCTGGTGGTCAACAAGAGCCCGGCGACATGGCAGGGCCGGGTCGTGGGCTCGGTGATCACGCTGCGCGACCACACCGACCTGCAGGCCATCGCCGGCGAGCTGGACTCGGCCAAGAGCCTGTCGGACACACTCCGATCGCAGAACCACGAGGCGGCCAACCGGCTGCATACCGTGGTGTCGCTGATCGAGATGGGCCGTCCCGACGACGCCGTCGAGTTCGCCACCCGCGAGCTGGCGACGGCGCAGCTGCTGACCGACCGGGTCGTTCTCGCGGTCGAGGACCCCGTGCTGTCGGCGGTGTTGCTGGGCAAGTCGGCGCAGGCGCAGGAGCGCGGGATCGAGTTCGCGATCGACCCCGAGTCGCGCGTCACCGACCTCTCGGTCGACCCGCAGGCCGTCGTCACCATGGTGGGCAACCTGGTGGACAACGCGATGGACGCGGTCGCCCAGACCGAGCCGCCGCACCGGATCTCGATCATGGTCAGTTCCGACCGCGACCACTTCCGGCTGACGGTCGACGACAGCGGTCCGGGGCTCACTCCCGAGGAGGCGCAGCAGGCGTTTCGGCGCGGCTGGTCCACCAAGCACACGGCCGGCGGACTGGGCCGCGGCATCGGCCTGGCCCTGGTGGTGCAGGCCGTCAGGTCGCGCAGCGGCACCGTGACCGTCGACCGTGGACCGCTCGGCGGCGCCAGGTTCCGGATCGAGATCGGCGGACAGCACCAGGTCTCGCCCGATCCCGCGGGGCGGATCGACAGGCCGGAGCCGGCGCGATGAGCTACCGCGCACTCGTGGTGGAGGACGAGCCCGTCGCGGCCGAGGCGAACGCGGCCTATCTGCGCCGGCTGGACTTCGAGGTGGTCGGGGTGGCCGGCGGCGGGCAGGAGGCGCTCAAGCTTCTGGCCGGCGACGCGGATGTCGATCTGATCCTGCTGGACATGCACCTCAAGGACGGGCACGGGCTCGCCCTGCTGCGCCGGATCCGGGCGGCCGGACACTCCGCCGACGTGATCGCCGTGACCTCCGCGCGCGACGTCGAGGTGGTCCGGCAGGCCGTGGCGCAGGGCGTCGTGTCGTACCTGATCAAGCCGTTCACCTTCGCCGGCTTCCGGACCAAGCTCGAGCAGTACGTCAGCTATCGCGAGCAGCTGGCCGCCAGCAGCACCGTCGGCCAGTCCGACGTCGACGCCATGCTGGCCACCCTCCGGCCCGCGCTCAGTTCCAGTGATCTGCCGAAGGGGCTGACCATGACCACGCTGACCCGGGTCAGCACGACGCTCCGCGACGCCGACGCGGCGATCTCGGCGTCCGAGCTGGCCGAGGAGATCGGCGCGTCCCGGGTGACCGCCCGCCGCTACCTGGAACACCTGGCCGACAGCGGCCTGCTGGACCGCGACACCCGCTACGGACGTACCGGACGGCCGGAGGTCGAGTATCGCTGGCGGTCCGCCCGCTAGCCGCAGTCTCCCGTCGCATCAGCCCAGCCCCCACCCAAGCCGTCCCGCAGCCGGGTCCCGTTCCCCGGAAACTGTGCAGATCTCGCAATCCTGCTCGGCGTGTCGCTGCAACAACGGCACAGTTTCCGCGCCTGGGGGGTTGGTGAGGCGGGTATTTCGTTAGGAGCCCTTGCATATAGCGCGCGGGCGGTCTAGAGTTCTGTTCACGGACGGATTAGGAGTCCTTACCAATACCTGTCGGAGGCACTGAATGACCAGCACCGCCACCCCCACCACCGAGATCAGCGCCCTCACCGGGTTGCCGCACTGGGAGACCATCCCCGACGACATCCCGGCGGCCATCGCCGAGATCAAGGCCGCCATCCGGGCCCGGATCGAGCAGTCCGGCCGGACGGTCGAGGACGTGCTCGCGGAGATCGAAAGCTACCTCGAGGCCGAGATCGCCGACATCGAGGCGGCCAAGGCGCGGGGTGAGGAGGTCTGGCCGGTGATCGACTACGCCGACATCGAGGCCGGCACCGTCTCGGCCGAGACGCTGGCGCTGGTCAAGCGGCGCGGCTGCGCGGTCGTTCGCGGCCACTTCGACCGGGCGCAGGCCGAGGGCTGGGACCGCGACGTCGTGGACTACGTGGAGTCCAACCACTTCTTCGAGAACTACGCCGGCCCGGCCGACGACTTCTTCGGCACCCTGAGCGCGGAGATGAGCAAGCCGGAGATCTATCCGATCTATTGGTCGCATGCCCAGATGGAGGCTCGCCAGCACCCCCGGATGGCGAGCGTCCAGGCGTTCCTCAACGCGCAGTGGACCGCCGAATCGGAGGGCCGGCAGTGGTTCGACCCCGACGCCGACAGCCTTTACCCCGACCGGATCCGTCGCCGTCCCCCGGGCGCGAACTCCGGCGGCCTCGGCACCCACCTCGATCCCGGCACGCTCGACCTGTGGATGACGGAGGGCTACCAGCAGCACTTCCGGCACCTGTTCGCCGGCGACTTCGCCGCGTACGACCCGTGGGACGCGGCCTACCGGACCGAGGCCGCGCAGTACCCGGGCTCGACCATGTGCTCGGCGTTCCGCACCTTCCAGGGCTGGACCGCACTGAGCGAGATGGACAACGACCAGGGCGTGCTGCACACCGTGCCGATCCCCAAGGCGATGGCGTACCTGATGCTGCGGCCGCTGCTGTCCGACGTGCCCGACGACGAGATGTGCGGTGTGCAGCCCAACCGGACCTTCCCGGCCAACGACAAGTACCACGCGATCTTGATGCGTGCCGTCTCCTCGATCCCGAGCGTGCAGCCGGGCGACTCGGTCTGGTGGCACTGCGACATGATCCACTCGGTGGCGCCGGTGACCGACCAGAAGGGTTGGGGCAACGTCATCTACATCCCGGCCGCGCCGAAGTGCACCAAGAACGACGCGTACGCGGCCCTGGTCCGGGAGGCGTTTCTGTCGGGCAACAGCCCGTACGACTTCCCCGAGGAGCACTACGAGGCCGACTGGGCGAACCGGTTCCAGCCCTCCGACCTGAACGAGATCGGGCGCCGCGGCCTCGGGCTCTGACCCCGCAACCCCATCCTCGGATCCCCTGCGATGGTTCGGATCCCGCGTACGGGATCCGAACCGGAGCAGGGGATCCGAGTTGCGTCCGGCGGGCGGCTCTCCGCCCGGACCGGTCAAACCCCCGCCTCGGCGAGATGTTCGTCGTCAAGAATTAACTCCGGATCGATCGGGATTCAGGTATCTGGCGACGTAGTCTGTGCTCTCATGTCCAGACAATCGCGCAACCTGGGGGGAGAACGCGACCATGGATACCCGCTGCCCGAAGTGCGGCCGACCGGCCGAGATCACGTGGTCCGGGCGGATCGCCGGAGACGGTGAGGCGAGCGAACGGCTCGCGATCCGCTGCATCGACCTGCACTGGAGCGTGGTCGAGCAGGCCGCGCCGTCCAGCCTGCCGTGGGGGGTCGTGCGCCATCGTGCCCGGTCCACCGGGATGCCGCGCTCGGCCTGAGTGACGCTGCGTCAGGCCGGGCGGAACCCGACGAAGAACTCCCGCGGCAACCGGTCCTCGCTGGTCACCTCGGCGACCACCCGGGCGGCGGTGAAGCCGGACTCGGACAGCACCCGGAGCCAGAGCTCGCGCGGGAACAGGCCGAGCAGGTGGGTGTCGTGGGCCACCGAGACGCTGCCGTCGACCCCGCGCAGCAGAAACGCGTAGTCGACCCGGGTCGTGGTGTCGCTCGGGTCGGGGTCGACGGACCAGGAAAGATAGCGCACCCCTCGCCCGTCGGGAGCGTCGTTGCCGCCGTGCTCGGTCTCCGGCTCGAAGTTCTCCGCGACCGAGTCGGGCACGAGCACGGCGACGCCGCCGGGCCGGCAGTGGACGTACGCCGTCTCGACGGCCCGGCGGAGATCGTCCTCGGTGGTCATGTACTCGATCGCGTCGTGCACGAAGACCGCGTCGAACGTGCGCTCCAGCCGGAGCTCGCGCATGTCGCCCTGCAGATGCTCGCACTCGGGGTTCAGCTCGCGAGACACCGCCAACATGGCCTCGGAGATGTCCACCAGCGTCATCGCATAGCGGGTCTTCAGGTGGAATGCGTTGTTGCCGCCACCGCTACCCAGCTCCAGCACGGTGCGGGTCGGGCCGTCCGCGGTGTCCAGCAACGAGGCGGCGAACGCCGCCTCCTCGGCATATTCGGCGGGCGCCGACACCAGCGGCCACCAGACGGCCAGATCACCGTAGAACCGGTGCCCGTCGGACTCGGTCATTCGGCTCTCCTCAGTGGTCCGCGACACCGGGCGCGTGCCAGGCCTGGTCACGTCGCTGCACCAGGCCACGCACGTACGCGGCCTGGCCCAGATGCTGCTGGAGGTCGCCGACCACGCTGACCAGTCGGGCCGCGGCGGTCACCGGCGGATCCCAGCGCGTGTCGACAACCCTCTCGAGCTCGTCGGTGGTCAGCGAGGACAGGTAAAGCCGGGTCAGCTGGTCCACGTCCGCGTGATATCCGGCCAGCAACTCGGCCGGCACCCGGACCCGGCCCACGTCGTCCGCATCTTGTCCATATCCCGTCGCCCAGTCGTCGAACGGCAGCTCGAAGCGTTCCCGCCAGGTCGGCCAGCACTGGTCCGTCCGGGCGAGGTCGGCGACGTGGTCGTCCTGCACCCTGGTGGCGTGCCACAACAGCCAGCCGATCGAGTTCGCCTGCGGGTCCGGCCGATACCGTGACTCCTCCTCGCTCAGGTCGTCGGTGAGTCCGACGACCAGTTCGCGGATCCGGTCGAAGAAGTCGAGCAGGATCTCGCGCGCGGGCCCGGCATCGGTCATGGCGCCGACGCTACCGCCTGCGAGCGGTCGGCCGGCCGGGTGTCCGGCACCGCCAGCGTCAGCGCGAAGTCTCCGTCGTCGTCGGTCCACCAGGACTCGATCCGCAGGCCGGCGGCGGCCAGCTCCGCCCCCAGCCCCGAGCGGGTGAACTTGGCCGAGATCTCGGTGCGGATCTCCTCCCCCGGCTCGAACGGCACGTCCATGTCGAGCGCAGCGATGTGCACGCACTGCCGCCGGCGCGAACGCAACCGCATCTCGATCCACGACTGCTCGGCGTTCCACCGGGCCACGTGGTCGAAGGCAGCCGGGTCGAAGGTCGCGCCCAGCTCGCGGTTCAGCACCGACAGCACGTTCCGGTTGAAGGCCGCGGTCACCCCCGCCGCGTCGTCGTACGCGGCGTGCAGCCGGTCGACCGACTTGATCAGGTCGGCGCCGAGCAGGAACGTGTCGTCGTCGGCCATCGAGTCCCGGATCGCGCCGAAGAACCGGGCGCGGCCGGCCCGATCGAGATTGCCGATGGTCGAGCCGAGGAACGCGACCATCCGCCGCGGATAGGCCGGCAGCCGGTCGAGATGCCGCTCGAAGTCGCCGACCAGGCCGTCGACCTGGATCGGGGCGAACTCGGCCGCGATCGCCGCGGTCGCCTGATCCAGCACCGTCGGGTCCACGTCGAAGGCGACGAAGCGCCGCAAGCTGCCGGCGCGGCGGAGGGCCGCCAGCAGCAGCCGGGTCTTCTCCGAGGTCCCGCTGCCGATCTCGACCAGCGTCACGGCGGCGCTGCGCGCCGCGATCTCGTCGGCCCGCCGCTCGAGGATGGCGCGCTCCGCCCGGGTCGGGTAGTACTCCGGCAGCCGGGTGATCCGGTCGAACAGCTCGCTGCCGACGGCGTCGTAGAAGTACTTCGACGGCAGCGACTTGTCCGCACCCCCCAACCCACTGCGTACGTCCTCGGCGAGGGTGCGGGCCGGATCGATCTCCGCCAGCCGGGTCAGCACGACGACTCCATTCCGCGCACCTCGACCCGGCCGTCGATGACGCCGACCAGGCTGCGGTCGGGCACGTCCAGCCAGCCCGGCTCGTCGTCGGTCGGCTCGCTGGCGACCAGCACGCCGTCGGGCCCGGTCCGCACGCTCAGGCTGTCACCCCAGGTCGTCGCCAGCACCCGCCGGCCGTCGGTCACCAGCAGGTTCAGCACGGCGTCCGGGTCCCGCCCGGCGATGTCGAGCACGATCTCGCCGAGCGACTCGGGACCGGCGGCGAACACCTCGGCGGCCAGCCAGGCCGAGTCGCAGGCCGACTCCGCGATCCGGTCGGCCTTGAGCACGTCGCGGTCGACCCGGCCGTTGTGCGACAGCAACCACCGACCCGAGACGAACGGGGCCGCTGCGCTCTCCTCGATCGGCATCCCGACGGTCGCCGAGCGGACCGCGGCGAGGATGCAGCCCGAGACCAGCGCCGGGGCGACGGAGGCGAACGACGCGTCGCCCCACAGCGGCCGTGCCGACCGCCACCGGGCGGGCTCGGCCACCCCCGGGCGGTAGAAGCCGACTCCCCAACCGTCGGCGTTCATCAGCCCGCGGCGCTGCCGGCGGGGCGCGTACGACTGCCGCAGCAGGCCGAACGGAGGGTCCAGCACGATCGAGGCGACGCTGCGGGGCGCGCCGATCCAGGCGAGGTGACGACACATCGCGGCCTCAGCCCTCCACGTTCCAGGCCAGCCGGACGCCGGAGAAGATCTGCCGCCGCAGCGGGAGGTCCCAATTCCGGAAGGACGGCCTGATCGTGCTGGCCGCGACGGCCCACGACCCGCCGCGGAGGACCTTGTAGTCGCCTCCGAAGAAAGGCGCGCTGTACTGCGCGTACAGCATCGGTCGGAAGCCGGGCCACGGCAGGAAGTCCGACGACGTCCACTCCCAGACGTCGCCGATCAGCTGCTCCACGCCATAGGCCGAGGCGCCGGCGGGATAGGCACCGATCGGCGCCGGGCGCAGCGCCTGGCCGCCGACGTTGGCCAGCGCTTCGGTCAGCGCGGTGTCCCCCCACGGCCAACGCCGCCGCCGGCCGCGCGCCGGGTCCCAGATGCAGGCCTTCTCCCACTCCAGCTCGGTCGGCAGCCGGGCACCGGCCCAGGCCGCGTACGCCTCCGCCTCGAAGTAACAGACGTGCTGCACCGGCTCGTCGGCCGGGATGTCCTCCACCAGGCCGAACCGGCGTCGGCTGCCGTCGGCCTGCCAGAACTGCGGCCGGACCAGGCCGTGCTCGCTGCGGTGCGTCCAACCGCGTTCGGACCACCAGGCCCGGGTCCGGTAGCCGCCGTCGTCGATGAACCGCTGCCAGTCGGCGTTGCTGACCGGCACCCGGGCGATCCGGAACGCGGGCAGGTCGACGACGTGGCCGGGCCGCTCGTTGTCCAGCGACCACGGCTCGTACGTCGCGTCCACTCCGGCCTGGAACTCACCGGCCGGCACCAGGACGGCGTCGGCGGGGACCGACCGGCCGGCCGGCAGCGGCGCGCCGGCGCCGAGCAGCGGGTCGCCGTCGCGCAGCTGATGGGTGGCATACATCGTCTCGACGTGCTGCTGCTCGTGCTGCTCGACCATGGCGAACGGGAACAGGTCGGTCGGCGCGGGGTCGCCGATCGCCGCGAGCCGGTCCAGCGCCAGGCCCCGGACCTCGGCAATGAACCTCCGGGCGGCCGTGGGCGACAGCAGCGGCATCCCGGCCCGTTCCGCCCGGGTGGAGCGGAACGCGTCATAGAGCCGGTCGGCATCGAGCGGCAGCAAACCGGCGCAGGCGGCGTTTCCGCCGCGGAGCAGCCAGAGGTCCTCCTGCTGTCCGACGTGGGCGAGGTCCCAGACCAGCGGGCTCATCAGCGGGCTGTGCTGGCGGGTCAGCTCGGCGTCCTCGAAGCCGTTCAACGTGAGGGTGCGCTGCCGCGCGTGCTGCAGCCCGCCGGCGATCCGGTCCGGCGCCGGGGCGTCGTCGCTCGGCCCGGATTCGGTTCGGGGTTCGGTTCTGGGTCGGTTTCGAGGTTCGGTCATTCGAGGGCCTTTTCGAGGAGTCGCCACCCGTCGCCGTCCGCCTCGTCGCGGAGCAGGTCGCCGGGCGTCCGGCCGGAGTCGACCAACGCGGCGTAGTCCGCCGCCCGGTCACGTAGGTCGTCGGGACAGTGCTCGACGGCGATGGCGGCGCAGCGCGCCGCCAGCCGCCGGAACTCGGGGGTGCGCAGCCCGTCGCGGGCGGCCGCCGGCCAATCGAGCGTCGGCTCGGCCGCGCGATCGCCGACGGCACCGGCGGCGCGGTCGGCGGCCACCGGGTCGTCGATCAGGGTTGCCACGATCGCGGCCAGGCCGGGCCAGAACCGGGTCGGCGCTGCGTCCAGGAAGCGCAGCTCCAGGAAGCCGCGGGGGCGGATCACCGGGAACAGGGTGGTCAGGTGATAGTCGAGGTCGGCCACGGTCGGCGGCCGGTCCACCCGCTCCGATCCGGCCGCCCACGCACCGAAGGTCAGTCCCGGGGGCGCCTCGACCAGCGCGCCGTCCGCCGCGCGCAGCAGCATCAACGGGGCGCGCAGCGCATAGTCGGCCCAGGCGAGCCCCGGCTCGCCGCCGAAGGGCACCGGCACCGTCCGGGCCGGCTCGAGCGCGAACCAGGCCTGCTGCCGCATCGACGCCGCACCACCCGTCGCCAGCCCCGATCCCGGACCCGGGTCGGCGGCCTGCGCGGAGCACGCCGAGATGGCGGTCAGCACGGGCCCGAGCCGGTAGATCCGGCGTAGCCGGTCCGGCCAGCCGCCCGGCGGCCCGGCCTCCAGGTTGAGCTGGAGCCCGGCGCTGGCCGACATCAGCCGGCGGGCCGCCACCCCGCATCCGCAACCGTCGAAGTACCGCTCCATCAGCGCGTACCGCTCGGCTGGATTCACGCGCTCCGGTGGGCGCACCGGATCGAGGCCGAGATAGGCGATTCCGTAGCCCTGAGTCCGGAGCGTGTCGGCGAGCACCTGTCGATCGGCGAGCAGCGCGGCCACGGCGCCCGCCACGTCGGCCGCGGGCAGGGTGGACAGCTCGAGCTGGCCGCCCGGCTCGACGCTCAGCAGGCTCCCGTGCGGCAGCGGCGGGACCAGTTCCCGCAGCCGGGTCACCTCGTCCCAGGGGATCCTCCGGGCAAGGTCATCCCGATCCACCAGGTGGCCCTCGAGCTCGAGCCCGACCCGGCCGATCGGCCCGGGGCAGAGCGCCTGCTCCGCCGCGTACGTCCGGGCGGCGTCGACGCTCGGCAGCACTCGATCCCGCCCGCCCGGATGCCCGGCCGGGTCGATCGCGTTCCGCTGCGGCACTCGGGTCCTCCCGCCGTCGCCTACCCGTCCCTCCAGAGTGCCCCGAACCACCGACAGTTACACCTGCGGGTCGAAGAAATCATCCGACCGTCGGGTCGCCGTCACCCGAGTGAAACGCGACGACGCCGCCGGAGCCCCGACGGCGTCGATGCGCGTGCTCGAAGCGACGCGGTCCTCAGTGCATCGGTGGCCTGGCGTCGGCTCCCTCCGGGGGCGCTTCGTGGACCACCGGCGACAACCGGGCCCAGAGCAGGAAGACCACGCCGAGGAGCAGCATGGCCAGACCGAGCCACAGGTTGATGTTGATCCCGGCCGCCTTCTCCAGCTCGGCCGGTGTGGTGAAGAAGCCGTAGATGGTCAGCGCCACGCCGTACAGGGTGAACAGACCACCGATCATGATGCGCAGGTCGAAGAGCTTCGCGGCAGCAGACTTGGGCGCATCCTTCGGGGCCATCTCGTCCGCGGTGGGTTCGTGTTCCATGGGAGTGTCTCCTGCCTCAGTCGAAGATGATCGACAAGATGACGACCAGGCCGAGGGCGGTGAAGCCGAGCAGCTTGGGCGACTCGTACCACTTGCGGACGTAGCCTTCGTGCGGATCGCCGGCCTCGGGATCGGGGACGCCCCAGACCAGCCCCTTCAGCTCCCCGACCGGTTTCGGCTTGGTCACCAGGGTCACCACGACGGTGACGACCGCGTCGACCACGAACGCCGCGATCGCGCCGTAGAAGTTCAGCATTTGCGCGTTGATCGGGTTCTCCATGCTCTGACCGGCATAGAAGTAGGCGATGTTCGGGCCGATGAAGTACTGGAAGGTGAACGCCGCCAGGAAGCCCGAGACCAGACCGAAGAAGCCGGCCCAGGGTGTCATCCGCTTCCAGAACATGCCGATGATGAAGGTGGCGAACACCGGCGCGTTGAAGAACGAGAACAGCGTCTGGATGTAGTTCATGATGTTGCTGAACTGCGACGCGATGAACGCGGTCCCGATGCCGGCGATGATGCCGACGATGGTGATCACCCGGCCGACGTTCAGGTAGTACCGGTCGGACTGGCCCTTCTTCACGTACGTCTGCCAGATGTCGTAGGTGAAGACCGTGTTGAACGAGCTCACGTTGGCCGCCATGCCGGCCATGAACGCCGCGAGCAGACCGGCCAGGGCGATGCCCAGGGTGCCGTTCGGCAGGAACTCGTTCATCAGCGCGGGGATCGCGTCGTTGTACGTCATCCCCGAGCCTTCCTTGCCGAAGTTGGGGAAGATCGCGACGGCGATCAGACCGGGGACGATGGTCAGGAACGGGATGAAGATCTTCGGGAAGGCCCCGATCAGCGGCGTCCGTTCGGCCGCGGAGAGGTTCTTCGCCGACAGCGCGCGCTGGACCTCGGTGAAGTTCGTCGTCCAGTACCCGAACGAGAGCACGAATCCCAGGCCCATCACGATGCCGATCCAGTCACCGAGGGGATTGGTCCAGTTCCCGACCTGGGTGCCGCCCCAGGCACTGAAGAAGCCCTCGGTCCCCGGCTGGGCCAGCACCTTCTCCTTCAGGCCCTCGTAGCCGCCGACCGACTTCATGCCGATGACCACGATCGGGATCAGGCCCGCGATGATCACGAAGAACTGCAGCACCTCGTTGTAGATCGCGCCGGACAGGCCGCCGAGGGTGATGTAGGCCAGCACCAGGACGGCGGAGACGACGATCGAGAACCACTGCGGCCAGCCGAGCAGGGCCTGGATCACCAGCGACAGCGCGTACAGGTTGACGCCGGCGGTCAGCACGCTGGCCACCGCGAAGCTGACCGCGTTCCACAGGTGGGTCGGGCGGTTGAACCGGCGGCGCAGGTACTCGGGCACACTGCGCACTCGCGAGCCGTAGTAGAACGGCATCATCACCAGGCCGAGGAAGACCATGGCGGGCACCGCACCGATCCAATAGAAGTGGACCGTCGAGATGCCGTACTGGGCGCCGTTGGCCGCCATCCCCAAGATCTCGATCGCACCGAGGTTGGCGGAGATGAAGGCCAGCCCGGTGACCCAGGCCGGCAGCGACCGGCCGGACAGCAGGAAGTCCTCGCTGGTCGCGATCGCTCGCCTGGCCAGGACGCCGATGGCGATCACGAGCGCGAAATAGATGATGAGGACGCCGTAATCGAACCAGTTGGTGTCGAGCTGAGTCATGCGACCGCCTCTCGCCGGTGCGGCACGGGGAATTACCGCCTCTGCGGATTATGTAACCGCCGAGTTGATCATGACAAGGGGCTGGCCGAAACGCTGTTCTGACGCGCCGGGGAAAGGCGGCCCGGATGCCTCGGCGCGGCGGCGGCACCCCGCCGAAGATCACGGTTCGGGTACGCCGCTTGTCCAGGTTACCGGCGAGTAGCATACTGGAAGTTACTGATGGGTAACTTAGCCGGTCGCCCGTCCGGAGAGTCGAGGTGGGGAGCGTCATGGGGCACTACAAGTCGAATCTGCGGGACATCGTCTTCAACCTGTTCGAGGTGCTCGGGCGCGACGAGGTGCTCGGGCGGGGGCCGTACGAGGATCTCGACCACGACACCGCGGTCGCCGTGCTGACCGAGGTCGAGCACCTGGCCGGGACCAAGCTGGCCGACTCGTTCGCCTCCTCCGATCACGAGCCACCCGTCTTCGATCCCGCCGACCACACGGTCGCCGTTCCGGCCGCCTTCAAGAAGTCCTTCCAGGCGTACATGGACGCGGGCTTCTATCAGCTCGAGCTGCCGAGCGAGCTGGGCGGCCAGACCACCCCGCCGTCGCTGCAGTGGGCGGTGAACGAGCTCACGCTCGGCGCCAACCCGGCCGTGTACATCTACAGCGCCGGCCCCAAGTTCGCGACCGTGCTCTGGAACAACGGGGTCGAGCGAGACCGGAAGATCGCCCGGCACATGATCGAGCGCCAGTGGGGCGCCACCATGGTGCTGACCGAGCCGGACGCCGGCTCCGACGTCGGCGCCGGCCGGACCCGGGCGATTCCCCAGCCGGACGGCAGCTGGCACATCGAGGGCGTCAAGCGGTTCATCACCTCCGCCGAGCACGACATGAGCGAGAACATCGTGCACCTGGTGCTGGCCCGGCCGGTCGGCGTCGAGGGCCACGGCGGCCCGGGCACCAAGGGACTGTCGCTGTTCGTCGTGCCCAAGCACCACTTCGACCTCGAGACCGGCGAGCTGACCGGGGAACGCAACGGCGTCTACGTCACCGGCGTCGAGCACAAGATGGGGATCAAGGTCTCCACCACCTGCGAGCTGACCTTCGGCGACCCGTCGATCGGTGCCGGGGCGCCGGCCAGAGGCTGGCTGCTCGGCGAGGTGCACGACGGCATCGCGCAGATGTTCCAGGTGATCGAGCACGCGCGGATGATGGTCGGCACGAAGGCGATCGCGACCCTGTCGACGGGCTACCTGAACGCGTTGGACTACGCCAAGACGCGGATCCAGGGCGCCGACCTGATCATGGCCGCGGACAAGGCGGCGCCGCGGGTCACGATCACCCACCACCCGGACGTACGCCGGTCGCTGCTGACGCAGAAGGCGTTCGTCGAGGGCATGCGCGCGCTGGTGCTCTACACCGCGAGCATCCAGGACCGGGTGGCGCTGGCCAAGGCCGCCGGCGAGCGGGACGTCGCCGCGGAGAAGCTGAACGACCTGCTGCTGCCGATCGTCAAGGGCTATGGCTCGGAGCGGTCCTGGGTGCTCCTCGGCACAGAGTCGCTGCAGACCTTCGGCGGCTCCGGGTTCCTGCAGGACTACCCGATCGAGCAGTACGTCCGCGACGCCAAGATCGACACGCTGTACGAGGGGACGACCGCGATCCAGGGCCAGGACCTGTTCTTCCGCAAGATCGTCCGCAACAAGGGTCTGGCGCTCGGCGCGATCTCGGCGGAGATCATGCAGTTCATCGGCCGCCAGGCCGGGAACGGGCAGCTCAAGGAGGAGCGCGAGCTGCTCCAGCAGGGTCTGATCGACGCCGGTGCCATCGTCGAGACGATGGTGGAGTCGCTGACCGCGGCCGGCTCGCCGGAGGGCGACCCGCGGGACGTCTACAAGGTCGGGCTGAACACCACCCGGCTGCTGATGGCGTTCGGCGACGTGGTCTGCGCCTGGCTGCTGCTGCGCGGTGCCGAGGTGGCGCTCGACAAGCTGAACACCGACCTGACCGAATCGGAGCAGCGGTTCTACGAGGGCAAGGTCGCCTCGGCCCGCTGGTTCGCCCGGACCGTGCTGCCGAAGCTCGCCGCCGAGCGGGCCATCGCCGAGGCCACCGACCTCGCGGTGATGGACCTGCCCGAGGCCGCCTTCTAGTCCGCTCCGCCCCGGGACGCGTCAGCAGCCGGGGAGCTTGCGGATCAGGTAGCCACGACGCTGCAGCTCCGCGATGATCTTCGGCAGCGCGGCGACCGTCTGAGCGCGGGGGCCACCACCGTCGTGCATCAGCACCACGCTGCCGTTGCCGATCTGGGGTCCCGCCGCACGCAGATAGATCACCCTCGATCCCGGCCTGCTCCAGTCGCTGGTGTCGTTGCTCCACAGCATCTGGGTCATCCCCATGCCGTTGATCAGTTGGCGGACCCGCGGGGTCGTGGCGCCGTACGGCGGCCGGGCGCACTTGCTGCCCTTCGGTCCGCGCTTCAGTTCCGACCGCACGCCGGCGTTCGACATCATGGTCAGATCGCGGTGGTCGTAGGTGTGGTTGCCGATCGAACTGCCTTGGGCTCGGACGGCCCCCACCAGGTCGGGGTAGAGCCGTTGGTTCACGCCCAGCTGGAAGAACGTCGCCGTCGAGTGGGTCCTGGTCAGGATTCGCAGGATCTCCGGGGTGAACGTGCTGGGACCGTCGTCGAAGGTCAGATAGACCACCCCGCGCGATCCGGGCGGCGCGCCCGGTAGGTGACGAGGATCCGCCGGCAACGGCGCCGGTTTCGGCTTCGGCAGCACCTCCGGGTTCTTCGGCGGCGCGGCGGGAACCACGTGGACCACCGGCCCGGCCGAGGACGTACGCGGTGCCGGGGTCGGCGACATCGACGACGGCGGGGCCGAGGACGGGGGCGCCGACGACGTCGGCGACGCGGTGACCGCCGCCGAGGGTCCGAACGGCGGCGATTCGGGCGCAGTGCCGCAACCGGCCAGCGGATAGGCGAGCAAGGCCACGCTCAGCAGGGCGAGAAGGCGCGCACGAGCGCGTACGAACATGGTTGTAGGTCGTCCCCCCGCCCGGGCGATGTCGTCCTGCGCATCCAAGGATGCCGCACGGCGCACCGGAGTCTGCACCCCGTCGGCCGTGACGAGTCGGCCCGCCGTGCCGATCCGCGCCAAGGGCGGGTAGACATGGGCCATGAGCACCCCCGAACGGATCGTCATCATCGGAGCCTCGTTGGCCGGCGGCTCGGCCGCGCTCGCGCTGCGCGAGCAGGGCTACGACGGGGACCTGACCGTGATCGGCGAGGAGCCGCATCGTCCGTACGAGCGCCCGCCGCTGTCCAAGTCCGTCCTGCTCGGGGATGCCGAGGAGCCGGACTGGGTCGGCGAGGAGTCGTTCTGGGCCGACCGGGCGACGCTGGTGACCGGGACGGTGGCGACGTCGATCGATCCCGGCCGGAAGGTGGTCAGCGCCGGGGGTCGCGAGCACGCGTACGACAAGCTGCTGATCGCCACCGGATCGGCACCCCGGCGGCTCGATCTGGCCGGCGCGGACCTGGACGGAGTCGGTACGTTGCGCACCTACGACGACTCGCTGGCGCTGCGCGCGAGGTTCACCGAGGGCGCGCAGGTGGTGATCGTCGGCGCGGGCTGGATCGGCTGTGAGACCGCGGCCGCGGCCCGCAAGCACGGTGCGCAGGTGACCATGCTGGACCCGCTGTCCGCACCGCTGGTGCGCGTGCTGGGCGACCAGGTCGGCAGCGCGTTCGCGGCGCTGCACCGCGAGCACGACGTCGATCTCCGGCTCGGCGTGGGCGTGACCGGCTTCGCCGGCGACGACGCCGTGAGCGAGGTCCGGCTGGCCGGCGGCGCGACCGTGCCGGCCGACACCGTGGTGGTCGGGGTCGGCGCGATCCCGAACATCGCGCTCGCGGACGCCGCCGGCCTGGAGCTGGCGGCGGGCGGGATCGCGGTGGACGCCGCGCTCCGGACGTCCGATGCCGACATCTACGCCGCCGGCGACGTCGCGGCGCACGACCACCCGTTCTACGCCGAGCGGGTCCGGGTGGAGCACTGGGCGAACGCGCTGGAGCAGGGCAAGCACGTGGCCGCCAACCTGCTTGGCGAGAGCAGGCCGTACGAACTCCGGCCGTTCTTCTTCTCCGACCAGTACGACCTCGGCTGCGAGTACCGCGGCCTGGCCGACCCCGCGCGCGACCGGCTGGTGATCCGCGGCGATCTGGAGGCGCGCGAGTTCATCGCCTTCTGGCTGCGCGACGACCACGTCGCCGCCGCCATGAACGTCAACGCCTGGGACGACGGCGACGCCCTGACCGAGCTGGTCGAGTCGCGCCGGCCCGTCTCCGTCGACGACCTGGTCTCCGGCTCCCTGGGCTGACCGGGCCGAGCCACACCCGGCCGGACCACACCGCGCCGGACCACACCGCGCCCGACCGGGCACGCCGCAGGCGCCGGTCCGGGCCGCCACGTCCCCCGGGCCCCGCTTCACACCCCAGACTGGCGCTTCACACCGCGTACCACGGGTGTGGAGCGGCAGGCAGGGGTGTGGAGCAGGACCTGGGGGCGCAGCGGCCGGGCGAGCTGCGGGGGTGGGTCAGGCAGGCCGGCGCGGCGTGCCTCGTCGCGGCCCCGGCTGACCGGGCTGAGCACGAGGTTGTAGCCGCGGTTCTCGGCGGCGGCGCGCACCCGCGCCCGGGTGGCCGCGCTGGCGCCGGGTGCGTCGCGCATGACGATCGACACCAGCGCCCGCGACACCGCGGCGTACGTCGCGACGTCGCTCAGGGTGACCCGGCGGCCGGCTGCCCACTCGTCATCGACCATCGCGCTCCTCGCGGAACAGATCGCCCGTCTGCCGACGTACCTCGTCCATCACCCGCAGCACCTCGATACTGACCGACAACGGCCGCAGCGGCGAACCGGTCTCGCCGGCGTTGATCCGGCGAGCCACCTCGGCCGCCTGAAAGTGCAGCGCCTCGTGCTTGTCCAGCGGCTCCTCGTACCGCAGGCTCGCGGTCAGGTCGCTGGCGGTCAGGGTGAAGCCACCCGGCTGGTAGAACGGGCCGTCGATGCGGATCGTGGCCTGGCTGCCGGCGATGGTCGCGGCGGTCGGCGTGTTGCTCAACAGGCTGGTGTGCAGCACCGCCTGCTGCCTGCCTCGGGTCATGATCATCGCGGTCTGACCGTTGACCCCGGTCCCGGTCGGCACCCCGCGAGCGAGCACGTGGTCGGGCGAGCCGAGGACGTCCAGCACGAAGCTGACCAGGTACGTCCCCAGGTCCAGCATCGGGCCGCCGGCGAGCGCCGGGCGCCGGATCCGGTGGTCGTCGGGGAACCACTCGCCGAAGTCGGCGACGACGGCGGTGAGCTCGCCCAGGACGCCGGCGTCGAGAATCTGGCGCAGGACGTCGAACTTGGGCAGGAAGGCGGTCCAGTAGGCCTCCATGCAGAAGAGCTCGCGGCGCTGGGCCACCTCGGCGATCTCGCGGGCCTGGCCGGCGTTCAGCCCGATCGGCTTCTCGACCAGGGTGTGCTTGCCCGCCTCGAGGGCGAGCAGCGCACACGGCAGGTGGACGTTGTGCGGCGTCGCCACGTAGACCACGTCGACCTCGGGGTCGGCGACCAGGGCCTCGTAGCCGCCGTGGGCCCGCTCGATGCCCACCCGCTCGGCGAAGCTCGCGGCACCGGCCGAGCCGCGCGAACCCACGGCGACCACCCGCTGGCTGGAGTGCCGCTGCAGCGAGCCGACGAACCGCTCGGCGATCCAGCCGGTGCCCAGCACACCCCAGCGCAACGCGGGTGCCGACGTGGGGTCGGGCGTACGGGCGATGGGCAGCGACTCGGGAAAACCGGTCACGGGCGCGCCTCTCGAGAGTTCCGGGTGGTGAGGGTATCGCGACCTGAACTACCCGCCTCCCTGTGACGTGTACCAGCATGTGAGCGTGACGCAGATCCGGCCGCACGGCACCGAGTGCCTGGTCGAGACCACCCTGGCCACCGAGCACGGCCTGTTCCGGATGCTCGGGTTCGCCGATCCGCACGGGGACGAGCACGTCGCGCTGGTGCTGGGCGACGTCGGCCCCCGCAGCGGCCCGCCGCCCCTGGTCCGGGTGCACTCGGAGTGCCTGACCGGCGACGCGCTCGGCTCGCGGCGCTGCGACTGCGGCGAGCAGCTGGAGGCTGCGTTCCGCGAGATCGGCCACGAACGCCGCGGAATCATCGTCTATCTCCGTGGGCACGAGGGACGCGGGATCGGTCTGCTGGCCAAGCTGCGCGCGTACGCCCTGCAGGACCAAGGCTTCGACACCGTCGACGCGAATCTCGAGCTCGGCTATCCCGCCGACGCGCGCGGCTACGAGGCCGCGGCGGACATCCTGGCCGAGCTCGGCGTCCGGCGGATCCGGCTGCTGTCGTCGAACCCGGACAAGGTCGTTCAGCTGACCCGGCTGGGCGTCCAGGTGGTGGCGCGGCACGGGCTCGCCGTCCCGGACCGTCCGGAGAACACGTTCTACCTGACCACCAAGCGGCTCCGGATGGGCCACGACAGCGCGCCGCCCTGGGAGGATGTCTGGCACTCGCTGACCAGCGCGCGCATCCCGGAGAACGTCGTTGCGGCGGCTGACCGCGATCTAGTCGAGCGCTACGGTCCGCTGGTCGCGGCGGGCCGGGAGCTGACCATCGCCCAGCTCGCCCAGAGCGTGGACGGCTTCATCGCCACCCGGACCGGGGACGCGGACTACGTGTCCGGCCCGGCGGACCGGACACATCTGCACCGGTTGCGGGCGTTGGTGGACGCGGTCGTGGTGGGCGCCTCGACGGTGATCGCGGACGATCCGCGGCTGACCGTACGGGCGGTGACCGGGGCCTCACCGGTCCGCGTGGTGCTCGATCCGCGGGGTCGGGTGCGGCCCGACGCCCGGGTGCTGGAGGACGGCCTGGTGCCGACCCTGTGGATGCTCGGTCCGCAGGCGACAGCGCCGGATGCGGTCAAACCGCACGTCGAGATCGTCCGGCTCCCGACCGGCCGGGCCGGCTTCGCGCCGTCGACGGTGCTCGGTGAGCTCCGCGCCCGTGGCCTCGGCCGGGTGCTGGTCGAGGGCGGCGGCCGGCTGGTGTCGGCGTTCCTCTCCGCGGGCGTCCTGGACCGCCTCTGGCTCACCACCGCACCGGTGTTCATCGGCGACGGCATTCCGGGGATCCGGTTCAGCGGTCCCGATCGGCTCGCGGACGCGCTGCGGGCACCCGGGCGGCGCTACGTGATGGGCGAGGACCTCTGCTGCGAGTTCGACCTCGCTGCCGCCCGGGCGTTCTCGCGATCAGCCGATCGCGGCGCGGACGATCTCCGCGGTCCGCTGCCAGCCGGGCAGCACCGCACGCCGTGACAGCGCCCGCCGCCGCCACTCGGCTCTGAGCTCGGGGTCGGTCAGCCACCCGCGCAGGGTGGCCGCCAGCTCGTCGGGGTCGACGGCCCGTCCTGGGGGCAGGCCGTCGACCTCGCCGAGCGCCTCCACCGCACCGGTGCCGGCCGGCACGATCGCCGGGATGCCGCGCGCCAGGGCCTCGGTCACCACCAGCCCGTACGTCTCGGTTCGCGAGCACAGCACCAGCAGGTCGGTCGCCGACCAGAGCCGGTTCAGCTGGTCGCCCCGTAGCGGCGCCGACATGCTCACCCGCTCGCCCAGCTCTGCGGCTCGGCGGCGGACGTCCGCCGCGTAGCCCGGGGCGGCGGTGTGCGAGCCGACCAGCGACAGCGACCAGTCCTGCTCCGACAGCTCGGCCAACGCGGCCAGCAGGGCGAGCTGGTTCTTGGTCGGGGTGACGGCGCCGAGGCAGAGCAGTCGTGGCGGCGTGCTGCCGATCGCCAGCGCGGCGGGATCGGCGCCCGGGTGGGCAACGACGGCGTCGCCCCTGCCGTAGCGCTCACCGAGCCGGGCGGCCGTGTGCCGGCTCGGGCAGATGACGGCGTGCGCGGCGGCGAGCGTCGCCCGCTCGCTCACCAGGTACGCCCGTGCCAGCCCGGCCGGCAGTCCGGCCTCGTCGGCCAGCGGCAGGTGGACGAGGACGGTGATCCGCGCGCCGAGCCGGCGCGCGGCGGTGAGCTCGGCCGGGGCGTTGCCGGCCACGATGCCGTCGACCAGCACGACCGGCCACTCGGCGAGCGCCGCGCGCAGCCGAGCCCGGTCAGCCTCGCTCGGCCGCGGCCAGCCCGACCCGACCCGGACCAGGGACGCGTCCAGGCCGCCCGCTCGGAGCGCGGCGACCAGTTCCTCGTTGTAGACGTTCCCGCCGGTCGGCGAGTCGTCGCCCCAGGTGATCAGCCCGAGCCTGCCCTCACCCACGAGACCCCGATCAGAGCGGGAGAACGTAACCGGCCCAGGCATCGGGATGCTCCCGCAGGACGACCTCGATGCTGCTCAGTGCGGCGGTCGGCAGCCGCTCGGCGACCTGCTCGGCGACGTAGCGGGCCATCACCTCGGTCGTGGTGAGGATGCCCGCCAGCGCCGGATGATCATCGAGGTTGCGGTAGTTCAGGTCGGCCAGCACCTCGCGCAGGACGTCGGCAGCGACCCCGATGTCGATCACCGTGCCGTCCTCGCCGAGGCCGTCGCGGACCATGGTCAGCTCGACGACGTACGTCGCTCCGTGCAGCTGCTGGGCCGGCCCGAAGTTCGGGTGCGGCAGGCTGTGGGCGATCATCACGTGATCACGGACGGTCAGCCGGAACACTCAGACTCCTTCGGGATAACGGATCAGCTGGCAGAGTGCGTCGCGGTCGTCGCTCAGCGCGACCATCGTGGCGGGCAACTCGGCGAAGTCGGAGGCCCCGGTGAGGAAGCGGTCGTACGCCGGATCGCGGAGTTGCCCGAGCGCGAGCGCGAGCCGGTCCGCGGTGCTCCGGCGGGCGCGGCGGGCCGGTGCCACCGCACCGACCTGACTGGCCCGGACGGTGAGCCGGCGGGCGTGGAACGCCCCGCCGAGCGGTGCCGCCGGCGCTCGCTCGCCGAACCAGGACAGCTCGATCAGCTCGCCCTCGAAGCCGAGCAGCGACAGCCCGGTCGCGAGACCGGACTCGCTCGCCGAGCAGTGGAAGACCAGGTCGCAGTCGCCCAGCGCGCGGTCGGGCGGGACGAAGTCGATCACGGAATCCGCCGCCAGCGTGGCCCGGGCCGGGTTCACGTCGACCAGCTGGAGCCGGTCCAGCGGGAAGGAGCTCAGCACCCGGGCCAGCGCGCCGCCGATCATGCCGGCGCCGATCACCGCGATCTTGTCGCCGATCCGCGGCGCGCCGTCCCAGAGCGCGTTGATCGCGGTCTCGACCGTGCCGGCCAGCACCGCACGTTCGGTCGGCACGTCATCGGGCACCGGCGTGACCGCGGAGACGGGGACGACGTACCGGTCCTGGTGCGGGTGCAGGCAGAACACCCGCCGGCCGCGCAGCTCGTCCGGGCCAGCCTCCACCACGCCGACCGACAGATAGCCGTACTTCACCGGGGCGGGGAAGTTGCCGACCTGGAACGGTGCCCGCATCACGTCCGCGACCTCGGCCGGCACCGCGTTCGCGTGCACCAGCAGCTCGGTTCCCCGGCTGATCCCCGACACCAGAGTACGGACCGTCACCTCGCCGGGCCCGGCCGCGCGGGCCGGCTCCGTCCGCAACTCGCCCCGCCCGGGACCGACGGTCCAGTACGCGGTCCAGGTCGTCTCCACCCGCCCATCCTGCCGCAGCCCGCCGCTCACGCCCCCAGCCCCGGCCCGGCCCCGCCCGGCCCCGGAGGCACCCGGCCGACCCCGCCGGCCATCTTCGCGCGCCTTCGACCCAGTTCGCGCGTCGAGCTTCACGCGCGAACAAGGTGGAACCCGAGCGAAGACAGCCTGGCGAGCGCAGATCGCGACGAACGAGCCGGACCCGCGCGCCCGTGCGCGAGCGCAGCCCTTAGAAAACGAGCGCGAGCCCGGGGTCGGTCAGGATGCCGGCGACGTCGGCGAGGAAGGTCGAGCCTTGCTCGCCGTCGACCATCCGGTGGTCGAACGAGACGCCGAGCGTGCTGACCCAGCGCGGCACGATCCGCTCGTCGTCACCCGAGCCGACGACCCACGGCCGGCGGGCGATCTGGCCGACACAGAGGATGCCCGCCTCGCCCGGGTTGAGGATCGGGGTGCCGCCGTCGACGCCGAACACACCCACGTTGGTGATCGTGAACGTGCCGCCGGACATCTCTGCGGGCTGCAGCTTGCCGTCGCGGGCGGTCGCGACCAGGTCGGCGAACGCGATGGCCAGGCTGCGGAGGTCGTACGTCTGGGCGCCCTTGATGTTCGGCACCATCAGCCCGCGCGGGGTGGCAGCGGCGATGCCCAGGTTGATCGAGTGCTTGATCACGATCTCCTGGGTGGCCTCGTCCCAGGCCGCGTTCAGCCCGGGAGTGCGTTGCAGGGCGAGGCAGACGGCCTTGGCGATGATCAGCATCGGGGTGATCTTGAGGTCACGGAAGTCGCGCCGGGCCTTCAGCCGCTCGACCAGCTCCATCGTCGCGGAGACGTCGACGCTGACCCACTCGGTCACGTGGGGTGCGGTAAACGCGGACTCCACCATCGCCTTGGCGGTGGCCTTGCGCACGCCCTTGATCGGGATCCGCGTCTCGGGGACGTCGCCCGCCAGCGGGGCGTAGGCCACAAAGCGTCCCTGATCGGCCTCGGACTCGTCCGGCACGGCGGCGCGCTCGACGTCGTCGCGGGTGATCACTCCGCCCGGACCGCTGCCGGCAAGCGTGCCCAGGTCGACGCCCAGATCCTTGGCCAGCTTGCGAACCGGCGGCTTCGCCAGCACCGCGCCGGCCCCGAGCGACGATGCCGGCTCGGCGTGTCCCGGGCCGGGCAGCGGCTCGCCGACCGGTTCGGTCTGCTGCGGCCGGAGCGGCTCACGATGATCGGCCCGCCGCGACACCGGTACGTCGGTGGCGAACGAGCGGGCGGCCACCTGCTCGTGCGCGGCCTCGGTTCCCGGGTCGGGAGACTTGCGCGGCCGCCGCTTCGACTCGGTGGTCCGCGGTCCGTAGCCGACCAGGTTGGCGACTCGCCCCTCGGTCGGCGCCTCGGCCGTCGCCGGCGCCGGCTCGACCTGTGCGGACCCTCCGTCCGGCGGCACGATCTGCTCCGGGCCGGACTCCGCCGGCAGCGTCGGCACCATGTCGTCGCCGGGGGTGCCGGGCGCCGGTTCGGCTGCGCCGTCGGAGATCCGGATGATCGGCGTGCCCACGTCGACGGTGTCGCCCTCGCTGACCAGCAGCGCCGCGACCGTGCCCTCGAACGGGATCGGGAGCTCCACCAGCGACTTGCTGGTCTCCACCTCGACCACGATGTCGTTGATCGCGACCTGGTCACCGACCTTGACGTGCCAGGTGACGATGTCGGCCTCGACCAACCCCTCGCCGGGGTCGGGCAGCCGGAACTCACGTGTGGTCATCAGTCCCGCTCCGATCAGTAGGCCAGCGACCGGTCCACCGCGTCCAGCACCCGGTCCAGGTCAGGAAGGTACTCGTCCTCGATCCGGCTCGGGGGATAGGGCATGTCGAAGCCGCCGACCCGGAGCACCGGCGCCTCGAGGGAATAGAAGCACTGCTCGGTCACCCGGGCCGCGAGCTCGGCGCCGAGGCCCAGGTTGACCGGCGCCTCGTGCACGGTGATCAGCCGTCCGGTCTTGCGGACCGACGCGGTGACCGGGTCGAGATCGAGTGGGGAGAGCGTCCGGAGGTCGATCACCTCGATGCTGCGGCCCTCGTCCTCGGCCGCCTCGGCCGCCTGGACGCAGGTCCGCACCATCGGGCCGTACGCGACGACGGTGATGTCGCTGCCCTCGCGCACGACGCTGGACTGGTGCAGCGGCATCGGGGTCGCTGTCTCGTCGACCTCGGCCCGTTCGTGATAGCGCCGCTTCGGCTCCAGGAAGATGATCGGGTCGTCGGAGGCGACCGCCTGCTGGATCATCCAATAGGCATCGACCGGGTTGGAGCAGGCGACGACCTTCAATCCGGCGGTGTGGGCGAAGTAGGCCTCCGGAGACTCGCTGTGGTGCTCCACCGCGCCGATCCCGCCACCGAACGGGATCCTGATCACCACCGGCATCGGCAGCCGACCGCGGGAACGGTTGTGCATCTTCGCCACCTGGCTGACGATCTGGTCGAAGGCCGGGTAGACGAAGCCGTCGAACTGGATCTCGCACACCGGGCGATAGCCGCGCAGCGCCATGCCCACGGCCGTACCGACGATGCCGGCCTCGGCGAGCGGGGAGTCGATCACCCGGTGCTCGCCGAAGTCCTTCTGCAGGCCCTCGGTGACCCGGAAGACGCCACCCAGCTTGCCGATGTCCTCGCCCGCCAGGACGACCTTCGGATCGGCCTCGAGCGCCCGCCGCAGACCCGCGTTCAGTGCCTTGGCCATGGTCAGCTTGGTCATGATCAGCGCTCCCCGCCCGAGCCGTCCGCACCCGATCCCGCACCCTCGAAGCTGGCCAGGTAGTCGGCGTACGCGGCCTGTTCCTCGACCAGCAACGGCGTCTTGGTCGCGTACACGTGATCGAATGCCTCGACCAGCGAGGGCGCGGTGAGCGCCAGGCAGCGTGCTCGCAGATCCCGGGCCAGGGCGGCGGCCTCGTCGTCGACGCCGGCGAAGAACGCGTCGTCGGCGGCGCCGGAACGGGTGAGATAGGCCCGGACCCGCTCGATCGGGTCCTTCAGCCGCCAGTGCTCCAGCTCGTCGGCCAGCCGGTACTTCGTCGGGTCGTCGGACGTGGTGTGTGCGCCCATTCGGTAGGTGTAGGCCTCGATGAAGGTCGGCCCGTTGCCCGAACGCGCCCGCTCCAGCGCATCGCTGGTGACCGCGTGCATCGCCAGCACGTCGTTGCCGTCCACCCGGACGCCGGGGAAGCCGAAGCCCGCGGCGCGCTTGTAGAGCGGGATCCGCGACTGCCGCTCGATCGGCTCCGAGATGGCCCATTGGTTGTTCTGACAGAGGAAGACGATCGGCGCGTTGTAGCTGGACGCGAACACCATCGCCTCGCTGACGTCGCCCTGACTGGTCGCGCCGTCGCCGAGGTAGCCGATCACGGCCGCATCTCGGTCCGGGTCTCCGGTGCCGACCAGGCCGTCGCGCTCCAGCCCCATCGCATAGCCCACGGCATGCAGCGTCTGCGAACCGATCACGATCGTATAGAGGTGGAACCGGTGGGCCTTGGTGTCCCAGCCGCCGAGGTCGGTGCCGCGGAACAGGGCCAGCAGCTCGACCGGGTCGACGCCCTGACACCAGGCGACGCCGTGCTCGCGGTAGGTCGGGAAGACGAAGTCCTGGCCGCCCAACGCGCGGCCCGAGCCGACCTGGGCAGCCTCCTGCCCGAGGCAGGAGGCCCACAGTCCCAGCTCGCCCTGGCGCTGCAGCGCGGTGGCTTCGGAGTCGACACGGCGGGTCATCACCATGTCGCGATAGAAGCTCTTGATCTGCTCGTCGTCACCGGAGAAGGAGTAGAGCGGGTGATCGACCCGCAAACCTTCCGGCGTCAGCAACTGGACCAGATCCGGTTCGTTCGGACCCGGCACGGCGGAGTCGCTCACCTGCATCCTCTCGTCGGTGTTGCGTATTGCGCATCACGTCTGCCCCGCTGCGGGATCGCCGCATGTGCGGGCTGGAGAACCACCAAGCTCCGCGGTCCGGCTGGGACCGGGGTGAGGTCGTCAGCGGCGCCGCTTGGCGCCCAACGTACCGCGACGATCGCGCGCAGCGGAAAACCAGTTGCATGTCCTACTTCTTGTGTCGGAAGCTCTTCTCTGCCGACTTGTCAGGTCGTCAGCACGCTATAGCGAGCCGTGCGCCTGACAACTCGCGCGGTTTCGCCGAGCACGAAGGGAGGTCGTTCCGATGCCTACCACGGTCCGTGGGTTCTTCGTCGACCCATTCCTTCCTCTGCTCAGGAGCACTCCTCATCATGTCCGGAAGCCTTCTTCCTGATTCCTTCTTCAGCTACGTCGAGCAGGCCGACCTCGAGCCCGGCCAGCGCTGGTCCACCTGGGACGCGATCGGCGTCCTCGCCGGCCCCGAGCCGTGGCCCGACTGGGTGATCACCGCCGATGCCGCGATCGACTCCGAGCTCGGCATCCTCAAGACCGGCAAGGAAGCCGACGTCTTCCTGCTGGAGCGCGCGACGGAGACCGAGGCCGTCGTCCTCGCCGCGAAGCGCTATCGCGGCGCCGACCACCGGCTGTTCCACCGGGACGACTCCTATACCGAGGGCCGCGTCGTCCGGCGCAGCCGGGACCGGCGCGCGCTGGCCAAGGGCACCGCGTACGGCCGGACGGTCCAGGCCGGTCAGTGGGCGCTGGCCGAGTTCGGCTACCTGTCGCGGTTCTGGTCCGAAGGGCTGCCGGTGCCCTATCCGGTCCAGCTCGACGAGACCGAGCTGCTGCTGGAGCTGATCACCACCGTCGACGGCGAGACGGCACCCCGGCTGGCCCAGACCCGACCGGACGCCGACACGCTGGCCGCCTACTGGGAGCAGCTCACCGACGCCATGCGGCTGATGGCCCGGATGCGCCTGACCCACGGCGACCTGTCGGCGTACAACATCTTGGCCACCGGCGAACGCATCGTGCTGATCGACCTGCCGCAGGCAGTCGACCTGATCGCCAACCCGAACGGGATGGACTTCCTCGGCCGCGACTGCCGCAACGTCTGCTCCTGGTTCGCCGCCCGTGGCCTCGACGCGGACGCCGAGGAGCTGCTGGCCGAGCTGGTGGCGTTCTGCTGGTGATTCGCCATGCCCCCGCCGAGTTGTCAGGTTCTCAGCGCGCTATGACTCGCTGAGGACCTGACAGGTCCGGGTGGGGTCAGGAGGTGGCGCGCTTGCGGGCGCGGTAGGCGGCGACGTTCGTCCGGTTGCCGCAGTTGCCGGTGTCGCAGTAGCGCTTCGAGCGGTTCTTCGACAGGTCCACGAGGACGTCCTCGCAGTCGTCGGCCGCGCACGTCCGCAGCCGGTCGAGCTGGTCCTCGCGGATCAGGTCGAGGAAGCCCATCGCCGCCTCGGCACCGATCCGGTCGGCCAGCGGCGCGTCGTCGTGGGTGAGGTGCAGGTGCCAGTCGTAGGCGTCGTGCTTGGTCAGGAACGGGTGGGCGTCGGTATCGGCCAGCAGCTCGTTCACGAACCGGGCGGCCTCGGCGCGGTCCTCGATCATCCAGAAGGTCCGCAGATGGTCCCGCAGGGCGCGCACGGACGCGAGCTCGTCGTCGGTTCCCAGCACCGTCCCGCTCCAGCCGGCGGCGGCGAGATAGGCCCGCAACCCCTCGTGCGTGGTGAGCCCGTCCACGCCGTCGCTCGAGGTATTGACCAGCGCCGCCGTCGTTGTCAGGAATAGCTCGGTGTCATGGCCAAAAACCATGTTGACTCCTGACGTCGGGCTCGATAACGTCACTAGTATAAATCGACTTTGGTAATGACAGGCAGTGAGCGATGACGCAGACCACATCAGGCGTACCGGCGCACGACGGCGCGGCGGTACGGCCGAGGGTCGATCCGGGTCGGCTGGGATCCACCCGCACCGGGCTGCTGATCGCCCTCGGCTCGGCCGCGACGTTCGCACTGTCCGGCTCGATGGGCACCGCGCTGATGTCGATCGGCTGGTCGCCGGCGGCAGCCGTCGGGGTGCGGATCGGCGGCGCGTTCCTGGTCCTGCTGATCCCCTGCCTTCTCCTGCTCCGGCGCACGGGGCTGCCGAGCCGGCGACAGGTCGGGCGGTTGGTGGCCTACGGCGCGATCGCCGTTGCGGGTGCTCAGCTCTGCTACTTCTCCGCGATGCAGTACCTCTCGGTTGGTGTTGCGCTGCTGCTGGAGTACACCGCGCCGGTGATCCTGATCGGCTACCACTGGGCGCGCAACCGCCGCCGGCCGGCGACCATGGTGTTCGTCGGGGCGGCAGCCGCCATTGCCGGACTGGTGCTCGTGCTCGATCCGGGGCAGGACGCGAAGATCTCGCCGGTCGGGCTGGCCTGGGGTCTTGCGGCGGCCCTGTGCGCGTGCGGCTACTTCCTGCTGAGCGAGCACGACGGCACCGACGCCCCGGTGCCGCCGCTGTTGCTGGTCACCGCCGGCACCGGGATCGGCGGGCTGCTGATCCTGGCGCTCGGCCTGACCGGGCTGATGCCCCTGCACGCGGCCACCGGTGACGCGACGCTCGGCGGGTTCCAGGTCGCCTGGTGGCTGCCGATGCTGGTGCTGGTGCTGGTGACCGCGGTCGTTGCCTATCTCTTGGGCATCGCCGGCATTCGGCGGCTGGGCAGCGGGGTCGCATCGTTCGTGGCCCTGACCGAGGTGGTCTTCGCGGTGCTGTTCGCGGTCGTCCTGCTCGGGCAGACGATGCGGCCGGGACAGCTGGTCGGCGGCCTGCTCGTGCTGATCGGGATCGCGGCCGTGCAGCGCGGCGACCGCCGCTGACCGTTTCCGCCGGGCGCTGACCCCCACTCCGCACCCTCTCCAGCCACCCGCGAACGACTCCGCACCGCGGAAGGTCACTCGCGCCCTGCACGTAGGGCGCGGAGTCGACGTACGAGGTGCGGAGTCGCCCCGCGGCAGGGCAGAGCTGGACAACGGCGCGGCACCGGCGCCGCCCTTGCCAGAATCGAGGCGTGAGCGGAGTCCTTATCGCGGGTACGTCCTCCGACGCGGGCAAGTCCCTCGTCGTGACCGGGCTGTGCCGGGTGCTCGCCCGCCGCGGCATCAAGGTCGCCCCGTTCAAGGCGCAGAACATGTCCAACAACTCGATGGTCTGCGCCGACGGGTCCGAGATCGGCCGCGCCCAGTATCTGCAGGCCCAGGCCGCCGGGGTCGAGCCGAGCTCGCTGCTCAACCCGGTCCTGCTCAAACCGGGCTCCGACCGCAGATCCTTCGTTGTGCTCCGCGGCCGGCCCGCCGGCACGCTGGAGTCCGGGGAGTACGCGAACGGCCGGGCTCACCTGGCCGAGGCGGCCTTCGCGGCGTACGAGGACCTGGCGCAGACGTACGAGCTGATCGTCTGCGAGGGTGCGGGGTCCCCGGCGGAGATCAACCTGCGGGCCGGGGACTACGTCAACCTCGGGCTGGCGCGCCGGTTCGGGCTGCCGGTGACCGTTGTCGGTGACATCGATCGGGGCGGGGTGTTCGCCGCCCTGTTCGGCACTCACCAGATCCTGGCACCGGCCGACCGGGCCACCATCGGGGCCTTCGTGATCAACAAGTTCCGCGGTGACGAGTCCGTGCTGGTGCCAGGGCTGGCCGAGCTGACCGCCCGCACGGGCGTGCCGGTGGCCGGCGTGCTGCCCTGGCTGCCGGATCTCTGGCTGGACGCCGAGGACACCCTCGAAGTGGGTCGCTGGCGCCGCTCGGCGGGATCGACCGACGGCCGGCTGCGGATCGCGGTGGTCCGGCTGCCGCGGGTGTCGAACGTGACCGATGTCGACGCCCTCGCCGCCGAGCCGGGGGTGGAGGTGGTGGTGACCACCGATCCGGGCGTGCTCGCCGGCGCCGACCTGGCCGTGCTGCCGGGAACCCGATCGACCGTGCCCGACCTCGGGTGGCTGACGGACCGCGGGATCGCCGACGCCCTCCTCGATCGGGCCCGCCGCGGCGCTCCGGTGCTGGGCATCTGCGGTGGCTACCAGATGCTGGCCGAGACGATCGACGACGACCACGAGTCCGGCGCCGGCCGGGTGGTTGGCCTCGGTCTGCTGCCGGTCCGGGTCTCGTTCCGGGCCGAGAAGGTGCTCGGGCGACCGTCGGGGGACTGGGCGGGCCGCCCGGTCGAGGCGTACGAGATCCATCACGGCGCCGCCACCGTCACCGGCGACGCCGGGCCGTTCCTGGACGGCTGCCGGGTCGGACAGGTGTGGGGAACGATGTGGCACGGCACGTTCGAGAACGACGCGTTCCGCCGGGCCTGGCTGGCCGACCTCGCCGAGGTGACCGGTTCCGCCTGGTCGCCGGACCCGGCGGCGCCGGGGTTCCGGCAGCGGCGGGAGACGATGATCGACGACCTGGCGGACGTGGTCGAGCAGCGACTCGACCTCGACCTCATCCTCGGAAGGACGACATGATCGAGATCTTGGTGATCGGCATCGGCAGCGGAAGCCCGGTGCACCTCACCGAAGAGGCGCGGCTGGCGATGAACCAGGTGGACGTGTTCCTGGTGGCGGACAAGGGTCCGTCCCGGAGCGACCTGGCCACGATCCGGCGCGAGCTGTGCGCCGCGGTGATCGATCACGATCGCTACCGGTTCGTCGAGGTGCCCGACCCGGCCCGAGATCGTACGTCCGACGACTACGACGGCGCCGTGCAGGACTGGCACGCGGCCCGGGTCGCGACGTACGCGGACATCCTCGCCGCCGACCTGCCGGCCGGTGGCACGGTCGGCTTCCTCGTCTGGGGCGATCCCGCGTTCTACGACTCGACCATCCGGATCGCCGCGGAGCTGAGCGGCGACGTCCGGGTGATTCCCGGCATCAGCAGCCTGCAGCTGCTCGCGGCGGCGCACCGGATCGTGCTGAACCAGATCGGGCAACCGATCCACATCACCACCGGCCGCCGCCTGCTGGCGGAGTACACGCCCGATCTCGGTGACGTGCTGGTGATGCTGGACGGCGACCTCGCGTGCGAGGACCTGGTGCCGCTCCATCCGGACCTGCAGATCTTCTGGGGGGCCCAGCTCGGCCTGCCGGCGCAGGCCCTCGCGGCGGGCCGCCTGGCCGAGGTGATCGGCGACATCCGGGCCACCCGGGAAGCGCTGCGCGGCGAGCACGGCTGGGTGCTCGACACCTATCTGCTCCGCCAGCCCTGAGCGACTCGGCCACGCCCTCGAAAGCACGGGCCGCACTCTGGACGGCAACGGGCGCCGGGCGTACCGTGAAAGGTTGAACGCTGCCCCGTCATCGGGGACGGGGCCCAAGGGACGGGAGGCCCGAACGTGTTCATCCAGATCATCCAGGGGACGTGCACCCGGCAGGACGAGATGCGAAAGCAGATCGACCGCTGGCACGCCGAGCGCGGATCACAGGTCCAGGGTTGGCTCGGTGGCACCTACGGGTTCGCCGATGACGACATGTTCGTCGCGGTGGTCCGCTTCGACTCGGCCGAGTCCGCGATGGCCAACTCCGAGTCCCGGGAGCAGAGCGAGTGGTGGGCGCAGACCGAGGCGCTCTTCGACGGCCCGGTCGAGTTCCACGACTGCGCCGATGTCACGCTGATGATGGAGGGCGGCTCCGACCGGGCCGGGTTCGTCCAGATCATCCGTGGAACGGCGGCCGACCCCGAGGCACTGCGCGCGATGATGGCCGACACCGAGCTGCTGCACCGGATGCGGCCCGACATCATCGGAGCCACGTTGGCGATCGAGTCGGACGGCACGTTCACCGAGACCGTGGCCTTCACCGACGAGGCCGCGGCTCGCAGCGGTGAGCAGGTCGAGCCCCCCGAAGACGTCCGGGAACAGCTCGCGACGGCCATGCGTGACGTGACGTTCGTCGACCTGCACAATCCGTTCTTCGCCAGTCGAGCGGTGTCCGCCTGACCTGCGGATCCGGGCCCGGCGGCAGCTCGGCCCAGCACTTCCGCGGCGCCGCCGGACGCCGGATCCCCTGTCCACGCTCGGATCCCCTACGAGGGATCCGGACCGCGACAGGGGATCCGAACCGCAGCAGGGGATCCGACGTGTCGGTTCGCGGGTCGGGGTCAGGTGCTCGGGTCGAGCCGCTCCCGGGTCCGGGTCATCTGGTGGTATCCGTGCGGCGCCGGGCGGCCGTCGGCACCGATGCTGACGAACACCATCGTGTCGATGGTCAGGATCCGCTCGCCGGAGATGATGTTGCGCACCTCGGCACGCATGGTGATCGAGGTCCGGCCGAAGGCCGTCGCCACCAGTCCGATCTCGATGATGTCGCCCAGCGTGGCGGAGGAGACGAAGTTGATCTCGGAGATGTACTTGGTCACGACCTGCCGGGTGCCCAGCTGGATCACGGCGTAGACGACCGCCTCGTCGTCGATCCAGCGCAGCAGGCTGCCGCCGAACAGGGTGCCGTGGGCGTTCAGGTCCTCCGGCCGTACCCATTTGCGGGTGTAGAAATTGATGTCGTTGTGGTCGGCCACGACGGGCTCCTGCGGGTCGGGATCGCGCTTGCGCGCCGGCTGCCCGACACCGTACGGCGGCCGGCGGCCGGCGGCCGCGCCGTCCCGCCTGTTGTCGGCTCAGCCGCCGAACCGCAGCGACGCCAGGATCGTGTCGACCGCCATGATCAGCGCGACCCGCTTCGGATTCTCACGGGGCTGGCGATAGCGCGCGGCGTAGCGCGCAACCGCGTCCGCGACCGCACCGGCGTCCCGGTCGACCCGGATCGGGCCGGACAGGGTCAGCCAGCGGGCACCCTCCAGCTGGCAGAGCGCCCCGACCGCGCCCGGCCGGCCGGCGTTGCGCGCCTTCACCGAGTCGCCGCTGGTGATCACCCGGGCCAGTCGGGAGTCGGGATCGAAGGTGAAGCCGACCGGCACCACGTGCGGCGATCCGTCGCGGCGCAGGGTGGTCAGGGTGGCCAGATGGCGCTCGGCCAGGAAGGCGATCGCCTCGTCGGGCAGGGCGGCGGGATCGAGCCTCACCCGCGGTCCTCCAGGTCGCCCTCGACGTCGAGATAGACCTGCCGCAGCTGCTCGAGCAGCTCCGGGTCGGGCTCGGCCCACAGGCCGCGGTCGACCGCCTCGCTCAGCCGCTCGACGATCCCGTTCAGCGCCCACGGGTTCGCGTGCCGCAGGAAGTCCTGGTTCTGCTTGTCCAGCACGTAGTTCTCCGCGAGCGCGGCGTACATCCCGTCGGTGACGACGCCGGCGGTCGCGTCGAAGCCGAACAGATAGTCCACGGTCGCTGCGAGCTCGAAGGCGCCCTTGTAGCCGTGCCGTCGCATCGCCGCGATCCAGCGTGGGTTCACCACCCGGGCCCGGAACACCCGCGCGGTCTCCTCGGTCAGCGAACGGGTCTTGACGTTGTCCGGCGTGGTCGAGTCACCGACGTACGCCCGGGGCGCTTGACCGGTCAGCGCCCGGACGGTCGCGATCATGCCGCCGTGGTATTGGAAGTAGTCGTCGGAGTCGGCGATGTCGTGCTCCACCGTGTCGATGTTCTTCGCCGCGACGGTGATCCTGCGGTAGTTGGCCTCCAGGTCGTCCCGGGCCGGCGCCCCATCCAGATCGCGGCCGTACGCGTAACCGCCCCAGGTCGCATAGACCTCGGCCAGATCCTTGTCGTCACGCCAGTTCCCGGCCTCGATCAGCGGCAGGATCCCCGCGCCGTACGACCCGGGCTTGGAGCCGAACACCCGGGTCGTCGCCCGCCGCTGATCGCCGTGCACGGTCAGATCGGCTCGGGCATGGGCCCGCGGGTAGTTCTCCTCGTCGGGCTCGTCCAGCCCGACCACCAGCCGGACCGCGTCATCCAGCATCGCCACCACGTGCGGGAAGGCGTCCCGGAAGAAGCCGGAGATCCGGACCGTCACGTCGATCCGCGGCCGGCCGAGTTCGGCGAGCGGGACCGGCTCCAGTCCGACCACCCGGCGCGACGCCGGGTCCCAGACCGGCAGGACTCCCAGCAGGGCCAGGACTTCGGCGATGTCGTCGCCGCTGGTCCGCATCGCCGACGTCCCCCAGACCGACAGCCCGACCGAACGCGGATGCTCGCCGGTCTCGGCCAGGTGCCGAGCGACCAGCGACTCCGCCATCGCCAGGCCGGTCTGGTATGCCAGCGCGGACGGGATCGCCTTCGGATCCACGGAGTAGAAGTTGCGGCCCGTCGGCAGCACGTTCACCAGCCCGCGCAGCGGCGAGCCGGACGGTCCCGCCGGGACATAGCCGCCGTCCAGCGCGTGCAGGACGGCGCCGATCTCGTCGCCGGTGCGACGCAGCCGGGGCACGACGTCGGTGCAGGCGAAGGCGAGCGAGGCGACCGCGCCCGGGTTCTCCTCCCCCAGCTCCGCTGCGACGATGCCCGAGACCGCGCCGGCCGACCAGCCGGCATCGGCCAGCGCCCCGACCAGCCGTCGGGCCTGCGCCTCGATCCGATCGGTGGCGCCGGTGTCGGCGTCCTCGGCGAGACCGAGCGCCCGACGCAGCCCGGGGATGCCCCCGACCTGACCGCCGAAGGTCTGCTCGGCCCGGAGCACGGCCAGCACCAGATCGACCAGCGGCTCGCCCTCGGGGACCGCGCCGAGCACATGCAGGCCGTCGCGGATCTGGACGTCCTTGATCTCGCACAGCCAACCGTCGACGTGCATCACGAAGTCGCCGAACTCGTCGTCGTCGGGACGGTCCTCCAGGCCGAGGTCGTGATCGAGCTCGGCTGCTTTGATCAAGGTCCAGATCTCGCCCTGTAGCGCGGGCGCCTTGGCCGGGTCCATCACCGAGACGTTGCCGTACTCGTCCAGCAGCTGCTCCAGCCGGGCGATGTCGCCGTACGTCTCGGCCCGGGCCATCGGTGGCACCAGATGATCGACGACGGTGGCGTGCGCCCGCCGCTTCGCCTGGGTGCCCTCGCCGGGATCGTTGACCAGGAAGGGATAGATCAGCGGTACCGACCCGATCGCGGCGTCGGTGCCGCAGGCCGCGGACATGCCGAGCGTCTTGCCGGGCAGCCACTCCAGGTTGCCGTGCTTGCCGAGGTGGATGATCGCGTGCGCACCGAACTCGCGCTCGATCCAGCGGTACGTCGCCAGGTAGTGGTGGGTCGGCGCAAGATCGGGATCGTGGTAGATCGCGATCGGGTTCTCCCCGAACCCCCGCGGTGGCTGGACCAAGATCACCACGTTACCGGCGCGGAGTGCGGCGGCCACGATCTCGCCGTCGCGATCGCGCGTGCGGTCGACGAACAGCTCGCCGGGGGCCTCGCCCCAGGCGTCGGTGACGGCCCGGACGAGATCGTCCGGGAGCTCGGCGAGCCAGCGTGCGTACGTCGTCGCCGGGATCCGGATCGGTTGTCCGGCCAGCTGCTCGTCGGTCAGCCACTCCGGGTCCTGGCCGCCCGCCTCGATCAGTGCGTGGATCAGCGCATTGCCGGCCGTGGTGTCAGGCTCCTCGCCCTCGACCGCCGGCAGCGGACCAGTGCCCGGGATCGCACCCGGCTCGCCGAGGTCGTACCCGGCCTCGCGCAGGGCGCGGAGCAACCTGATCAAGGAAACCGGGGTGTCCAGGCCGACCGCGTTGCCGATCCGGGAGTGCTTCGTCGGATAGGCCGACAGCACGATCGCGAGCCTGCGCTCGCTCGCCGGGATGGTCCGCAGCCGAGCGTGGTTCACGGCGATCTCGGCCACCCGGCGGCAGCGTTCGAGATCGGGGACATAGCGCGGCAACCCGTCCGCGTCGGTCTCCTTGAAGGAGAAGGGCACCGTGATGATCCGGCCGTCGAACTCCGGCACCGCCACCTGGGTCGCGACGTCCAGTGGACTCATCCCGTCGTCGTTCGAAGCCCAGGTCGCCCGGTCCGAGGTCAGGCACAGCCCTTGCAGCACGGGAATGTCGAGGGCGGCGAGGGCGCGGACATTCCACGCCTCGTCGTCACCGCCGGCCCCGACCGCCGACGGCTTGGTGCCGCCGGCCGCGAGCACGGTCGTGATCAAGGCGTCCAGGGTGCCGAGGTGGGCGATCAGGTCATCGGGTGCGTCGCGCAACGAGGCCGCGAAGATCGGCGCCCCGATCCCGCCGGCTTCGTCGATCGCGTCGGCGAGCGCCTCGACGTACGCGGTGTTACCGGCGGTGTACTGCGCCCGGTAGAAGACGATGCCGACCCGCGGTCCGGTCCGCTCCACGGCGGCGGGGCGCGGCAGCTCGCCCCAGCCCGGCTGCTCCGCCGGCGGCTCGAAGCCCTCACCGGTGAGCAGCACCGTGTCGGACAGGAACGCGTGCAGCGAGTGCAGGTTGTCGCTGCCACCCTGGGCCAGATAGAGATGCGCCTCCGCCGCGGTGCCGATCGGCACGCTGGACAGCGCCATCAGCGAGGCGTCCGGCAGCTGCTCGCCGCCGAGCACCACCAACGGACGCGCCGTCGACCGGACCGCGTCCAGCTCGTCCCGGATCGATGCCGGCGAGCCGAGGATGCGCATCACCACCAGGTCGGCGCGGGCAGCGAGCTCAGCGATTGCGCCGGCCGTCACCTTCGCCGGATTGGCCAGCAGGTAGTCGCTCCCGCTCGCCCGGGCCGACAGCAGGTCGGTGTCGGAGGTGGACAACAGGGCGATTCGGGGCACACCTACTCCTCGGCTGACGGACCCGGCGAGTCTAGGGCCGGGACCCGCCATCTCGCGTCCCGTGGGTCCCGCAGCGCGCGGATCCCGGCCCCGCGCGTCGCCGATCCCGCGCGGCTCGCCGGTCCCGCGCGGCGCCGTCGGGCCCGGATCGCCGGTCCCGCGCGGCGCCGATCCCGCGGATCGCCGGTCGCGCCCGCCAACGTGCTGCAACTTCGCTCGGTTTCCACCCACTTCGCTCGTGAAGCTCTACGCGCGGAGTGGGGTGAAGGCGCGCGAAGATGCGGCAGGAGCCGACCACAACGTCCCAGGGCCAGCTCGCCGAGGCGGCAACGCGCCCCGCCCGGCTGACCCAACTTCGCTCGGCTTCCACCCACTCCGGGCGGTCTCCAGTAGTCATCGCAACACCTCGGCGTTGGGAGGTTGTGGTGGTGGGTGCGGCG
>NZ_BAABAB010000032.1:0-8193 GCF_039537205.1 Microlunatus ginsengisoli | reverse complement strand
CGGCTCGGCGACAACCTCGCCAACGATGATCGGGTCACCGTCGGCTACGCCCCGGCCGGCTGGTCCAATCTGGCCGACCATCTCCGCGTCGGCGGTGCCACCGACACCGAGCTGGTCGACGCCGGCCTGGCGAAATGGTCACGCCGCGGCACCCTCATCGACCTCATGCGTGACAGGGTCGTGTTCGGCATCCGCAACGATGACGGCGACCTCGTCGGGTTCACCGGACGCGCCGCCCCCGGCGACACTGACGCGCCGAAGTGGCTCAACACCCCCACCACCACGATCTTCACCAAAGGCGAGCTGCTATTCGGGTACACCGAGAACCGGGACCGGCTCGCCGACGGAGCCGTCCCGGTCCGGGTCGAAGGCGTCATGGACGCCCTCGCCATCACCATGGCCGGCGACGGTCGTGCCGTCGGGCTCGCCCCATTAGGCACCGCACTCACCGCGGCACAAGCAGACACGTTCGCGGCCGCGGCGAGCCGGCACATAATCCTTCACGCCACCGACGACGACCCCGCCGGACTGAAAGCCGCCGAACGCGACTACTGGCTCCTCACCACCCGCGGCGTCGACACCCGCAAACTGATCCTCACCGACGGCGAACAAGGCTTCAACGACCCAGCCGACGCCTACAGCGCCGCCCCGGACAGCCTCACCGCCGCTCTTGTCGCGGTCGACATCGCACCGCCACTCGCCGCCCACCTGATCTCCGACATCATCAGCCGGCGCCGCGAACACCTCAGCGACGGCAACCTGTACGCGGTGGTGGATGTGGCCCGGAAGCTCGGCACCACCATCGCCGCCGCACCCGCCGATCAGCGCGACGAACTCATTGCCGCCGCCGCGGCCATGCTCGCCGACGCGGCCGCTGAGGACCGGGATCACTATCTCGAGTTGGTCACGATCACGACCAACGAGGCCGCCCAATCCTGGGGCAACCAGCGAACAGCAGCGGCTTCGCCATCGGGAGCAGCCGAACGGAGCAACCAAACCGACAGAGAACAATCGGAAATGCCGGGTGCCGAAGCTGACGATCTGACCACGGGTTCAGATTTCGACGGCGCGGCTTCAGGCGCGCTGGTCGAGCAGGTTCATGAACGGCTCAATAGCGCCGCCACGGCTCTCGCCGCTCTGCGCCAATCCACCGACGCGCATGAACGGACGGCGAGCACCGGATACGAGCGGGACAGTGGAGCGTCGGGCTCGGAAATCGCCCGGACGGGGGAGCGGCACCGCCGCGAGGAGGACCCGCCCCGTGGCACCATGCCCGAAGATCCCGATCGTGAGCGCTGAGCTCGTACAAACTGAAAAGGGATCCGGGGTGCGGATGCAGCAACGATAGGTCACCGAATACCAGGGATTTTGTTCCCCCGGCCGACGCGAGTCGGCTCGGCTGCTACTCGGGATTGCAGGTCGTGGCTTCGGATCCAATCGGATCCGAAGATCCCGTATCTGCACTCTCGGCGCCCGTGTTTGTCTCGATGGACGCGACGCGTCGCTGTTGAAGCTCATCGCGTTCAGCGTCTGGGATCGTCATCGACTCGGCCAGCACAGCGGCAAGCGCATCCGTCTGAGCGGTGCCGACGTCAGCGGAGAAGAGCCATCGGATGTTCTTTTCACGCGTGATGAGGTCGATCGCAAGGCGCTCGGTACCGGCCCGTGTTGTCGTTGTTCGGACGTATCGAACTTGGTCAATCGGAATGTCGGGACGCATCTCGCCGTGCTCAAGGAATGCATTCGTCTCGGCCGTGACGATGCGGCGATCGGTGACGGCGACTAGCGTTCTGGCGGGCGCCTTGTCCCTGGCTGCCGCCCACTTCTCCTTCGCCGTGTCGAGGATCGCACTAACGGGACCGAGAGCATCGAACTCGTGAGGGAAGCCGATGACGCGGAGCGTCTCATCGTCCTCGACGAACCACCGCAAAATGCGAAGGTACGGCTTGAGATCCAGCGTCTCGGGTGCACAGACAACGGCCGGAGCCCCGAGCGGTGGGGCCGGTGGATGAAGAGCGTTGGCAACAGGCTCAATCGCATGCAAGAGACGGGCTGCGGTTCGGCGGGCTGCCCTGGAGTCCTTGCGCTTTCCCGGCAATGGCAGTGTGTCGTGACCAGGCAGTTCGGCGACGACGCGCAACTCCCGGGTCAGCGCATCGAGGAGCCTTGTCGTCTCGGCGAGTGAGGAGTCCAGCACATCGCGAGTCTCTCGCGCGATGGCGTCGACAAGCCGGGCCTCGCCGGCGTCCTCCTGCCCAGCAGATCTCGCCCGCGCGGCGTGAAGCGCCTGGTATCCGGTCCATGCCTTGAGGGAAGACAGGAGTGCGTTGGCGTCGAAGACGATTGCTTGGGCATTCGTCTCCAAGTACTCACGTCGACGGCGTGTGTCGAGCTCAGCGATCTGTCGTGCGTGATTGCCGACGTTCATCCGGTAGAGGTCACGCTGCTTGAGCAGGTTAGCGCGCTTGCCTGCGACTGTCTCCCATAGCGACTTCGGGACCGATTCGACTTCTCTTGCCTGGTCAACGACGCGATCGATGGTGGCGACCAGGCCTGTCAGTTCGGTCCACTGATCGTGGCGGATGTCGGTGAGCACCTGGCTGGTCAGTGCGATGTTGGTGGTGACCAGGCCCGAGATCTCATTCAGCGACATCTGAAGAGCGATCATGGCCACGGCCGGTCCAAGCGCGGCGGCGACCCCGGCTGCGCTCACCGCAGTCACTGGAATGAAGCGGGCCTGCGCGAGAGTGCCAGGCAGGAGCACTGTGCCGAGGTTTGCGCCATCCTTGACTGCGAGGGTTCCGCCAGCCTTCAGGAGGGCTTGGGTTGCATCGCTGAGCTTGTAGAGCCCCCGCGCACTGGCAAGTGCGTTCCCAAGGTTGCCGGCCACCGTCGCCGTGGTGCCGATCGAAGCCAGGACGTTAGAGACCTGCTTCTGGTCGTCAGTCGACACGAGCCCAAAGTCGATCAGATCGAGTTCGAGTTCCGCCGGAACCTCACCGAAGACGACCGCCACACCTGGAAGCATCTCCGCGACGACCGTCAATGGCCTGGGCGAGTCAATGTCCGAAGTGGGCGCTGAGTTGTCCACAGCAGGCGCTGAGTTGTCCACAGCAGATGAGTCGGTGGTTTTGCTCCGGCCGTCGTCCTCAGGCTCGGCGTTCGCCGTCGAGTCCTCCATGCGATCTCCTCCGCGCGAGGGGCGTGTGTAGGCAGACGACGACGTCGGCGTCCTGGCCGAAGGCTACGGCAGGACGTCCTGCCGTTCAGCGGGCTCCGTATTGGAGTTCGTGACTTGAGAGCTACCGCCTACGTCCAGGCCGACCCTGACGCTGCATTCGACGAGGCCCTGGCTCAGGCTCGTCGGAACTTCAGTACAGCCGCCAGCCGCGAGCCCACCGTTCCGCACCGTTTCAGGCGCGCTGGCGGGTGGCAGCCATAGCGTCGTGATGTTGCCTGGAACGGTGCCATTCCTCGTCGTGCAGGGTTGCGTTGTCCTACAGGTAAGGGTGCAACATCGGCAGGAGGTCGTCCTGCTCCTCCTCGATGTAGAGAGGTCAGCGGATCCGGCTGCGTCCCTCGGCATCCCCACGTTCGAGGCCGAGTCGAAGATGCTCGATCAGGTATTGGTTGGACGCATGGGCGATCACGATGCCACGCTCTCGGCCATCTCGATGATGAGTGCCTGAAGCGCCTGCAACTCGGCATCGATCTCGCCGAGCGTGCTCCAGGGATCGAGCTGGATCCGCGCGCCGAACGCACACACGGCGTGCGTTCTTGCAGTCGCCATGCCGTACCCCTTGCCGATCCACTTCGGAGCGCCGGCTGCGACGATGGCTTGCCAGTTGGCCCGGTCCACCGCGTCACGGGGATTGGCGGAAGTCAGCTGCCACGCGCGGCCGTCCACGACGGCACCCGAGTCGTCGACGATGCGGTCGCGGAACAGCTGGTGCAGAAGCGGCCAATCGAAGTCGGCGGATGTGATGACCCCCGACTGGCTCAACCCCACGAGGACAACCGGTCCGGGAAGCCGATCGCGGTAGGCCAGCGCAGGATTGGGGCGCCATGCCTGGGCGGGTAGGCCCTCCTGAATCTCAACGATAACTTTGTGGCCAAGGGATGAGGACGGCACCCGAATCGCCGCCACCCACGCGCCCCCGCCCGATGATTGCTCCAGGTCATGCTCCAGCTCGCACCATGCGTCCATCCGACTTGCGAGCCAGGCGACACGCGTGCGTAGTGCCAGTTCGAACCCTGCCGCGTCATCTGGGACGTCGTTCCAGACCGTTTCGGCATCCACGCGGGGCACCAGGCTGTCGAGCTGCCGCAACCACGCACGAGCCGTGGCAGCGACCCACGGGTGGTCGCTCTCACTGAAGGCGCTCAGTACGTCCTCCCAAGTCAGCGCACGCCACCTCGGAGCAGCCATGAGGCTTAGGGGCAGGCTGCCGAGATGAAGCACGAAGCGCGCCTCGGCTTCGGGAAACGCCGCCTCATATCGGGCGAGCTGCTGCGATCCAAGGTCGGCCAGAACCTTCGCCTCGATCATGGCGAGCTGCTGGCCGTCACGCAGCAGCAAGAGGTCCAGCCGGTCGGATCGCCGGGCGACCTGACCGGCCACCGTGACCTCGCGCCGGACGGCGTCCGGTAATCCCCCAACCAGCTCCTTGATGGGTGCCGGATCGGTCGCGATCAGGGAGGCAAGAAGATCGCTCCACCGGGTTTCGTTCGCGGCGGGCACGACGAATGAAAGGTCCGGGTGGCGTTGCTCATCGCTCACCTGGCTACCTCCCGTCGCGTCTCAGTGTGTCGAACGCTATCCGGCAACCCCGACAACAATCGCCGACGTTGGTGTGGCCAAGATCGATAGGGCATGGCGCTCCCGCGAGGCGTCCCTATGTCGCCGCCGTCAGGTATCAATAGGTATGCAGTTCACGCTGGACGGTGAACCGTTCGAACTCACCCCAGACATGGTGCGGGCGCGCATCGCCAATCATGTGCCCGAGCCGATCCGGGAATATTGGGTCGAAATCGACGGCGTGCGCTGGCCGGCGAAGCAGGCAATCGCGCTCGCAACCGGCGTACCGGATCGGCAGCGGTTCCAGTCGCAGTCGGCCCGTCGGTGGCTCGCCAATCTCGGGTTCTCGATCGGCCGCGGCCAGCAGCTCGTCACCGCGCCTGGTCCGCCCCGGGCTCCTGCGGCGCGATCAAGATCTGCCGCCGTCACCAAGACGCCGCAAACAAGCCCCGACGTCGTGCTGGTGGGGTGCGTGAAGAGCAAACTGAGCCACGGTGCGCCCGCGAAGGACCTCTACACGTCCGACTACTTCAAGAAGATGCGCGCCTACGCTGAAGCCTCCGGCGCGCCCTGGTTCATCCTGTCAGCAGAGCATGGGCTAGTCGCTCCCGACGACTGGCTCGAGCCCTACGAGCGGTACTTGCCCGACACCACCCGCGAGTACCGGCGATCGTGGGGTCAGACCGTGGCCACTCAGCTGGGCGAAGCCGTCGGACCAATCAATGGACTGGTCGTGGACATCCATGCTGGTGCGGCCTACGTCGAGTCCGCCGAGGCGGCACTGGCGCCGCTCGGTGCGGTCGTCGTCGACCAGCTGAAGGGGTTGTCGTTCGGGCGACGCCTGTCGTGGTACCTGCGCCGTGGAGCCGACTCACACAGCACCGCCGCGAAGGTCACCGAGCAGCTTCAGGATCAATCCAGAGCTGTCGCGCTAGCCGATCTCCTAGCGTCAAACGGGGCGGACCTGCGATCGCCGGGAATGTACAGCTGGTGGGTCGACGAGGTCGGTGCCGAAGATCTCAGCAGGGGACTGGGGCACGAGATCGCGGCCGGACTCATCTATGCCGGCCTGGCTGGCGCGACCCGAAGCGGAGGGTCCGAGTCGTCGAACACCCTCTGGGGGCGGATCACCACCATGCACCTCGGAAAGCGGCACGAGTTCTCGACCCTGCGTAGAAGCCTTGGATCCATCCTGGCCAGCGCTCATGGCTCATCTGCCATCGACGAGGCTGAGCTGACCGGTTGGATGCACGCGCACCTGCGAGTGGTCACCATCCCGATTGCCGATGCCGACACCTTGGACGCTCTTGAGTCAGAGATCTTGGCGGCGCTCGACCCACCTTTGAACCTCGCCAAGGTCAGCAAGACTCCGCCACGGCTGCGGCTCTCGGCGCTGCGCAAGCAATACGCAGGGAAGCCTACTGTCGTCGAGGAAGAGGACCAGGATGGCTGACCTAGACAACCCAACCAAGGCGCAAACTCGAGTCGCTGCCTGAGGGCCGGCAAGAGTAGTAGACGACATAGTCGCCCTCACCGGACAGCCCAGGGGCTTTAATCGGAGGTGTGGCAGGGGGAGCGCCCCCGACCTGGAGGGCTCGACACTCCGCCAGCCGTGACGACTGACTCTTCAATCGACCGATAGACGACCGGCTGCGTTGACTCCCGACAGGGCGTGACTACGACCAGGACAGCGACAGGTAGTCCTCCCGGTGGTCCTGCACGAGGTCGATCACGGAGAAGTCACACATGCCGTGAGCTATCAGCGCCACCTGCCAGCGGGCGTTGAAGGCAAGGATCCAGGCGGCCGCGGCGGCAGCGGCCCGGCGTTCACTGTCGGAGAGTTGCTGCCCTCTCACCTCCTCATAATCCCGTAGATAGGCAGCGGCCTCCCGCGGGCTCGACAGCCCGCCTCCAGCCGAGGCGCTGGCGGCGTAGCACGAGGCTGTGAAGCCGGCGATGACCGCTTCGGTGTCGGCCACCAGTTCCCAGTCGAAGACCCCGACGAGCTGATCGCCAACCATCGCCGTGTTCCCGGCGTACCAGTCGGCGTGACCCACGACGACCTGATCAGGCTCTCGATTTTCAAGCATCTGATCAGCCGCACGCCGCCCAAACCCGTCGAGCCACTCGTAGCCGGCGACGGTGAACTCGAAGTCGACAAGCGTGTCGTGGGGGACTGGCCACGGACCGCATTGGTAGCGACACCACGAAGGTCCCGGACCGGCGCGCCGGGCCAGGTCCCGGTGCGCCCGCAGAATGTCGATGTGCCGGGCGAGCCCGTCGGCCAGCAGCCGACGCATGGCGGGCTGGCGACCGTCAGGCCTCGCGCCCGCGATCAGGGTTTCTGCGGTGAGGACGCGGCCATCGACCTCGTCCGGCCCCGCCAGGGGGACCGGGCAGGGAAAGCCCGCGGCCACCAGCGCTTGCTGGGCGTCGACCGTTGCCCGAGCGGCGTCAACGTCGACCGGGGCCCGGTGCGCCTTGATCACGACCTCTCGGCCGTCTTGCAGCTCTACGCCCCAGACAGCATCGATGCGGCCTGCACGGAACCGCACGTCAGCGATCATGCTGCCGAGCCGGCCGTGCAGCCAGTCGTCGAGGAATGCGCGTAACTCTGACGACGTCACCGCGCCATGAACCGCGCGCTCGGTGCTGCTGATCTGCTCTGACCCGTCGATCTCGGCGCTCTCTTCCACGACACGAGCATGAACCCTCCACGACAGCTCGCCTCAGGGGCGTACTCCTCGTCGTACCCAGCATCGCCAGTGCGTCCTACAACCACAGCGCTTTACGCGGAACTCGGGACGACCCGATGGGCGCTATGGGGTCTGTAACGAGAACGGTGTTTCCGGCGGTTTTCATCAGTAGGTTTCTGCCGCCGGCCAGCGGTCGGCGAACGTGGTGGCGAACGCGTTGAGTGCCGGTTTCCACCTCATGGTCCATCGTGCCTGCCCTTTGCCGGTCGGGTCCAGGGATCGGGTGACCAGGTACAGGCACTTCATCGCAGCTTGCTCGGTCGGGAAGTGGCCGCGGGCCTTCACCGCTCGGCGGTAGCGGGCATTCAAGCTCTCAATCGCGTTCGTGCTGCAGAGGATCTTGCGGATCTCCACGTCGTAGTCGAGGAACGGGATGAACTCGGCCCACGCGTTAGTCCACAGTCTGATGATCGCTGGATACCTGGCGCCCCAGCTGTCGGTCAGGTCGTCGAGAGCCGCCCGGGCCGCGGCTTCGTTGGGGGCGGCGTAGATCGGTTTCACGTCGCGTTTCAGCCGGTCCCAGTCCCGCCGCGACGCCAGCCGGAACGTGTTCCTGATCAAGTGGGTGTTATGCCGACGTCGGCATAACACCCATTATGCCGATCTGATGGTTATGCCGACGTGGTCGCGGGATCGCTT